>NZ_JADNOH010000055.1 GCF_015557435.1 Collinsella aerofaciens
ACGAGCGGGGGCTCCTGTCGTTTCCGTGCCCTCGGATTGGGTCATAGTGTCTGTCCGTCCTCCACCTACGGCGTTGTCCTGGTTGGCACTTAGGGACGTTTCTTTTTGGTGCAAAGCAACCTGTCTCCATTGCGCCAAGCGGCGTGTGCCGTTAAGCGGAGAGGCGTATTGCTGGCCCTTCGTTTGGGCATACAATGGCTATTGGTTTGCTGCGGTGAAGGCCTGTCCGCTCCGCAGCTTTTTTCTACGGTTAAAGGAGTATGTATGTCCGTTGAGGTCATGAGGTCTGTGATCGAGGCCGCCGAGGGTCGCGTGCCCGTCGACACGCTGTTTGCCAACGCGCAGATCGTCGATGTGTACGGCCAGCGTGTGGCGCCCGGTAGCGTTGCCGTCAAGGACGGCGTAATCGTCGGCGTGCTCTACGACGGTCGCGACGATGCCGCCGGCACCTACGAGGCGACCGAGGTCATTGACTGCCAGGGCCGCTATCTCGCCCCCGGCTTTATCGACGGACATCTGCACATTGAGTCCTCGAACATCCGTCCTGCCGAGTATGCGCGCATGGCGGCGACGCGCGGTACCACTACCGCTATTGCCGACAGCCACGAGATCGCTAATGTTTCCGGCTTGGACGGCCTGCGCTTTATGATCGAGGACGGTCGTCGTGCTCCTATTTCCATCAAGTACATGATGCCCTCGTGCGTGCCCGCACTGCCCGACGAGCAGGCTGGTGCCGTCATCACTGCTGCCGATATGCAGGCGTTTTTTGCCGAATATCCGGGTGATGTCTTTGGTCTGGGCGAAATGATGAACCTGCCGGGCGTCTTTATGGCCGATCCCGAGACCTGCGCTCGTATCGACGCTGCCAACCAGACGCCGTCCAAACAGGTTGACGGTCACGCCCCGCTCGTTGCCGGCAAGGACCTCAACGCCTATGCCGCGGCTGGCATTATCGCCGACCACGAGTCGACGATTCCCGAGGAGGCACTCGACAAGCTATCTCGCGGCATGTACGTGATGCTGCGCGAGGGCACGTGCAGCCATGACCTGGCCAACCTGTCGCCGATGCTGCTGGAGAATCCCGCGCGCGCTCGCCGCTGCTGCTTTGCGACCGATGACCGCGCCCCTTCCGATGCGCTTGCGACCGGCATGATCGACAATGCCTGCCGCGTGGCGATTGAGGCCGGTATCGACCCCGTGGTCGCTATCTCTATGGCGTCCCTCTCCACGGCTGAGGCATTTGGCTTGGACCACGGCTGTCGCGACCCGCATGAGCTCCGTGGCGCGATCGCCCCGGGCAAGCGTGCTGACCTGCTGGTGCTCAATGACCTGACGTTTGCCGCGGCTCCGCATCGCGTATATGCCGCCGGTGCTCTGGTGGCGCAGGACGGCACCTTTGTGGGCGAGATCGCACCCGAGATGGCCGAGGTTGCGGCCCTTGCCGATGAGCTGCGCGCCTCCGTTAAGCTGCCGAAGCTTTCGCTCGACGTATTCGACTATGCCTTTAAGCCGGGCGAGGCCGTGATTGACGTGGTGCCGGGTAAGGCCATCACGGGCATGGTTCGTCCCGAGACTGACGAGGACTTGCGTCGCATTATGCTGATTGAGCGCCATGGCCGCGGCGTGTCGCTGCAGGCCGAGGGCGCCGACGGCGACGGCCCCGCTGGCCTGGGCCTGGTCGGTAAGCATATCGGTCGCGGCTGGGTGCGCGGTTTCACCATCACGGGTGGCGCCATTGCCTCCACGATCGGCCACGACTCGCACAACGTGTGCGTGGTGGGCGACAACGCCGCCGATATGATGGCTGCTGTCGAGGCCGTGGGCCAGGGCGGTCACGTGCTGGTGCGCAACGGCGAGGTCGTGGCGCGCATTCCGCTGGCGCTCGGTGGTCTTATGAGCGAAGGCACGGCCGAGGACGTTGCCGCACAGCACGACGACTTTATGGTCAAGGCGCGCGCTATGGGTATTGAGCCGCCGCTCGACCCCATCATGGGCATCATCTTCCTGCCCCTGCCGGTGATCCCGACGCTCCGCATCCGCCCCGAGGGCATGTTCGACGTCACGACCTTCACCTACGCCGACTAGTCATCGGGGACGTTCTTTAACGATTAGCCATCGGGGTGGCGTGTCGCCTGGCGCCGTGACCGTAGGACCTCTGGCATGTGTGAGCTATTTGCCAGGTCCTTGTAACGTTTACGCCCGCGGAGTCTTATTTGAGCTCCCTTTGGGTACGTTGAAATCGGATACACGTTCGATTCCAACAAGCCCGAAGGGAGCTTTTCTATGTTTAAACTGATTGCATCCGATATGGACGGCACACTGCTTGACGAAAACGGCCAGGTGCCTCCCGAGACCTACGAACTGATTCTGGCGCTACACGAGCATGGCGTGCATTTCGCCGCATCGTCAGGTCGTCGCTACGATCGCCTGTGCGAGTTCTTTGCGCCCGTTCGCGACAAGATGGACTTTGTCGCCGCTAACGGTGCCCAGGTCTTCGCCGACGGCAAGATGGTAGACCGTGAGGTGTATTCTCACCTGGCGATTCGAAGGCTCGCCCAAGCCGTCAGGACGTTTCCCAATCTGCATCTTGCGCTTTTTGACCGAACCAAGTCCTTCTTGCTCGATGACGAGTGCAAGTTCGTGCGTGAGGTCGATAAGGACCTTCCCAATGCCGAGCGTATTTGGGAGCTGCCCGATCCCAGCGTAAATATCATCAAGGCGAGTATCTTTTGCGATGACGGTGCCGTTATGGACAGCGCTTACGTACTGCAGCGCGAACTCGGTCAGCTCTTTACTTTTGCGCCTTCGGGTAACGCGTGGATTGATGCCATGCAGCCCGGCGTGTCGAAGGCCTCGGGCATCGCGCAGCTTGCGGAGCATTACGACGTTGGACGCGACGAGGTCATGGCGTTTGGCGACTCGATGAACGACTACGAGATCATTCGCTTTGTCGGCACGGGCTGCGCGATGGAAAACGCGCGCCCCGCGCTCAAGGCGGTGGCCGATCGCGTCGTAGGCTGCAACCGCGACCATGCCGTTCAGCGTGAGCTCCGCCGCGTGCTGGAGAGTCTCGCTTAATCCGGCAGCTGGGGACGTTCCTTTTCTGCCGGCAGTGGGGGACAGCCCTTGCAGCTTTTTCGCGAAGACTGTCCCCAACGACTAGTCATTCAAGAACGTCCCCAGTGACTGGCCAATGACTAGGCGAGGGCGGCCATGATGGTGCGGGCGACGCCGTCGTGGTCGTTGTCGAACTCGGTGATGGCGTCGGCGGCCTTGCGGTCCTCGGGCTCGGCGTTGATCATGGCCATGCCGTGGCCCGCCGCCTGCAGCATGGGGATGTCGTTGATGTTGTCGCCGAAGGCCCAGGCGTCGGCGAGAGGCTCGCCCAGGTGCTCGCATAGCCACGTGAGGGCCGTTCCCTTGGTGGCTCCCTCGCCCATGACCTCGATATTCATGGCGTAAGAACGCGTGACCTCAATGCCTCCGAGCGTGTCGAGCTCCGCCGCGATGGCGTCGCGATCGGCCGGGTCGTGCCAGTACATGGCGATGCGTTCGAGCGTCTCGACCTCGTCGATCTTGCTGTCGATATCCATGTCGATCGGTGTTCGTGTGCGCTTGAGCGAAGCCGCGATGTGGGGGTCGCCGCCGCAGAACTCATCCAGGCGCGTGTAGAGCGAGCGGGGGAGGAAGCACTGCCCGTCCGCGAAGATATCGAAGGTCACATCGTGGCCGGCGGCGATGCGATGGATGCGATGGGCGATGCCGCAATCGAGCGGACGGCTCAAGATGCACGTGGCGCGCGAGGCGTCGGTGGGCACATCGTCGTCGAGCTGCCAGACGCTGGCGCCATTGGCGCAAACGGCATAGTGCACGGCGGGATGGGCGAGGATGGGTTCAAAGATGCCCGACAGCGGGCGCCCCGTGCAGGGTACAAACTCAATACCGCGGCGCGCAAGCTCGTCGAGCATCGCCCAGGTGGTATCGCTCATCTGCTTATCGCTCGTCAGCAGCGTTCCGTCCATATCGGAAAACACAATCATTTGATGCAGCCCTTTCTACTGGCATAAAAAGCGTGGCCGAGGGCGGTGATGCCCTGGCCACGCTCGAGTTCTATAACGGTCCGCGTCCTAGCGGTCGGCGAGCGGCTTGTACTCCAGCGGCTCGATCACTGGACGATAGGCCGGGCGAATAATACGGTGCGCGCAGAAGAGCTCTTCCATGCGGTGCGCCGACCAGCCGGCCATGCGGGCGACGGCGAATAGCGGCGTAAAAAGCGTTTCGGGTACGCCGAGCATCTTGTAGATAAAGCCTGTGTACAGGTCGATGTTGGCGCAGATGGGCTTGGTCATGCCGTGGTCGCGCATCACCTGCGGTGCCAGGCGCTCGATGCGCTCGATGAGCGCGAACTCATCGCCCAGGTCCTTCTTGGCGGCAAGTGTGCGCGCGTAACGGCGGCACACCTCGGCGCGCGGGTCGCTCAGCGTGTAGACGGCGTGGCCCATGCCGTAGATGAGACCCGTGCCGTCGAAGGCCTGCTTGTCGAGAATTTTGCCCAGGTAGGCTGCGACCTCGTCCTCGTCCTCCCAATTGGAGACATGCGCACGGATGTCCTCGTGCATGGACGCAACCTTGGCGTTGGCGCCGCCGTGGCGCGGGCCCTTGAGCGAGCCGATAGCCGCGGCGTAGGCGGAATACGGGTCGGTGGCCGAGGAGGACAGCACGCGGCAGGCGAACGTGGAGTTGTTGCCGCCGCCGTGCTCAGCATGCAGCATGAGCATCACGTCGAGCAGCATGGCCTCGTCGCGGGTGAATGCCATGCCGCCGCGCAGCACCTGCAGGATGGTTTCGGCGGTGGAGAGGCCGGGTGTGGGGTGCGGTACATGAACCTCGGAGCCGCGGCGCTTGGCGACCGAGGCCATATGCGCGAAGGCGGCGATGCGGGGGAGACGGGCGAGCATGGAGATGGCGACGTCGATTTCGTGCTCGGGTGTAATGGCGTCGGGCTCGGCGTCGAAGGCGTAGAGCAGCAGCACGGCGCGCTGAAGCACATTCATGATGCTCGACGACACCGTGGTCATGGGGAACTCGCGGACGTATTCGTCGCTCAGGTGCCTAAAAGCACCCAGACGTTCGCAAAAACCGTCAAGCTCTTCCTTGGTGGGCAGAGAGCCCGTAATGAGCAGATAGGCGACCTCTTCGTAGCCGTAGCGATCCTCGGCCTGGGCGTTGTTGACCAGATCCTCGATGCTGTAGCCACGAAGCGTGAGTTTGCCCTGATCGGGCACGACCTTACCGTCGACCTTGTTGTAGCCGTGCACGTCCGAGATGCGGGTAAGACCCGCGACCACGCCCGAGCCGTCGGCATTGCGCAGGCCGCGCTTGACGTTGTGCTCTACGAACAAGCCCTCGTCGTACGGGGCGGTCGGCAGGCCGTGGTAGAGGTTTTCGCTTTCGGGCGAAATCTGACGGCTCGCCTCGTAATCCAGAACCAGGCGGCTCAGGTGATCGTCGAAGCGGTAGTAGATTTTCTTGGCGTCGTAGGCCATGCGCGCTCCTCTCCGGTCCGCTTTGGGGCGGCGCGCTTGGACGATATGACGTCAAGCTGCCCCGAGCGGCTTGTTCGCTACAGGCGGTACATAAAGTTAAAGACGTCCTCGCGCTGGATGGACACGTTGACGCCCGAAAGCTCGCCTGCCTCGGCCAGGGCCTTCTGCAGCTCGGCGAAGTCGAGCTTGGACTCGGCGGTGTCGGCCAGCATGGTCATGGTGAAGATGTCCTCGATAATGGACTGCGTGATGTCGCGGATGTCGACGTTGGCCTCGCCCAGAACGCGGGTGACGCCGGCGACAATGCCGGGGCGGTTCTTGCCAAGGACGGTGATGACGATGCGGGAGGACGAGATCTCGGCCATGGGAAACCCTTTCGCGTGGTTGCGGCGCGCGGGGGCGCTCCGCTACGGTACAGTGTTCATCATTGTACCTGTCTGGCGCCAAAAGGGGCACCTTTGCTGCGGCGTTACACGTCTGCAACATGGGAGAAGGGGCAAAGGCGCCCGTTTGCCGCGATTCGTCGTGTCGTCTGCTGTGTCTTGGGCGCGATGCACAGTACAAAGACCGTGAACCTTTTGTGGGACGCTCGACGCCGTGGTACCATAGCCGAGTTTGTTGTCTTGGTCGGAAACCAAGACGCCTTATGCGCTGATCGGTAACCAGCGCCTGACCAATAAGGAGTCCTACCATGAAGCAGGGTATCCATCCCCAGTATGTCGAGTGCACGGTGACGTGCTCCTGCGGCAACACCTTCAAGACGCACGCTACCGTGTCCGAGATGAAGGTCGAGCTTTGCAACGAGTGCCACCCGTTCTACACCGGCCAGCAGAAGTTCGTCGACACCGGTGGACGCGTCCAGCGCTTCGCCGACAAGTTCGGTGGCGCCGCTGCCGCCCAGCTCAAGAAGGCCGAGGAGGCCAAGGCTGCCAAGGCCGCCAAGGCTGCTGAGGCCGAGGCCGCTCGCAAGGCCGCCGCTGAGGCTAAGGCTGCCGAGAAGGCCAAGCGTGCCGCTAAGTTTGCCGAGGAGGCTGCCAAGCAGGCCGCCGAGGCTCCCGCAGAGGCTCCCGTCGAGGAGGCCGCTGCCGAGGCCGAGACCACCGAGGCTGCTGAGTAAATAGCTTGCCGAGCAAACACTCGCATTCATGGCAAAAGGGCCGCGCATCCATTTGGGTGCGCGGCCCTTATCTTTTTATTGGTGCAAACCAACCTGTCCCCATTGCACCAGGTTGGCGCGAAGGGGACAGGTTGGTTTGCACCAAATGGCAGAGAGGCAGCGTTTTCCCAGATAAAAGCTGCCAAAATAAACCAGTCCCTTTTTGGCAGGCTGTCGTAGTTATTACGTGGTCGAGCGTGTCGACCGCATAGGCGGCGCCTTGTTTGGCTAAAGTACAAATATCTGTGTTTAACTCGTCCAAGGTTTCATGCCACGGGCGATGGCCAAAAAGGAAAACCACATGGGATTCATGTCAAAGCTGCTGTCCTTTGGATCCGATAAGGACCTGAAGCGCTACTACAAGATCGTCGACAAGATCAACGGTCTTGAGCCCCAGTTTGAGAAGATGACCGAGGAGGAGCTCCGCGCCCAGACCGATAAGTTCCGTGAGCGCTACGCCAACGGCGAGTCGCTCGACGACATGCTCCCCGAGGCCTTTGCCACCGTGCGCGAAGCTTCTAAGCGCACCATGGGCATGCGTCACTTTGATGTACAGCTCATCGGTGCCATGGCGCTGCACGAGGGCCACATCGCCGAGATGAAGACCGGCGAAGGCAAGACCCTCGTCTCCACGTTGGCCGGCTATCTCAACGCTATTGCCGGCAAGGGCGTGCACGTCGTTACTGTCAATGATTACCTTGCCAAGCGTGACTCCGAGTGGATGGGCCGCATCTATAAGTACCTGGGCATGACAGTCGGTCTGCTCCAGAACAACATGCCGCTCGAGCTCAAGCGCCCGGCCTACCAGGCCGACGTCACCTACGGCACCAACTCCGAGTTCGGCTTTGATTACCTGCGCGATAACATGGTCACCCGCCCCGAGCAGCGTGTGCAGCGCGGCCACAACTACGCCATCGTCGACGAGGTCGACTCCATCCTGATCGACGAGGCCAGAACGCCGCTCATCATCTCGGGCGCCGGCACCAAGTCCGCCAGCACCTACAAGGACTTCGCGCGCGCCGTGCGCGGCCTTGAGCGCGGCGAGGACGTCTCGCACGACATGCTCACCGCCACCGAGGACGTGGAGCCCACGGGCGACTATGTCATGGACGAGGCCAAGCACACCATTGCCGCCACCGAGCGCGGCCTTAAGAAGATTGAGCGCCGCCTGGGTATCGATGACATCTATGCCGATCTCTCCGGCCAGCTGGTCAACCACCTGCAGCAGGCGCTGAAGGCCCAGTACATGTTCCACCGCGACAAGCAGTACGTGGTCACCAACGGCGAGGTCAAGATCGTCGACGAGTTTACCGGTCGCATCATGGAGGGCCGCCGCTACTCCGAGGGCCTGCATCAGGCCATCGAGGCCAAAGAGGGCGTGCTCGTGCGCGAGGAGAACCAGACCCTTGCCACCATCACCCTGCAGAACTACTTCCGCCTGTATGACAAGCTCTCCGGCATGACCGGTACGGCACTCACCGAGGACGCTGAGTTCCGCGAGATTTACAAGCTGCCCGTCGAGGTCATTCCCCCCAACAAACCCGTGCAGCGTGTTGACCACGAGGACCTGGTGTACCGCACCATTCAGGCCAAGTACAACGCCGTTGCCGACGACGTTGAGCGTCGTCACGCCAAGGGCCAGCCGGTCCTGGTGGGTACCGTCTCCATCGAGAGCTCCGAAAAGCTGTCCGCCGCCCTCACTAAGCGCGGTATCGCGCACGAGGTCCTCAACGCCAAGCACCACGAGCGCGAGGCCCATATCGTGGCCCAGGCCGGACGCTACGGCGCCGTGACCATTGCCACCAACATGGCCGGTCGTGGTACCGACATCTTGCTGGGCGGCAACCCCGACGAGTTGGTGCGCGAGCGCCTGGAGTACGAGGGCCTGACCATGGAGGACGTGACGCCCGAGCAGCTCGAGCAGTTTAACGCCGAGGCCAAGGAGACCTGCAAGGCCGAGCGCGAGCGCGTGCTTGCCGCCGGCGGCCTGACCGTTATCGGCACCGAGCGCCATGAGTCCCGCCGTATCGACAACCAGCTGCGCGGCCGTTCCGGCCGTCAGGGCGACCCGGGCGAGACCCAGTTCTACCTGTCGCTCGAGGATGACCTCATGCGCCTGTTTGGCGGCGACAAGATGGACCGCGTCTCCAAGATGATGGTCACGGCCGACATGGGCGACGACATGCCCATCCAGCACAAGATCATCTCCAAGGCCGTCGAGAGTGCCCAGCATAAGGTCGAGAGCATTAACTTCTCCATGCGTAAGAGCGTTCTTGAGTACGACGACGTCATGAACAAGCAGCGCCAGGTCATTTACGCCGAGCGCAACAAGATTCTGGATGGCAAGGACCTGACCGACCACATCACCGAGGTCATGCACGACACGGTGTACCGCTGCGTGCAGGAGTTCTGCACCAAGGACAGCCATGAGGGCGAGCGTGATCTTGAGGGTCTGCGCAAATGGGTCGTCGAGCTGACCGGGCATATCGATACCCCTCAGTTCCCCGACGAGGACTTTGAGGCCCTGGCTGCCGATGTCCTGGCCTATGTTGAGAAGTGCTACAACATGAAGGCCGAGCGTCTGGGCGAGGACCTGATGCGCGAGCTCAACACCCAGGTCATGCTGCGCGTCATCGATACGCGTTGGATGAATTACCTGCAGGAGATGGACTACCTCAAGACCGGTATCGGCCTGCGCGGCTTTGGCCAGCGCGACCCGCTGGTTGAGTACAAGACCGAGGCCTACAGCGCGTTCCAGATGCTCGTCGATACCATGTACGAGGATTACCTGCGCACCGTTCTGCGCATTGAGATCAAGGCTGCCCCGCAGGCTGTGGAGCACAAGGAGGACCCCGCCCTCAAGGGTGCGCACTTCTCTGGTCCCGCCGAGGTCGATGGCGACAACGGCGATTCGGTACTGCGCAAGCAGGCTCAGGTGCAGGCTCGCACCGCCGTCCAGGGTGGCCCGGCTGCCGTTAACAACGGTGGCAAAGTGACGACCTACCGCAAGTCCGAGAGCGATGACCCCTATGTCAACGTGGGCCGCAACGACCCGTGCCCTTGCGGTAGCGGTAAGAAGTTCAAGTACTGCCACGGCAGGAATCGTTAATGGCCGAGGCTCTAGAGGTAACGCCCGCCGAGTTGGACGCGTTTGCGGACCGACTCGGCGAGGTCGAGTCATATCTCCATTTGGACGAGAAGCGCACCCGCGTAGCGGAGCTCGAGGCCAAAAGCGTCGCCCCGGGTTTTTGGGACGATGCCGACGCCGCCCGTGTCACCATGGAGGAAATCGCGCGCACCAAGGAAGATATCGCTGCCGTGGACAACGCGCGCGGCGAGCTTTCCGATGCCCGCGCCGCGCTGGAGCTTGCCGAGGAGATGGGGGATGACCCCGATGCCGCCGCCCTTCGCGAGGAGGCTACAGCCACGGCTGAGCGCCTGGCCCGTGCCATCGATGAGCTTGAGCTTTCGAGCTGGTTTACCGGTGAGTTCGATCACGGCGATGCCATTGTGACCATCAAGCCCGGACAGGGTGGTCTGGAGGCCCAGGACTGGACCTTCATGCTCTTTAAGATGTACATGAAGTACTGCCAGCGTCGCGGCTGGAAGGTCACGATTAACGACTGCCCCGCTGCTGAGGTCATCGGCATCGACCGCGCGACCTTTACCGTCGAGGGCAAGGACGCATTTGGCATGCTGCGCGCCGAGGCCGGCGTCCACCGCTTGGTTCGCATTAGCCCCACCGACGACAAGAAGCGCCGCCAGACCACGTTTGCCGGCGTCGAGGTCATCCCCGTGCTACCCGATGATATCGACATCGAAATCAGTCCCGATGACATCCGCGTGGACGTGTACCACGCGAGCGGCCCGGGCGGTCAGGGCGTTAACACCACCGACTCCGCCGTGCGCGTGACGCATTTCCCCAGCGGCATTGTGGTCACCTGCCAAAACGAGCGCAGCCAGATCCAGAACAAGGCCGCGTGCATGCAGATCCTCAAGGCTCGCCTGTACGAGATTGAGCTCGAGAAGCGCGCCGAGGCCCTGGATGAGATCCGCGGGCCCAAGACCACGATTGGTTTTGGCAACCAGATTCGCAGCTACGTGCTCTACCCGTATCAGATGGTTAAGGACCTACGCACGGGCGTTGAGACCAGCAACGTCGAGGCAGTTCTTGACGATGGCGACCTGGACCCGTTTGTTATTGGCTACCATCGCTGGGCCACTGGCAACGCTGACGCAGAGATCCCATCTGCATAAACCGCCCGGTTTATGTGGAAATGGATAAAACCCTCCGAGCAGGGTGGTTTTGTATCCAAAGCAAACCCTGCGCAGGGGTGGTTTTTGTTCGGCGAATCGGTAGAATCGAATACAGCAAGAAGTTCGAAGCGCATCCGTTTGGGTGCGCTTTTTTGAGGGAGGTAGCATGGCATATCGTCTGGACATCAAGCGCATTCTATCGATGAACTTCTTTCACGACCTGCCCCAGATTATGTTGGGGTGCGCTCTGGCCGCTATTGCGACCGACCTGTTTTTGATTCCCAACGGCCTTGCTGCCGGTGGTGTTACGGGCCTTGCCACCATTATCCAGGCGGTCGGCGCATCGCGCGGCATATCGCTTCCCGTTGGTATTCAGACGATCGTGATGAACGCCTTGCTGTTGCTGGTCGTTATGCGCGAGGGCGGCATGTTCTACGTGGTGCAGACCGCGACGGGCTTTGTGCTGCTGGGCTTCTTTACCGATCTGTTCGCCCCGTTTGTAGCACCTCTGGCGGATGCGGACCTGATGCTCCCTGCCATGTGGGGCGGCATTATTACAGGCATCGGTTACGGCATGGTGCTGCGCGCCGGCGCCAACACCGGCGGCTCGGACACGATTGGCCAAATCATCTCGCGTAATACCTCGCTGCCCGTGGGCTCGACCGTCATGGCGATCGATGTTGCCGTATGCGCGCTGTCGGCTCCGGTCTTTTCAATCGAAAATGCACTATATGCAGGCCTTTCGATGGTCATTAGCGGCTACGTGATCGATGCCGTGGTCGATGGTGGCAACAAACGCCGTATGGTACTCATCATCTCGGACAAGTTCCCTGATATCGCTGCCGATATCATGTATGGCCTGGGTCGTGGTTGTACCAAGTTTAAGGCGACTGGCATGTATTCGGGTGCCGAGAAGCCGGTGATCATGGTCATCGTGAACCGTCGAGAGCTCAATACCCTCAAGACGATCGTGCGCGAGCGCGATCCTCACGCCATTGTGACGGTCGCCGACGTTACGGAAGCTTTCGGCGAGGGATTCAAGGACATTAGCGCGTAGGGCCGACCGCGTCCCATCCAAAAGACGTTCACATTGATAAACCGTTTCATCAGCGGTTCTGCCTGCTAAATTGTTCAAATAATGATAAAAACTCTGGTAAAGCCATCAGTTTCCAGCATAATGAATGACGTACGTGCATTGCGGCTGTGTTGGGATTACCTTCGGTGCCGTGCGCATTTTGTCTAATGAGGATGAAAGGAAGGCACAATGAGCGACGAAGAGCTCAAAAAGGTTGCCAACGAGGTAAGGAAGGGCATCGTCACCGGCGTGCACGCTGCCAAGTCCGGCCATCCGGGCGGTTCGCTCGGCGCTGCCGACATCATGACCTATCTGTACTTTGAGGAAATGAACGTCGACCCGTCCGACCCCCGCAAGGCCGACCGCGATCGCTTCGTGCTTTCCAAGGGTCACTGCGCGCCTGGTCTGTACGCCGTGCTCGCCGAGCGCGGATTCTTCCCCAAGGAGGATCTCGAGACGCTGCGCCACATCGGCAGTCACCTGCAGGGCCATCCCAACATGAACGACACTCCGGGCGTCGATATGTCCACCGGCTCGCTGGGCCAGGGCATCTCCGCCGCCGTGGGCATGGCGGTTGCCGCCAAGCACTGGGGCGATACTTACCGCACGTACGCCCTGCTGGGCGATGGCGAGAGCGAGGAGGGCCAGGTCTGGGAGGCCGCCATGTTTGCCGGCAACCAGCAGCTCGACAACCTCTGCGTGATCGTCGACCATAACGGCCTGCAGATCGATGGCCCCGTCGAGGAGGTCAACGACCCCATGCCGCTCGCCGACAAGTTCCGCGCCTTCAAGTTCCATGTGGTGGAGCTCGCCGACGGCAACGACTTCGACCAGATCCGCGCCGCCTTTGCCGAGGCCCGCGCCACCAAGGGTCAGCCGACCGCCATTATCGCTGAGACCACGAAGGGCAAGGGCGTGTCTTTCATGGAGAACCAGGTGGGCTGGCACGGCAAGGCCCCCAACGATGAACAGTTTGAGCAGGCCATGGCAGAGCTCACGGCCGCCGGAGAGGAGCTCTAGGATGGCAGACGTCAAGAAAATCGCCACGCGCGTAAGCTACGGCGAGGCCCTCGTCGAGCTCGCCAACGAGCACGATGACTTTGTGGTCCTCGACGCCGACCTGGCCGCCGCCACGCAGACCGGCAAGTTTAAGGCCGCCTGCCCCGACCGCTTCTTCGATGTGGGCATTGCCGAGAGCAACCTGATGGGCGTCGCCGCCGGTATCGCGACCACCGGTCGCGTTGCCTTCGCGAGCAGCTTTGCCATGTTTGCCGCCGGCCGCGCCTTTGAGCAGGTCCGCAACTCCATCGGCTATCCGCACCTTAACGTTAAGATCGGTGCCACGCACGCCGGTATCTCGGTGGGCGAGGATGGCGCCACGCACCAATGCTGCGAGGATATCGCTCTGATGCGTGTCATCCCCGGCATGACCGTGATCGTTCCCGCCGACGACATCGAGGCCCGTGCCGTGACGCGCGCCGCCTACGAGTGCGACGGCCCCGTGTACATGCGCTTCGCCCGTCTGGCCTCGCCGGTTATCAACGACCCCGAGACCTACAAGTTCGAGGTGGGCAAGGGCATCGTCATGCGCGAGGGCGCCGATGTGACCATCATCGCCTGCGGCCTGATGGTCGGCGAGGCTCTCGAGGCCGCCGAGCAGCTCGCTGCCGAGGGCATCGACGCCGAGGTCATCAACATGCACACCATCAAGCCCATCGATGCCGACCTGATCGTCAAGAGCGCCACCAAGACCGGCCACGTCGTGACCGTCGAGGAGCACTCTGTGATCGGTGGCCTGGGCAGCGCCGTTGCCGACGTCCTGTGCGAGCAGTGCCCGACACCGCTCAAGAAGATCGGCGTCAACGACACCTTCGGTGAGTCTGGCCCGGGTGCCGAGCTCTTGCACAAGTATGGCCTGGACGCCGCCAACATCGTGGCGACCACCAAGGAGTTCCTGGCCTAAGACGAGGTGGCTCACAGCCGGCCTCATGCCAACAACATTGGAATGCGAACGGGGCGCTCTCTATAAGAGGGCGCCCCTGTTTCAGTTGCGGTGAAATAAGGACTGATTAGCCCTTTTAACTTGTAAAACACTCCCTATTTCACCGCAACTTTTGAAGGCGTTCCCGCTTGTGCTGGCTGCGGTGCGACGATTGATTGCTGCCTAGCACAGGGCCGCCACATCGGGCGCGTCGTTGCCTTTGTATGCCATGGCAAGCAATGCGGCGTCGTAGATCTCGTTGTTGGTCATATCGACGGCGCCGATGGGGCGGAAGGTGAGTATCGAGTCTTGCTCGGCGAGTTCGGCCAGATTGATCGTTTCGCCCGTGGCGAAGACATCGTCGAGGGTGAGCGTGGCGCTCGTGCACGGAATTTGATAGATCGTGCCGTCGGCGGCGATGGGGGAGCCTGCCGCCTCGAGCGTGTACACACCTTGAATGAGGCTGATACCGGAACCGTCGGAGGCTACATAATCAACCTCGTCGACTGCTATCCCGTCGACAGTTTTGCCCGTAATGTGTATCGGGACACGCGAGGCCCCGTTATCGGTATCCCAACCTGTGGCCGAGATGTTGAGCACAATAGCATGCTCCGAATGAGCCGATATAAAGCAAGACATCGTCTGATACAACTGAAGTCCCAGCCAGCTGCTACCGGCAAGGGCGATCGTCAACATGCAAACAAGGACGACTACAATATGCTTCCGAGACTGTATCCAAAGCGCCGAGGCAGCCGATAGGCCATGAACGGCAACCCCACAGGCCGTGCAGTACCTCACACCATCGCGCAACTCAGTGCCACAACAAGGACAAACCATACCAGCCTCGCAACCAAAGAAGATCCCAACGAGGCTACTGTAAGTCGATCAATCCAATCCAAGTTGCGCAACAATTAGCCCAAATAGAAGTTGCGGTGAAATAGAGACTGATTAGGCCTTTTAACTGGTAATACAGTCCCTATTTCACCGCAACTTATGAAGATGTCCTGTCAAGCAAAGCCCCATCAGGGAAAAGGGCCCAGAACAGAAAAGTGCAATTCAGCCAACCCCAAGCATGGCGCTGCTGCACCTCAAGAAAAACGCGGCGACCCCATAGTAGCCGCAGGCCGGGCGCAGGGTTACCTCCCAAATCTTTCCGCAGGACGGAGGGAGCCCCGCAGCGCGAAGCGCGCGGCGGGGCTCCCGACATGTCCGAGGACGATTTGGGAGGTAACCCTGTGCCCGGCCGGTGGGAATAGAAGCACGCCATGCTTCTTATGTGCAGCAAAGCTAATGCTGCTAAAATACAAAGCGCTCATGTAGTTTAAACGCACGACGATAAGGAGCACCAGTGGGTAACCACTTCCGTACCTCCGGTGCGGGCGATGATGCCCCCAAGACGCAGCCAGGCGTCCAGGGCAGTCGTTTCGCCACTCCGGATTCAGAGGGCCAGCATGTCGATCAGGCCCCCGTTCAGCCGGCAGATCAGGCACAGCCGGCATCCGATCCCTTTGCCTACAATCCCACCAGCGATGTCGCGCTTTCCGGCACGGCGGGTTTTGAGCCCGTCCAGACCGTAACCGCTCGCGTGGAGCAGCCTCAGGCTGGTGCCGCCGCGCCGCAGCCTACTATGGCCGGCATCCCCGACCCCATGGCTCCTGCGACACCGGCTCCGCAGCCTGCGCAGTCTGGTCTTTTTGCCGCTATTCCCGACCCCACGCAGCCCGCTGCGCCGGTGGTCGAGCGCGATCAGGCCGCCGAGGTCGCAAGTCTCGACAACGCGCTCAACAACCCCGATTTTACGTCGGTGTTCGCGCCCATCGACCCGCAGGCGAGCCGCAAAAAGATGGCCAAGCAGGCCGGTGTCGAGCCTGTCATCCTCATGGAGCACGTCACCAAGATCTACCCGGCGCAGCCCAACAAGCCCGCGCTCGATGACATTAACATCGAGATCTACCCTGGTGAGTTTGTCTTCTTGGTCGGTCACTCCGGCTCGGGTAAGACCACGCTGCTGTCGACGCTCAACCGCGACGTCAAGCCGACGAGTGGCCGCATCTTGGTTGCCGGTCAGGACCTCATGAAGATCAAGAACCGCAAGGTTCCGTTCCTGCGCCGTCAGATTGGCGCCGTGTTCCAGGACTTTAAGCTTCTGCCGCAAAAGACCGCCTACGAAAACGTGGCGTTTGCCCTGCAGTGCATCGGCAAGCCCAAGGGCGTCATTCGCAGCCAGGTGCCCGAGGTCCTGCGTCTGGTCGGTCTGGCCGATCAGATGGACTCCCTGCCCGACCAGCTTTCGGGTGGCGAGCAGCAGCGCGTCGCCGTCGCTCGCGCTATGGTCAACCGCCCGCCGCTGCTGATCTGCGACGAGCCCACGGGCAACCTCGACCCGGCGATTTCGCTGGGCATCATGAAGCTGCTCGAGCGCATTAACCGCACCGGCACGACCGTGATCGTGGCTACGCACGACCGCGAGATGGTCGATAGCATGCACCGTCGCGTGATCGCCCTCGAGGGCGGCCACGTTATCCGCGACCAGGAGAGGGGAGGTTACGGCAACTATGGCACCAACTAACGTGGGCTACTCCTTCAAGGAGGCAATCAGCCACTTCTTCCGTAACTGGACCACCTCGCTCGGCGCCGTCATCACGATTTTCCTTTCGCTGTTTATCATCGGCCTCTTCATTATGGGCTCCGCGATGCTGAACTCCGTGATCGGCACCGTCGAGGATCAGGTTGTCATCAACGCGTTCATTAGCGATGACGCCGATCAGGCCGATGTTCAGGCTTTTGAGGCCGAGCTCAAGACGTGGAGCAACGTCAAGTCCGTGACCTACAAGGACAAGGATGACGCGCTGGCCGAGTATACGAGCAAGATGTCGGGCAACGCCGACGCTACCATGAGCGCGCTCGATGGCCAGAATCCGCTGCCGGCTTCGTTTGCGATCGAGATGGACGATCCGTCCAAGGTCGAGAGCACGGCTGAGAAGCTCAAGGACGACGCCGATTTCCAGAAGATCGCGGATGATGGCGATGTCAACGCGAGCGTACTGTACGGCCAGGAGGAAGTGAGCCGCCTGTTCCAGGTGACTAACTACATCCGCATTGCCGCTGTGGTGCTCGTCGGTCTGCTGACCTTTATCGCGTTCATTTTTATCAACAACACGATTCGCTTGTCCATCACGGCGCGTCGTCGCGAGATCGCGATCATGCGTCTGGTCGGCGCCAGCAACGGCTTCATTCGCGGGCCGTTCATTACCGAGGGCGTGCTGCAGGCCATTTTGGGTTCGCTGCTTTCCATCGGCGTGCTGGAGCTGCTGCGCAACCTGATGATTCCGCGTTTGCAGGAGAGCATCGGCTGGATGTCGTTTGCCCTGCCGATGCAGTACTACCTGGTGACCTATGCTGCGCTGGTCCTGGTCGGCGTGATTATCGGTCTCTTTGGTTCTGCCATCGCCATGCGCCGCTACCTGCGCGTGTAGGCATGTCTGGATTTCATTCCTTCCAACGGGTCGTCTCTTATGGGGCGGCCCGTTTTTTTTTGATTCCGATGCGACGGCAGGATCGCGGATCATTTGGGTAGACTCTTTGGAGTCCGCAACCGATAGTAAGGAGGCGCCATGGGGCGCAACAACAAGCATAAGCGCGGTGCCCGCAACAAGCGTGGACCGGTGCGCAGCGAGCGCCGCCCGAGTCTGACCGGACGCGTGCAGCTCCATGAGCACAGTGCCTATGTCATAACCGAGAACGGCGACTACAAGGTTATGGGTCGCGGTAAGCGCGAAATCATGGACGGCGATACCGTCGCCGTGAGCATTAAGAACAGCCCACATGGTGAGCGTCGTGCCGTGATTGAGGGAGTCGTCGAGCGCGCTGCCATCAGTGTGGTGGGCACGTACCAGACGGCCGGTCCGCTCGGCGTGATCGAGCCACTCGATTCGCGTCTCAAGGCCGATTTCTTTATTTTGCCCGAGGACACCTCGGCCGAGCGCTTGGGCGTTCATCCCGGTGACGCTGTGGTCGCACGCATTCTGACCTATCCGACGCGCTTGGAATCGGGCGCCGTGACCATTGAGCGCCGCATTGGCGGCGATGACGCGCCCGACCTGGGTGTTCAGTATGTAATGGCGCGTTATGGCTATACCGATAGCTATCCCGAGGCAGCACTGGCCGAGGCCGAGGGGCTGTCGCTCGATGTGGCCGCGGCGCTCAAAGATCCGCTTCGACGTGATCTGCGCGACCGCTTTATCATCACGATTGACCCGGTCGACGCGCGCGACTTTGACGATGCCATTTCTCTGGAGCGCACGCCCGATGGCGGCTACAAGCTGGGCGTCCACATCGCCGATGTCTCGCACTATGTGGCTTGGGACGGGCATATCGATCTTGAGGCGCGCCATCGTACGACATCGGTGTATCTGGCCGATCGCGTGCTTCCCATGCTGCCCGAACGCCTGTCCAATGACCTGTGCTCGCTTCGCCCTGATGAGGACCGTCTTGCGTTTACCGTCGATATCGAGCTCGATGCGCAGGGTCGCGTGCGGCATTACGATCCGTACCCCAGCGTGATTCGCTCGCGTGTGCGTATGGACTACGACGGCGCCGAGGCGCTGTTGGTGCGTGCCGGCGCGGTGGAGTATGGGGTGCTGGAGGGTGCCGCCGAGGATGTCGCGGCTGTAGAGACTTCGCGTGAGGAAGCGCTCGAGCGTGGGCTTGCGTGCGAGGAAACTGCTCGCGGCTATAACGTCGATCTGGGTGATTTTCTTGTCGCCGCCAACGAACTCGCCGAGCTTCGCCGCCACATTCGTCGCGCGCGCGGTTCGGTTGACTTCGATACGGCCGAGATTCGCGCCCTGTTGGACGAGGACGGCGTGCCCGTGCAGATTGTGGCGCGTGAGCGCTCGTGTGCCACGTCGTTGATCGAGGAAGCCATGCTGCTCGCCAACGAGTGCGTGGCCGAGTGGCTTGCCGACCGCGATATCGAGGCTTGCTACCGCGTGCATGAAGACCCCAGTCCCGACAGCCTGCACGGCGCCGCCGTGGCACTGGCTCAGCTGGGTATTATCGACGACCGCCGTGCAGCCGGTATTGCCCTGGGAAACCCCGATGAGCTGCAGGCCGCAGTTGATGCTGCCGCCGGTACGGCCAACGCGCCGCTCGTCAACACGCTGCTTCTGCGCAGCATGCAGCGCGCGCTGTATAAGCCTCGCAACGAGGGCCACTTTGCGCTCGCCGCACCGTGTTACTGCCACTTTACGAGCCCCATCCGTCGCTACCCCGATCTGGTGGTGCACCGCGTACTCAAGCTGCAGCTGGCTTACGAGCAGCTGGGCGGCAAGGACGCCCTGGTCCGCACGCCGCGCCTGATCGGTAAGGGGCGCGAGTCGCTGCCGCGCATTCTGCCCCAGATTTGTCGCGCCTGCAGCGATGCCGAGCGCGCGGCCGACGCCGCCAGCCATGCGACGCAGAAGATTAAAATCGCTCAGTACTACGAGGATCGTCTGGGTGAGCGCTATACCGGAACCATCTCGTGGGTCAGCAGCATGGGCCTTTTTGTTCGCTTGGATTTGACGCAGGTCGAGGGCCTGGCCTCGATTAAAAGCCTGGGCAACGAGTGGTTTGAGTTCGACGAGGACGCGCTTACACTGACGGGCGCCGACACGGGGACTCGTTATGAGCTGGGCCAGCGCGTGATTATCGAGGTCTCGCGCGTTAATACCACGCGTGGACACTTGGACTTTAAGCTTATCCATTAGTCGAATCCCGACCGTGCGGGGAGCGGGGCGGTCCTTCGGGGCCGCCCTTGCATTTGAATGATGGCTGCGTCGCCGCCTGCTCGGCCGCCTATCCGCCTGCTATTTGGGAGGTAAAACCTACCAAAATAAACCTGTCCCTTTTTGGCAGGTTTACAAGAAAGCGGGGATGAGATGGCGACTGTGTACGGCTATGCGCGCGTGAGCTCTCGTGATCAGAACCTGAATCGGCAGTTTGATGCGCTGATCGCCTATGGCGTGGAGTCTGCGAATATTTATGCCGACCGTGCGAGCGGCAAGGACTTCGACCGTCCGCAATATCGCGATCTGCTGCGCGTGCTGGGGGATGGGGACGTGCTGGTGGTGTTGTCCATCGATCGCCTGGGTCGTAACTACAGCGAGATACTCGAGGAATGGCGCCTAATCACAAAAGAGCGCGGGACGGCCATCGTGGTGCTGGATATGCCGCTGCTCGACACGCGCGCAAAGGATGGAGAAGCGCCGGACGTGACGAGTACACTGATTGCCGACATTGTGCTGCAGCTGTTGAGCTACGTGGCGCAGGTGGAGCGCGAGAACATCCACCAGCGTCAGGCGGAGGGAATTGGGTTGATTTCCGATCTCAGCCGAACACATTGAGCGGATAGGCCGTTCCCGCA
>NZ_JADNOH010000056.1 GCF_015557435.1 Collinsella aerofaciens
ACGAGCGGGGGCTCCTGTCGTTTCCGTGCCCTCGGATTGGGTCATAGTGTCTGTCGGTGCCAAGACATCGGCGTTGCCTTAGCTGGTGCTTGGATCCCTTGGGGACGGAGGAAAATGTACCATCCAGAATGAGCGTGGATAATCTCCCGGTTTTGGCCTGTGTGGGGGCTCAAAGTGGGAGATTGTCCACGCTCATTTGATAAGTGTCCGAAAATCCACGCTTGTTGCTACTTGAGTCCTGGCAGGCGGGTGTAGGGGAATGAGCGCTCTAGGAACTCGGCGCAGCGGGCGTAGTCTTTGGCGAAGTAGCTGCTGTAGAGCGAATCGAGCACGTATTGCACGGCGATGTGGCTGGCGAACTGCGTGATGCGGTGCGTCATGCTCTCGTGGTCGCTCACCGTGAGATAGGCGGCAAAGCCAGGGTGGATGCGCGTGCAGTAAGGCGTGCCGATGACGATGACCGGGACATGCCGGCTGCTGAGGATCGGCAAGATTTCCTTGAGGTTGGGCGCGAGGCCGCTGTAGGAGATGACGATGGCCGCATGGCCGGAATCCGAGGCGAGCGCCGTGCGCACCTGGGCCTCGATGCTGCCGTAGCACGTGGCGCTTTTGCCGGACGAAAGCAGGCGGTCGCGGAACATCCCCGCTGGATAGAGGTTGTGCGAGCCTGTATAGATGTCGACCTGCCGTGCCTTCGCGATCAGTTTGGCGGCGTGGTCGAGCTGCGCGGGGTCGAGCATTTCCTGTGTCTCGGCCAGTGTGGTCTGGTAGAGACCCTCCATGCGTTCCATAACCTGTGCAGGCGTGGATGTGGCATCGAAGGGAAAGTTGATGTCCACGTCGCGGCGGTTGCCCGCTTCGGTCGCCAGGCGGATAAGCTCGACCTTGAGGTCCTTGAAGCCCTCCAGGCCGAGCTTTTTGCAGAAGCGGTGCACGCTCGCGACCGAAACGTTGGTGCGCGCGGCGAACTCCTTAATGGAGAGCCCGCGGATGTCCTCGCCCATGGCAAGGGCCGAGATACCGAGCTGCTGCTCGGTGGGGGTAAGGCCCTGCGCCTCGGAAATCTTGCGTTTGATATCCATTCGAACTCCCACACTCGCCAAACCTGCCAAAAAGGGACAGGGTTATTTTGGCAGGTTTTGCCCGCAAAGGGTAACGGGGCCGAGGACGCCGCTGGGCGCGATGGGCTCGGTGAGGACAAAGATGTCGGGAATCGCATGGTCGAGCGTGTTGATGACGTCGATGGTGAGCTCATGCGTGCCAGCGGCAAGCGGGCCGGCGGCAAAGCGATAGGGCGGGCAGATGCGCGTGCCGAGCGTTTGCCCGTCGAGCGTGAGCGTCGCGACTTCGTAGACATCCCCCAGGTCAATGGCGGTGTCGGCGAGGTCGCAGGCCAGCTCGAACGAGGTGCGGTAGCGGTATGTGCCGCAGGTGCCGGCGAACTGCTCGGCCGTGAGGTCGCACAGGTGCTCGAGCTTTTGCGGCTCGCCAAAGGCCCCGTCGCCTCCGGCGGGGGAGAGGGCGACGGTCCAGGGGCTGTCGATATCGAGGACGGACGCACCATCCGCGCTGCTATCGGACTCGACTTCGCCGTTTGCCCCCAGAACAACAATGCAGCTCTCGAAGGGCTCCAGCTCCAACACGCCGTCAAACGCGACAGGGGCAGCATCGTTTAGCAGGTCGAGGCGCGTGCCGCAAAGGCGTTCGCCTGACGGAAGCGAAACGGCGCAGGCAATGCTCTCACGTGGATGCTCGTTGACTTGCATCACATAGGTCTCGCCCGCGCGCTCGTAGCGCAGTGCGCGCAGCCAGGGCTGCGGCGTATCGGTCACAACGGTCTGCAGTCCCGCGGCTGCCAGCACGTCCGCCACGCCGGCAAGTGGTGTCGCCGTAAGCCCGTCCAGCTCGGCCGCGCCATCCGCGTCATAGACCGCGCCGGGCACCTCGTCGACGGCAAGCACCGTGACGCCCGCAGCCATCATGCGCCTCGCCGCCTCCGTCGTAGCAGTGCCAATAAACGAGGCTCCGGGCAGAACAAACGCCTGATAACGGCAGCCGTTGACGGCAAACGTTCCATCGGCGATCGAAACCTCGTAACGCCCCTCATCCTCAAAAGCCTCGGTTGGCACAAAATCAAAGTCGATTTGCGCGCGCGTGAGCTCGGCCGCCACGCGCTCGACGGGCATGGCGTTGCCGGCCCATTCGGCATCGGCATGGTACAGAACGGCGACGGGGCGGGTGGCAGCGCCTCCTGAAAGCAACGAGGCAGTGCGATTCATATAGCTCATGAGCTGGCCAAAGTGCGGCCATTGCGGGTTGTTGCCATGCGCGTAAAAGTGCGGCGGGCAGTCCCAATCGGGGAAGGGCGCCATGCTAAACGCGTGCGGCGTAAACCAATTAACGCCGCGGACGAGCATGTGGTCGGCGATCCACTTCATCTCGCGCAAGCCCTCGTGCCAGCCAAAGGCGCCAAAGACCTCGGCCATACAGCGCCCCTGCTTTTTGGGGTCGAGGCGCGCGGCTGAAGAGCCCAGCTTGGCAAGCGCGTACGTAAAGAACTCCATGTTCCACGCGCCGTGGAAATAGCTGTAGTGCCCACGGTCAATTCCGGGGGCAAGCTGGTTGATGACCACATCCACGCCGGCCATGTCCTGTCCGGCGACGGCGCGGAAGTAGTGCCCGGCGCCTTGACCCAGACGCGTGTGGCAACCCTTGTCCTCGATCACATGTCCAATGTGCATAACGCCGTGCGTGCGGCACCAATCGCCGATCTGCTCGTCAAAGCAGCTGCGGTAGAGCTGGGTGGCAATGTCCATGTAGACGTGTCGAGCGCGGGCGCCGTCCGCCTCGCGCGTCCAAAGGCCGTGCAGTTGGGCAAGCCAATCCTCGCCGAGCGCATCGCGCAGGCGACGGGCAAGCTCGTCCGACCACGGCAGCGCCAGGTCGCCTCGCCCGATAAAGCTGCTGGTAGAAGCATCGTCGAGTGTGGTGCCCTTCTCGTTCATAAAGCCGGGCTCGTCGGTGAAAAAGCCCAGGATGGTCTTGCCGAACTCGTCGCCCAGGTGCTCAAGCGTGCGCTCATAGACAGCGTCGATGAGAATGCGGCACGAGGCCATATCGACCATGTTGATGTACTCATCGCGAAAGCCGGTCTTTTGGCTGGTGACGTACAGCTCGATCGTGGTGACGCCGGCGGGGGCGTTAAAACGCAGACGGGTAGGGGCGCCGTCGTCGGCCTGCTCAACGGCGATCCCAAGGTGCAGCGGCGCACCGGCGGCATCAAAAGCCGCCGCGCCCACATAATGCTCCGTGGGGTCCATGAGATTGCCGAGCTTGATGGTCGTGGACGGCTGGGGACCGACAACCGTTATCGTGCGATGCTTGAGCACGGTCTTCTTGAGCGCGGGGTCGACGCCCTCGCCTTCGAGCGCGCCATTGGCATAGCCCGTGGGGAAGTGCGCGTCGTCGAGCAGCCAGGTCTTCAGCCCCAGACGCTTGCACTCGCCGATGATAAAGCGCAGGTCAGACCACCAGCCGTCGCGACAGAAATCGGGATGCGTGCGCGATTCCAGGCAGACCTCGCGGATGTCCGCCCCAGCGATCTGCTCCAGATACTCGGTGATCGTCTCGCGCGCCTCGCCCTTGAGCCACAAGAACGGAAGCACGTGGTTGTCGTAGATGCCGCCAAGCACCTGCTCAAAATACGCCGCCATATACGCTCCTCCAAAACAGCCTTTCAAATTCATTGAAGTCAGAGTACGCCGAGCGCGCCGCCCTGCTAATATCAAAACCACGGCAGAATATGACCGAATCAACGATGGGAGCACTATGGAGCTCGCGCGTCTGGATAACCTGCTACTCGAGCTGACCGACAGTGAACGCGCCTATCGTTCGGGCGCCCATTACGACTGGAGCGATGCGCTCGGTCAAGGTGATCACACAGATAACGATGGTCGACATGTCCGTAAAATCGGCAACCCAACGCTCGTCCTGCACCAAGAGGGCATGCCCGAGGGCCTGTCGATCGTGCGCAATTCACGCTTCAATCCTGTGCCGGAACACGTTCACGATTATGTCGAAATCAGCTATGTCTATCGAGGACGAGCGCCGCAAATCGTCAATGGCGCGGCGCTCACGCTTGCTCAAAACGAGGTCCTCTTGCTCGATGCCGCCTGTCCGCATGCCGTAGGCGAGCTCGGCGAGCACGACATTATGCTGAGTGTCATCATCTCGCGGCCAATGCTCAGCCGCAGCCTGGAGCAAAGTCTTTCGCCCACAAGCGCTGTCTCGAGCTTCCTGCTCAACGCCCTCACGGACGAAACGGACCACCGCGGACACGTGCATTTCCATACGGGCGGCAGCCGTCGCGTGCGCCGCTACATGCAGGAGATGCTCTGCGAGCGCTTGGAGCCGACGGCGGCGAGCCCCCAGATCGTCTCGAGGTTGTTCGAGCTGCTGCTAGTCGAGCTCATGCAAAGTTACGAGGCCGCGCTGCTGCAAACGGACGAGCCCGCGCTGCCATCGGCGCAGGTCGCGGCTGCCATGGGCTTCATCGAGCGCAGCGCCTGCGACTGCACCCTCGATGACCTCGCCCGCCACCTGCACCTGAGCCCCAACTACGCAAGCGCTCTGCTCAAGCGTCAGACGGGCCGCACGTTTATGCAGCTCGTGCAGGAGAGCCGCCTGGCACGCGCAGCGGCACTGCTCGACGCCGGCGCCACCGCGGAGGTCGCAGCGCACGAGGCGGGCTATGCCAACATGAGCTTCTTCTACAAAAAGTTTGCCGAGCACTATGGCTGCACGCCGGCTGCCTATCGTCAGCGTTTGCCCAGATAAAACCGACCATAATAAACCTGTCCCTTTTTGGCAGGTGTCAGGAAGTGTCAAGGGCAGGGTGGCGGCAGGCTGCGGGCGCGAAAAGAAGTGTCGGGTTTGGCTCCATCGCCTCCGCATGCCCCGCACGTGGGCGATACTCGGATTATCGACCCACGATGCAAAGGAGATGCTCATGGCAAACATCAAGTTCCCCGAGGGTTTCTATTGGGGTGGCGCCACCGCCGCTAACCAGTTTGAGGGCGCTTGGAACGTGGACGGCCGCGGCGCTTCCGTCGACGACCACTTCCTGGGCGGCAGCTACAAGGAGCCGCGTCAGATCACGATCGATATCGACCCCAACCGCTTCTATCCCAACCATGACGGCATCGATTTCTACCATCACTACGAGGAGGACATCGCGCTGTTCGCCGAGATGGGCTTCAACATGTTCCGCATGTCCATCTCCTGGAGCCGCATCTTCCCCAACGGCGACGATGCCGAGCCCAACGAGGCCGGCCTCGCCTTCTACGACCGCGTCTTCGACTGCCTGCGCGCCCACAACATCGAGCCGCTCGTGACGCTTTCGCACTACGAGATGCCCTATCACCTGGTCGAGAAGTACAACGGCTGGGCAAGCCGCGAGCTCATCGGCTTCTTTGAGAAGTATTGCCAGACCGTCTTCGACCGCTACCAGGACAAGGTCAAGTTCTGGCTCACCTTTAACGAGATCAACTGCGGCACCATGGACATGGGCGCCATGATGGAGACCGGCCTGATCCAGGGCTTCGAGGGCCCGGCAAGCGCCATCAAGACCACCGCTCAGCAGCGCTTCCAGGCCCTGCATCACCAGTTTGTCGCCAGCGGCCGCGTCGTGCGCTACGCCCACGAGCACTACCCGCAGTTCAAGATGGGCAACATGGACTGCTTTATCCTCTCCTACGCCGCCACGTGCGATCCGGTCGACGTGTTCGCCACGCAGCAGCAGATGAACTCCATGAACTGGTACTGCTCCGACGTGCAGGTGCGCGGCAAGTATCCGTTCTATGCCAAGCGCTTCTGGGCCGAGAACGACGTCGAGCTCGCAATGGAGGACGGCGACCTGCAGGATATCGCCGACGGTAAGGTCGACTTCTACACCTTTAGCTACTACATGTCCGGCACCGTGGGCACCCACAAGGACCACGAGATGACCGAGGGCAACATGACCTTTGGCGGCAAGAACCCCTACCTGGAGTCCACCGACTGGGGTTGGCAGATCGACCCGCTGGGCCTGCGCATCGCCCTCAACGAGATCTACGCCCGCTACGAGATTCCGCTGATGGTGGTCGAGAACGGCATGGGCGCCTACGACGAGGTCGAGGGGGACGGTTCCATTCACGATCCGTACCGCATCGCCTATCTGCAGAGTCACATCAAGGCCATGGGCGAGGCCGTCGCCGACGGCGTCGACCTGATCGCCTACACCTGGTGGGGCCCCATCGACCTGGTGTCCGCCGGCACCGGCGAGATGCGCAAGCGCTACGGCTTCATCCATGTCGATAAGTACGACGACGGCACCGGCACCTACGAGCGCCGCCGCAAGGACAGCTTCTTCGCATACCAGAAGATCATCAAGTCCAACGGCGCTGAGGGCTTGGAGTAATTGAGTTCCGGCGATTGAGTTCCGGCGTTCTGACGAACGCCGGACCGGCGGCCGATTTCGTGACCACGAATGTCGACGACGACGGCATCTGGAACGCCTTCGTGCACCTGGGGCTCATCGAGGGTTAATCAACAAAACGGGCGCCGATGGACAAAGACGTCGGCAGAGTTTTCGATTCGACTCCCCACCTTAGTTTTTGGTCCAATTGGCACTATAATCACCATAGGCATGCGCACTACGTTGCGCTTAATCAAGAGGAGAAAACGTATGGGTCTGTTTGACATGTTCAAGAAGAAGGCTGAGCCCGCGGCTGCCGCTGCTCCGGCCTCCATCTCTGCTTCTGCCGGCGCCGACGTGCTGTGTTCGCCCGTCAAGGGCAAGGTCATCAAGATGGCCGACGTGCCCGATCCCGTCTTTGGTGGCGAGGTTCTGGGCAAGGGCTGCGCCGTGTGGCCCGAGGACGATTTGGTCTATGCCCCCTGCGACGGCAAGGTGACCGTCACCATGGGTCACGCCGTGGGCCTGCAGTCCGATAGCGGCATCGAGGTTCTGGTGCACGTCGGCGTCGATACCGTCAACATGAACGGCGACGGCTTCGAGGGCTTCGTCAAGGCTGACGATGTCGTGAAGGCCGGCCAGCCCATGCTCAAGATCGACCGCGCCAAGATCGCCGCTGCCGGTTACAAGGACTGCGTTGTCGTGGCCGTGTCCAACACCGCCGAGTTCGCCGATGTCGAGCTCGCCGTCGAGGCCGACTCCGCCGTCGCCGCCGGCGATGCTATCGTCAAGGTTGTCCGCAAGTAAATCGCGGCATCGCATGATGTCTAAGGGTGGTCGGATTGTCCGGTCACCCTTTTTTATTGCACGGTACGGATGCATTTTATTGCACGCTGAGCGGACTCGCAGACCGTTCGGACGCTAAAACGAACCGACCGCGCCTTCGTGCTGCCGAGGGTGTTCATAAGTGGATAGTATGTGCTTACTATCACAACGTGCGCCGTGTCTGGGAAGCACGGTGCCGCTTATTGGGAGGACAACATGAAAAAGAAGCTGCTGCTTGCGCCCCTCATGGCCGTCTTGGTTGCATGCGTGGTCGTGCTTTCCGGCTGCGGAGGCCCCTCGGTTGAGGAGCTCATCACCGAGGACCTTACGACTCAGTTCGATGAGGTCAAAAACGGTGGCGACGATTTCCTCTCTGGTCTGGAAGAGGCTTCGGGCGACGAGTTCGAGCAGCTGGGCATCGATCCCAAGGAGTATGCCAAGACCTATCTCGAGGGTTTTGATTACGAGATCGGCGACGTGACGGTCGACGAGGACAAGGGCGTTGCAACCGCCGAGGTCTCCATCACCTGCAAGTCCATGAACAAGATCGTCGAGGACTTCTCCACCCAGTATCAGGAGAAGGTCGCTGCACTTGACACGGTTCCTTCCGATGACGAGCTGTACAAGATGGCCGGCCAGGTGATGGTCGATGTGGCCAAGGCCACCGAGCCCAGGAAGACCACGGTTATCTTCAAGTACACCTGCAACGATGACGGCGAGTGGTCTGCCGACGACTCCGTCAACTCCGAGATGATGGATGCGATGCTGAGCTAGTTCGTTACGGCGTTTTACCAAACGCCGTAACTGCTCGACGCTGCGCGGGCACCAGAGCGACAACTTGTCATTCAAAGAGGACGGCATGACCAGAAGGTCTATGCCG
>NZ_JADNOH010000057.1 GCF_015557435.1 Collinsella aerofaciens
AACTGCGGGAACGGCCTATCCGCTCAATGTGTTCGGCTGAGATCGGAAATCAACCAAGTGAATTTTTGGCACTAAAATTGAGTATTGCCCTGTTGACCGTGGGTGTTCTTTTTGCTAACACGCCATGAGGACACGCGTGCGCGCCCCGACACTTCAAAACCACAGTCTGTTCGCTTTACAACATGCAAACATGCGTTCGATAATAGGGGCATGGAATATCGACAGACAGATGGCAAAACACGGCGCGTGCACAAGCAGTACGTGGACGTCGTGGCCCGCATCCTCGCGGGCGGACAAGTCGTGCCGGTCACCGTCTGCTGGGTCGACGGCCGTTGCTTTACGATTGACGAGATCGTCTCGACCACCGGGTTCGGTCTGACGGTTCACGGCATCCGTACGGCAACATATAAGGTTCGTTTTGGCGGGCATGCGACCGAGTTATATCTGGAGGACCAGGCGCGCGAACGGGCGGATGGCTCGCAGGCGCATGTGATGCGTTGGTGGGTATGGGCGTTCGACCGCACACTCGAGGGGGAGCGCCGTAGGTAAGAGCACGCAGCATTCGGGTACAATGGCAGAAATCTTGTCATCTACGGCGCCGTCATTCGCGGCGCTTTTTGAAAGGACGAAGTATGAACGATATTCAGGGTTATCAGAACGGCCCCATCGAGACCGGTGCAAGCCGCGCTAAAGAGATGTCGCCGCGTGCGTACAACCTTGCCATGTCCGCCCTCATCTTCTTGGGCTTTTGCGTCATGGGCGCCGGCGCCTACTTTACGAGCACCATGTCGTTTGCCCGCATGATGATGAGCGGCGCCGCTCTGCCGCTGGTCTTTGGCTCGTTTATCCTGACCATTGTCGGCATCGTCATGATGTCGGCCGCTGCTAGCAAGCAGTCGGTGGGCCTGTCCCTTGTGGGCTACGTGGTCTTTGCGAGCACCTTTGGCCTGACGGCGTCGTTTGGTCTTGCCAACTACGACCTGCCCACCATCAACACCGCCTTTATCGCCACTGCTGCCATCACCTTTGTCTTTGGCGCGCTGGGCGTAACATTCCCCAAGTTCTTCCGACGCGTATATGGCATTGGTTTTGGCATTCTGCTCGCCACCATTCTGGTCGAGATCGTGCTCATGTTCATGGGCGTTTCGCAGACCATCACCGATCTGATCGTGATTGTGGTGTTCGCCGGCTTTATTGGCTACGACACCTATGTTGCCACGACGGTGCCGCCCACGCTGCCCAATGCGGTGCTTATGGCGTCCAACCTGTTCGTGGATATCATCAACGTGTTCCTGCGTGTTCTGAATATCCTCGGTCGTCGCGACTAGTGCGATGCCTTGCGTTGCTCTTATCGGGCGCGGTAAAACGATGCGAAAGGCGGTCCTTCGGGGCCGCCTTTTTTATGCGTGGCGGGGTATCATGGATGGAAAAAGCCGATAGCGGCAGCGACAGGAAAGGTGACCACTTATGGCAGACGTCGACAACAGGAACCGTAACCGCAGGCCCAACCGCGCGGGGCAGCCGAACCCTAAGCGTGAGGCTCGCGCCAAGGCTGCCGAGCGTCATGTGGCGGCTGTGTCCGAGGCCTGCGCCAAGGATATCGAGCGCTCGCTTGCCGGCGTTCGCGAGTTCGACGGCATGCCCGCCGGCTTTGTCGCGGCGATGAAGGCCAAGGCCCAGGCGGTCGTGGCTGCTGAGGAGGCGGTTGTCGAGGAGACGAAGGCCGCCGAGACCGTTGAGGTCGACGCCGCCGAGGTCGAAGCTGCGGTTGAGGCCGAGCCTGCGCCCGCCGAGGATACCGCCGAGGATGCCGCCGAGCCTGCGCCTGCCGAGGAGCCCGCTCCGGTCCTGCCCGAGGTCACCGTGCTCGATGCTTCGGCCACGCAGGCCATCCTAGACAACGGCCGTGGCTATGCGCAGTTCTGCGATATGGCCGTGCTCGCCTTTGCCTCGTTTACCAATCCGGGCGGCGGCTATATCCAGGGTTATCTGGGCCAGGAGGCGACGCTCTGCGCCGATTCGTACCTGTACAACGTGCTCGACAAGCAGCGTAAATGGTATGGCGAGAACCGCCGTCGCAACATCAACTGCGAGCTCTACCGTAACCGCGCCCTGGTGGTGCCCGCCGTGCGCTTCGACCGCAACCACGTGCATGCGTATGCCGACGTGATCGTGGCCGCAGCGCCCAACGTCAAGCGTGCCCGTCAGGAGTACCGCGTGAGCGACGACGCCCTGCTGGACGCCCTGCGCGACCGTATCCGCTTTGTCCTCGCCATCTGCGACGAGCTGGGTCGCGAGAAACTCGTGCTGGGAGCTTGGGGCTGCGACAACAACGGCTTTGACGCCGAGGCTGTGGCAGAGCTCTTCCGCAAGGAGCTCGCGTCGGGCGACTTTAAGGTCAAGCAGGTCTTCTTCGCCGTGCCTTCCACGCGCTGGGACGAGGACTTCGCTAAGTTCGAGCACGTGCTGGCAAACTTCCCCGAGCGCAACGAGGAGTCCTATGCCCAGGTTGCCGCCCGCGCCGCGGCTGCCCGTGCTGCCGAGCAGGCGAAGTCTGCTGCTGAGGATGATGAGGACGAAGACGATTGGCGCAAGTACCTGTAGGGCGACGCGCGCGATGTGACATGCCAAGCCGGCGGGAGGAGCTGCTCCTGACGGCTTTTTACTGAGTGAGGAGCTCAAGATGAAAAACGTTCTGTGCTTTGGCGACAGCAACACGTATGGCTACGATCCGGCGGGTATGCGCGACGGCACCGCGGTGCGCTATGCGCAAGATGTGCGCTGGTGCGGTGTGGCCCAGCGCGATCTGGGCGAGGGCTGGCATGTGATCGAGGAGGGCCTGAACGGTCGCACGACGGTGCGCGACGATATGTACCATCTGGACACCAACCTCAACGGCATTCGCGCGCTGCCGATGCTGCTGGAGTCGCATAAGCCGCTGGATGCCATTGTGATTATGCTGGGCACTAACGACTGCAAGACCGCTTTTAACGTAACGGCCACCGATATCGCTGACGGTGCCATGGCACTCGTTCGCACGGTCCGCGTGTTTCCGTGGACTGATGCCGCACCCTGCCCGCGCATTCTGCTGGTGGCTCCCATCAAGATTAAGCCGCAGATTGCCGATGTGTATATGACCGAGTTTGGCGAGCATGCCGTGGAGGCGTCGGAGCATTTTGCCGAGTACTACGCGTGGGTGGCCGAGCAGCTCGGCTGCGACTTTATGAATGCCGCCGACTTTGCCGAGGCGGGGGATATTGACTATCTGCACATGATGCCCGAGGGTCACGAGAGCCTGGGCCACGCCGTGGCGGCCAAGCTCCAAGAGATGCTCGGTGAGTAGTCCGACCCCAAACCACCACAGCCATCTTTGCGGTGGTTTGGGGCGTTTGTTTGTCTCGATCTGTAACATCTGGGGTTGATTTTGCCGAGTAATTGTTACAGATTGAGATAAATAAAAGGGTGCGAATAAAAAATCTCGATCTGTAACAGGTAGACCTAGAAATGGACTCTAACTGTTACAGATTGAGATATTTGCGGGAACCACCACGAAGGTGCCTGTCCCCTTTGTGGTGGTTTTGACTGTGGGTTTTAGTACTGCCACATGTGGTTGACGGGGCCGGAACCTTTGCCCATGTCCAGGCCGGCGGCGAGGGCGCCTGTTAGGTAGGCTTTGCCGGCATTGATGGCGTCGGCGAGGTCCATGCCCTGGGCCAGCGCGCAGGCGATAGCGGACGAGAGCGTGCAGCCAGTGCCATGCGTGTTGCTGGTCTCGATGCGCTTGTGACGGAACCACGTGGTGAGCGGATCACCCAGGTGGTTTCCCTCGTCATCGAGCGGCGCGGGCTCGGCCAGCACGTCGTTGGCCTCATTGACAAAATGCCCGCCCTTAACGAGGGCCGCGCAGCCAAAGCGGCGGGTGAGGAGCATGGCGGCATTTTGCTGCGTACGCTCGGAATCGACCTCATAGTCGAGCAGCGCCATGGCCTCGGGAATGTTGGGCGTGATAACCGTCGCCAACGGGAATAGGCGGCGGGTGAGCGCCTCGGCGGCATCTTCGGCAATCAGCCGTGCGCCCGAGGTGGCTACCATGACGGGGTCGACTACCACGTTTGTCGCGTTCCAGGCGCTCAGGCGGTCGGCGATAACATCGATAATCTCGGCAGCCGAAACCATGCCAATCTTGACGGCGCTCGGGCGGATGTCGTCAAAGACCGCATCGATTTGCGCAGCGACGATATCAGGGGAGATATTCTGCACGGCGGTGACACCGAGCGTGTTTTGTGCGGTGATGGCGGTGATGGCCGTCTCGGCATACAGGCGGTGCGCCGTGATGGTCTTGATGTCGGCCTGAATGCCGGCGCCACCGCTGGAATCGGATCCTGCGATGGACAGGACGGCAGGTACCTTACTGCGATCCATGTTTGCTCCCTTGTTCGGTCGGAATCAAATGGGTCTTTAAGCCAGCATTATAAAGATGCCCGGGCCGACTCTATGTCGAACCCGGGCGGGCGATGCAATCTTTACGCAAGTGTAAGCAAATGTTCACACGTCAACAATTGACGAACACCATGTTACCGATTGTGGCTCCGGTGACGAGTTAGTCCTCCATGCCGAGGTCGATCGTCGTGCCTTCGAACACCTTGTTAACGGTGCGGACGGCGCACATCTTGCCGCACATGGTGCAGGTGCCCTCGGTGGCGGCGGGGGATTCTTCGTAGCGTTTCTTGCCGGTGACCGGGTCGAGAGCACACTTCCACATGGCATCCCAGTCGAGCTTGCGGCGTGCCTGGCCCATCTTGTCGTCCATGTCGCGGGCGTGCGGCACCTTCTTGGCGATATCGGCGGCGTGCGCGGCAATCTTAGTGGCCATGAGGCCATCGAGCACGTCCTGGGCGTTGGGCAGGCACAGGTGCTCGGCCGGCGTCACGTAGCACAGGAAGTCGGCACCGGAGCTGGCGGAGATGGCGCCGCCGATGGCAGCGGTGATGTGGTCGTAACCCACGCCGATATCGGTCACCAGCGGCCCGAGCACATAGAACGGGGCATTGTGGCACAGGCGCTTCTGCAGTTTCATGTTGGCGGCGATCTCGTCGAGCGCCATGTGACCCGGGCCCTCGACCATGACCTGGACGCCGGCGGCCCAAGCGCGCTTGCACAGCTTGCCCAGCTCGATCATCTCAGCGGTCTCGGTGGCATCGTTGGAGTCGTAGAGGCAGCCCGGACGGCAGGAGTCGCCGAGCGAAATCGTCACGTCGTACTCGTGGCAAATCTCGAGCAGCTCGTCAAAGTACTCGTAGAAGGGGTTTTCGTTGCCGGTGACCTCCATCCAGCCAAACAGCAGCGAGCCGCCGCGACTGACGATGTTCATCAGGCGGCCGGTCTCCTTAAAGGTCTTGGTGACCGACTTGTTGATGCCGCAGTGGATGGTCATAAAGTCCACGCCGTCCTCGGCGTGCGCGCGCACGACCTCGAACAGGTCGTCCTTGGTCAGCTTGACCAGCGGCTTTTCCATGTAGCCGATGGCGTCGTACATGGGGACGGTGCCCACCATGAGCGGCGTCTCGTCGATGAGCTGCTGGCGGAACTGGCGCGTCTTGCCCGAGTTGGAAAGGTCCATGATGGCGTCGGCGCCAAAGTCCTCGGCGATCTTGACCTTCTTCCATTCCTCGGCGGCATCGGCTTTATCGCCCGAGATGCCCAGGTTGACGTTGACCTTAGTAGACAGGCCCTCGCCGACACCAAAGGCGCGCATGCCTTTTTTGATGTGCACGATGTTGGCGGGAATGGCGATGCGGCCGTCGGCCACGCGCTCGCGGATGTACTCGGGGTCGCGATGCTCGCGCTCGGCGACTTCCTTCATCTGCGGCGTGATCTGCCCGGCGCGGGCGAAGTCGATTTGCGTGACGAGCTTGGGCTCGGTCTGTGTGCTCATTGGCACGGCTCCCTTCGTTGGCATTACCCATATCAGGTTTGCGGGTCAGGGCGGGCGCGCCCAGTCTCAGCCTGCCGTCTTGTCCTGCAAGCTCCCCGTTTATGTAATGGGCTCAAGTATAGCTCGAATGGGTACGATTGGCCTAACGAGCGTGCCTGTGGGGAGGCGAACATGGAAGACAAGCATCTATATCGAGAGACGCAATGGGATGTATCGGCCGAGGAAAGCCGTGCGCACCATGGCCTTGTCGCGATTGGTTTTGCGGTGCTTGCCGTGCTGGTGATTGCCTTTTGTATCTGGACGTTTGGCGGTCACGGCGGCGCTGCATGGGAGTTCGAGGCCGACGATGCCCTGCCGATCATGACAGTGAAGGTTACGGGCGGCAATACCGTTGCCGCGCCGGGCGACTATTGGTATCCGCGCGACGAGTTTGTGCAGCTGCAGTTGAGCGGCGGGTCTATTCCGGGCGAAGAAATCGAACGCGTGACGTATGATGCGGCGCTCAAAACGCTGACGGTGAAGCTCAAGAATCAGGGCGACGTGCCTACGACTATGGATATCGCGCTGACGGAATGGCGCTTGGAGCCCCCATCGGGTGTTGCGGTGTCCGAGGTAGAGCACGTTAAGATTACCTACCAAGATGGCTCGACAAACGAAGTTGCCAAAGCCGACGGCTTGGCGGAATAGACGCCGTGCCTAGGCAGCACATTCAAAAGTAGCGGTGGTCCTACAAGGTCTGTTCGTTCAGGAAGACCAAAGTGTTCTTATTTGAAAGCTCGGGAAAGTGACGATAACCAACATCAAACGCGGTGAGCCCGCTTACATCCTCGAGCTTGTTTTCTGCCATCCAGCGCACCATGGAACCACGTGCCTTTTTGCTGGCGGTCGAGCGCTGGATGGGCTTGCCGTTGCGGATGCCTTCGCCAAAGAGGCACGTGACGACCGTGGCGTCGCCCGCGAGATGGGGCAGAACGGCTTTGGCGTACTCTACGCTGGCGAGGTTGACGATCGTGGTGTTTGAGCCTGCCGGGGCGATAGTCCGCGCGAGCTTGTCGCTCCAAAACGCATAGAGGTCTCGGGCATCGTCAACGGCGAGCTTTGCGCCCATTTCCAGCCGATATGGTTCGACGGCATGAAAGGGGCGAACGCACCCGTAAAGGCCCGAGAGGATCCACAGATGGTCTTGCAGCCATGCGAGCTGCGCGGAATCCATCACCTCGGGCGCCATGCTCTGGTATTGAATGCCGTGGTAGGACATGACGGCAGGGGAGAGGTGACAGGCGAGTGCGGGATTGTCGAGATCGCCGTTTTTCAGGATGGGCCCGAACTCATGCAGGGTGTTGAGGCAAGGCCCCAGCAGTTTGTCACTCACGTTCCATAGCGCCTGCAGGCTGTCGCTGCCTTCATTCCGCTCGATATCTAGCAGTGCGCGGTGGAGGCGAGCCGTCTCGCGCGCAAAGGGTGGAATGCCCAGGACTTCAAAAGCATCTTGGGCCGCGCGCATCTGCTTGGCGGGCGAAATGACGACCTGCAGCATGGACTCTCCTCTGCCAAAAAGGAAGTTGCGGTGGAATACGGTCTGTTTTGGCCGTTTATGGGCCAGTTTAGTCTGTATTTCACCGCAACTGATGAAGGGTTGGTTACGCGCGCTCGATGAAGGCCTTGTAGCCGCGATAGGCCTCGTAGATATCGGCCTTGTTAGCGACCTCCCACAGGGCGTGCATGGACAGGACGGCAACGCCAGAGTCGATGACGTTCATGCCGTACTTAGCCATGATGTATGCGATGGTGCCGCCGCCGCCCGCGTTGACGCGACCGAGCTCGCAGGTCTGGAAGTCCACGCCGGCCTCGTCCATGATGTCGCGGATGAGGGCCACATACTCGGCGTCGGCGTCGTTAGAGCCGCCCTTGCCGCGGCTGCCCGTGTACTTGTTAAAGCACAGGCCGCGACCCATAAAGGCTGCGTTCTTGGTTTCGAACTTGCCGGCGTAGCCCGGGTCGAAGCCGGCGGACACGTCGGAGGAGAGCATGCGGCTGCGGGCGAGCGCGCGGCGCAGGGCCAGCGGGCTATCCTCGCCGGCGAGCGTCATGATCTCGGCGACGGTGTTCTCGAAGAAGCGGCTCGTCATGCCGGTGGCACCCACGGAACCGATCTCCTCCTTGTCGACGATGAGTGTGATGCTCGTGCGCTCCACGTTGGCGACGTTGATCTGGGCGAGCATGGACGGATAGGCGCAGACACGGTCGTCGTGGCCATAGCCCAGAATCATGGAGCGGTCGAGGCCCATGTCACGGGCGGGGCCGGCGGGCACGACCTCGATCTCGGCGGAAAGGAAGTCCTCCTCCTCGACGTCGTACTGCTCCTTGAGGATATCCAGGAACATCTGCTTGACGGGCTCCTTGGGAGCGTCCTTGTCGTCCTCGTCAAACTTGACGGGGCGGCCGCCCACGATCACGTCGAGGATCTCGGCGTCGACGGCGTCCTTGGCGGGCTTGGCCATCTGCTCGCTCGAGAGGTGGATCAGCAGGTCGGAGATGGTAAAGACCGGGTCGTCGGCCTTGTCACCGATGTTGATGTCGACGGTGGTGCCGTCCTTTTTGCAGATGACGCCCACGAGTGCGAGCGGGGAAGCGACCCAGTGGTAGCTCTTGACGCCGCCATAGTAGTGCGTGTCGAGATAAGCCATGTCGCCGGCCTCGAAGGCGGGGTTCTGCTTGAGGTCCAGGCGCGGCGAGTCCACGTGGGCGCCCAGGATGTTAAAGCCCTGCTCGAGCGGGGCGGTGCCCAGGTTGACGAGCATGAGGTCCTTGCCGTGGTTGGCGGCGTACACCTTGTCGCCGGCCTTGAGCGCGCGGCCCTCGGCGATCACGGTCTCCAGATTGACGTATCCCGCCTCCTCGGCCATCTTGATGCCGGCCTTGACGCACAGGCGCTCGGTCTTGTTCTCACTCAAAAACTGCTTATAGCCGCGGCAAAGCTCCTCGAGCTCCTCGATTTGCTGTGGCGTGTACTTTTTCCATGCGCAGGGACGCTCCATGACGCAGGCTCCTTTCGGATCGATCGTGCTGGTTGATGTACCGTGAGCCATCGTATCACGCGCGGGCCCGCGGCGGCAGGGAAGCCTGATGTGCGGTGGCCGCGGGGCGGGGAGCGTGTAAACTGGTGTGAGCAAACCGTGCCCAGCCCAAAGCGAGGTATTCAATATGTCTGAAAAGCGCCGTACCTTTGCCGTCATCGACGGCAACTCGCTCATGCATCGCGCCTTCCACGCCGTGCCGCCGACCATGAACGCGCCGGACGGTCGCCCCACCAACGCGATCTTTGGTTTTCTGAACATGTTCCTCAAGATGATCGATGCCTTTAATCCCGACGGCGTTGTCGTGGCGTTTGACAAGGGCAAGCCGCGCGTGCGTATGGAGATGCTGCCGCAGTACAAGGCGCAGCGCCCGCCCATGGACCCCGACCTGCACGCGCAGTTCCCCATGATCAAGGAGCTGCTCGCCGCGCTCAACGTGCCCATTTTGCAGTCCGAGGGCTGGGAAGGCGACGATATCCTGGGAACCATGGCGCGCCTGGGCGAGGAGGCCGGCTGCGACATGCTGCTGGTGACCGGCGACCGCGACATGTATCAGCTCGTGACCGAGCACGTCAACGTGGTCTCGACTCGCAAGGGCCTGTCCGACGTGGCGATCATGACGCCCGAGAGCGTGGACGACCTGTATCACGGCATCACGCCGGCGCTCGTGCCCGATTTTTACGGTCTGAAGGGCGATACGTCGGACAACATTCCCGGCGTACCGGGCATCGGCCCCAAAAAGGCGAGTGCGCTCATCGCGCAGTACGGCAGCCTTGACGAGGTCATCGCGCATGCTGACGAGGTCAAGGGCAAGATGGGAGAAAACCTGCGCGCACACATCGACGACGCGCTGCTGAGCCGTAAGGTGGCGACCATCCGCACCGATGCACCCGTTGAGCTCGATTTTGAGGCGACGTCCTTCCCGGCGTTTTCCGCCGATGAGGTTTCCGCGGCGCTGGGCACGCTTGGTATCACCGCCATGCAGAACCGTTTCTTGGCGCTGATCGGCGGCGAGGGCGGGGCAGCTGCCAGCACGTTTGAGATTCCCGCCGTTTTGCGCGCAGCCGCCGGCGATGCTGGCGCGCTTGGTGCCGTTGCGGCTGAGGTCTCCCGCGTGATTGATGCCGGCGAGTGGGTCGCCGCCGTGGTGGACGATGACAAGGAAGAGGGCGCGCTCTTTGGGCTGACGCGCACGCTGTGGTTGGCGACGTCCAAGGGCCTGTTTGCGCTCGAGGAGGGCGACAGCGGTGCGGCGGCTGAGGTTGAGGGCTTCAACTTCGCCCACGGCGTAATTGCCGGCGTGCTCGCGCGTCTGTTTATGGAAGGCCGTGTGGCGAGCCCGGATATGAAGGCGCTTCTGCATGAGCTTTCGCCCATCGATTCTTCTGAGCTCGAGCTCATGGATCCGCTGGCAGTCGATTCCACGCGCATCTTCGATACCGTTGTTGCCGCCTACCTGTTGGATTCCGACCGCTCCGAGTTTGACGAGGTGTATCTGGCCGATACGTATCTGCAGATGGCGCTGCCTGCGGCGCGCGGCGCAGAGGGTGCTGGCGAGGACGCTCCTGCGCCCGCCGCTCGCACGGCGGCCTTGACGCTGGCGCTGGTTGCACCGCTGCGCGAGCGCATGGCGCGCGAGAACGCCGCCAACGTGTTCGACGGCATCGAGATGCCGCTCGTGCCGGTGCTCGCCAAGATGGAGCGCGCAGGCATGCTCGTGGACCCCGACCGCCTGCACAGTCTGTCCGAGGGCCTGGCGACCCAGATTGCCGATGTCGAGCGCAGCATTCGCGACCTGGCCGGCGACGAGACCTTTAACATCGGCAGCCCCATGCAACTCTCGCACGTGCTGTTTGATGTTATGGGACTTCCGACCAAGGGCCTCAAAAAGACCAAGCGCGGCTACTATTCGACCAACGCCAAGGTGCTGAGCGACCTTGCCCGCGACCACGAGATCGTGCGCCTGATTTTGGACTGGCGTGAGAAGTCCAAGATTAAGTCGACCTATCTGGACACGCTGGGCCCGCTGCGCCGTGGTGACGGGCGTGTGCACACCACGTACAACCAGACCATCACCGCGACGGGGCGTTTGTCTTCGAGCGACCCCAATCTGCAAAACATTCCGACGCGCTCGGAGCTGGGGCGTACCGTCAAGACGGCGTTCTCGGCGGGCGAGGGCAGCGTCTTTTTGGCGGTGGACTACTCGCAGATCGAGCTGCGCCTGCTCGCGCATCTTTCGGGTGACGAGCACCTGGTGCGCGCCTTCAACGAGGGCGAGGACTTCCATGCCGAGACGGCCGCGCGCGTATTTGGCGTGCCGGTGTCCGAGGTGACACCCGACCTGCGTAGCCGCGCCAAGGCCGTGAACTTTGGCATCGTGTACGGCCAGCAGGCCTATGGACTGTCGCAGTCGCTGCACATCTCGATGGCCGAGGCGCGCGATATGATCGATCGCTACTACGAGGCCTACCCGGGCGTGCGCACGTTCCTCGACAATGTGGTGGCGCGAGCCAAGCAGACGGGCTATGCCGAGACCATGTATGGCCGCAGACGCCATATTCCCGAGCTCAAGGCCAAAAACCCACAGCTCCGCGGCTTTGGTGAGCGCACGGCCATGAACCACCCCATGCAGGGCACCGCCGCCGACATCATCAAGATCGCCATGGCCCGCGTAAGCCGTCGCTTGGAAGAAGAAGGCTTTGCCGCCCACATGATCCTGCAGGTACACGACGAACTGGACTTTGAGTGCCCCGTCGACGAAGTCGAGCGCCTCACCGCCATGGTCCGCGACGTCATGGAACACGTAGTAGACCTCCGCGTACCGTTGATCGCCGAAGCCAGCACCGGCATAACCTGGGCCGACGCGAAATAGGGAAGCACTCCGTAAGGCAAGCTCGCCCAAGACGCAAGCCCCCACATACTTAAGATTTGGGACAAACACTACTGATTAATTTGTCCCACAGTAACCAAAACAGAGGGGAGCCCCTCCCAACAAGGAGCTCCCCTCTGCTCAAATCATTTCAGCTAAGTATCTAGACACTCAAGACGCCATCTTGGCGCCCGGCCGGGTCCGACGAGCTCCGTTAACGGGCCGCCAAGATGGCGTCGATGAGCGTCAGTACGCCCCCGTCGTTGTTGCTCGGAATGCGCCATTTGGCATGCGCGTTCATGTGCTCCTCGGCATTGTCCACGATAAAGCTATGCCCGACGTGCTCCAGCATGGGGATGTCGTTGTACGTATCGCCCACGGCAGCGGCGTCGGCGATATCGATGCCCAGGCGCTCGCAGAGATGTGCTACGCCCGACCCCTTGTCGACGCCCAGGTTCATGAAGTCGATCCACTCGCGCCCGGCGTTGGTGACGTAGAGCTTGTCCGAGAACTCGGGGCTGTAGTCCTCGCGAAACGCTGGCTCGGCATCGTAGGCGGGGAAGAAGATCGAAATCTTGTTGGACTCGATATCAAGGCCCTCAAAGCTATCGACGTAGTTGATCGTGTTGTAGTACACGCTGATCTCGTCGTGGTACTGATGGTCGCGGGCGAGCACATAGAACTCGTCGTAGCAGCACAAGACGGGAACGGCACGCGGGTCCTCCGAGGCACGGGCGAGCACCTGCTGATACAGCGCCACATCGATGTTGCTCTTATAGATATAGCTGCCGCGATAGATGACGCAGGCTCCGTTGTCGGGACAAAAAGCAAGGCGGTTCTTAATGCTCTCGAACATTTCCTCGAGTTTGGGGGCGGGGCGTCCGCTGGCGGGGCAGAATACAATGCCTGCGTCGGCGAGCTTGTCCAGGCGCTCATCAAGACCCTGCGGCAGTACGCGCTCGTCGGTGAGCAGCGTCTTGTCCATGTCGACGGCGATGAGTTTGATGTTGCCGATGTTGGCGTCTGATTCATAAGTCTGCATAAATGCGCCTTTCCGTTTCCAGATTGTTTCGGGCGTAATGACCCTCTGCTATGTAATCGAGCGTATTTTCGCAGGAATGGTGCGTACTTGCACTGCAATTCACAAACTAATGAAAAAACTTTTCAGAAATTTGAATTTGTCGCTTGTACAGCAGGCACTTTAGCGTAATATAGCAACCATCGAAAACGGAGACGGCAAAAGCACCGCTTACCGAGGAAAAGGTACCGTTTGCGATATTAGAATTGCGCCCGGCGATAGGTGAAAGGAGAGGCAGATGCAGTTCGTAAAGATCATCACTACTGCAGACAATGCCATCCGACGCCAGCGCGCAATTTCCCGACGACGATAACAATCGTCTCTGTCCGTATGGGGCGAATTGCCTCAACAGAGTCATTTTGAGGTCGTTGGGTTTTAGCACGACATTGCTGCATGTTTCTAGGGCATGTTGTGCTGCTTTTTGCTATTTAACCTGATATTGCACGGTTTTTGACCTCGAAATGACTTGCAACTGACCGATGTTCTAACTAGCTACCAAGGGCGAAAGGAAACAGCCATGAGCAAGGAAAAAGTCGTTCTCGCATATTCCGGTGGTCTTGATACATCCGTATGTGTCAAGTGGCTCCAGGACGAGAAGAATCTCGATGTTGTTTGTGTCTGCGGCAACGTGGGCCAGGAGGAGACCGGCTTGGATGCCAAGAAGCAGAAGGCGCTTGACCTGGGCGTTCTCGATTGCCAGGTGCTCGACCTGCGCGACGAGTTCTCCGATGAGTTCCTGACTAAGGCCATCGCCGCAAACTCCATGTACGAGAACAAGTACCCGCTGCTCTCCGCGCTGTCTCGCCCGCTGCTCGCCAAGAAGCTTGTCGAGGTCGCCCACGAGTTTGGCGCGACCTATGTCGCCCACGGCTGCACCGGCAAGGGTAACGACCAGGTCCGTTTTGAGGCCGCCGTCAAGGCCCTCGACCCCGAGCTCAAGGTTATCGCCCCGGTTCGCGAGTGGGACCTGAAGTGCCGTCCCGACGAGGTCGCCTATGCCCACGCCCACAACGTGCCGGTTCCCGAGGGTGCCAACGACAACCCCTACTCCATCGACGACAACCTGTGGGGTCGTGCCATTGAGTGCGGTCACCTGGAGGATCCCTGGAACGAGCCGCTCGACGACGCTTGGGTTATGACCAAGAATCCCGAGGACACGCCCGACACCCCGACCTACACCGAGATTGAGTTTGAGGCCGGCAAGCCCGTCGCCGTCGATGGCAAGAAGATGAAGCTCTCCGAGATCGTCATCGCCCTCAACAAGATTTCGGGTGACACCGGCTTTGGCCGTCTCGACCTGGTCGAGGATCGTCTGGTGGGCCTCAAGAGTCGCGAGTGCTACGAGGTTCCTGGCGCCCTGACGCTCATCACCGCCCACAAGGCGCTCGAGGACATCTGCGTCGAGGGCGACCTGCTCAAGACCAAGATTAAGCTCGAGCAGGATTGGGCCACCGCCGTGTACAACGGTCAGTGGTACAGCCCGCTCAAAAACGCGCTCGATGCCTTTATGGCCGACACCCAGAAGTTCGTGACCGGCACCGTCCGTCTGAAGTTCTTTAAGGGCAACTGCCATGTCGTCGGCCGCAAGAGCCCGTTTAGCCTGTATGACTACGGTCTGGCTACCTACGACCGCGACACTACGTTTGACGAGAAGGCCAGCGCCGGCTTTATCGAGATCGATACGCTGTCGCTCAAGACGTGGGCTAAGGTCCAGGGCCCTAGCTCTGCTGCCGCCCAGGCCTAGCGCCTCCTTCCTTTGGTATCCGCGCGGCCCATCCGCGTGATACATAACGGGCACATGGGGTCCCTACCTTTCGTTATGCTTGCTGACACTTCTTAACATCGGTGGCCCCTACGTTCCGCCCGCATATATGATGCCGCGTCTGCGGCTGAGTCCGAGCCCCGCCGGGGTTGTCCGGCGGGGCTCCTCCTATCAATTTGACGGCCCTGCGCCTATATATATGGGGAGTATCCATTATGTTCAATGCTATCGCGCATGCTTTACTTGCCCTCGCGCCCGAGTTCGATGCTGCAAAGGTCGAGGACGTTCCTATGAGCCTAAAGGCCTGGATCGATGGTTCGCAGGGCAACATTCGGAGGGAGACGTTGGGCGCCAAGTGCATGGCGCGTCACTTCTTTGCAAATTAGCTATATGGCCTCGCACATGGTGGGGAATATGCAAAACTAGCGGTTGAGAAATCGCTTTAGCGACAGGGCGCATTGCTTTGGGCGCTTGTTTTGGGATTTGATGAAAGGGGACGGTTCCATGGCTCTTTGGGGCGGTCGTTTTGAGGCAGGCGTGGCCGAGGTCACGCAGGAGTTTGGCGCATCGTTGCCGGTTGACAAACATCTCTATAAGCAGGATATCGCCGGATCTAAGGCACATGCCAAGATGCTGGCGGCCCAGGGCATTATCAGCGCCGAGGACGAGCAGGCGATTGCCGAGGGCCTGACCGGAATCGAACAGGATATCGATGCCGGCAACTTCACCTTTGATATCAACGACGAGGACATTCATATGTCCATCGAAAGCGAGCTGACGCGTCGTATCGGCGAGGCTGGCAAGCGCTTGCATACTGGGCGTTCGCGCAACGACCAGGTGGCGACCGATACGCGCCTGGGCGTCAAGGCGCTGGCCAAGGAGCTCATGGAGGCCAATCTTGAGCTGCGCCATGTGCTGGTGGATGCGGCCAAGAAGTACGACAAGGTGATTCTTCCGGGCTACACGCATATGCAGCACGCTCAGCCCGTGCTGCTCTCGCATCATCTGCTGGCGTATTCCTGGATGTTCGCGCGCGACTTTACGCGCCTGAAGGCCGCCTTTGATGCCGCCGACAACTGCCCGCTGGGTGCTGCCGCGCTTGCCGGTACGAGCTATCCGCTCGATCGCCAGATGACGGCTGCCGAACTTGGCTTTGCGGGCGTGATTCCCAACTCGCTCGATGCGGTTTCCGACCGTGATTTCTTGCTCGATCTGCATTACGCCGGATCCGTCATGGCGATGCACCTGTCGCGTCTTTCCGAGGAGATCGTGCTGTGGTCGAGCTCCGAATTTGGCTTTATCACGCTTTCAGACTCCTACTCCACCGGCTCGTCCATCATGCCGCAGAAGAAGAATCCCGACTTTGCCGAGCTTATCCGCGGTAAGAGCGGTCGCGTGTACGGCAACCTGGTGCAGCTGCTGGTAACCATGAAGGGCCTGCCGCTCGCTTATAACAAGGACTTGCAGGAGGACAAGGAGGGCGCGCTCGATACCGCTCGCACGCTCATGCAGTGCCTGTCCGTTATGGCGGGCATGATCTCGACCTGGACTGTCAACGAGGTCGCCATGGCGCGCGAGTGTGGCGTGGGCCACTTGGCAGCCACTGATGTTGCCGATTACCTGGCAAAGCGCGGCCTGCCGTTCCGTGAGGCGCATGCCGTGGTGGGCCATCTGGTCCTGATGTGTGAGAAGCGCGGCTGCAATCTTGAGGACCTGCCGTTTGAGGTGTTTCAGGAGGCAAGCCCGCTCTTTGAGCGCGATATTACCGAGGCGCTCGACATCCCGTCGATCGTTGCCGCGCGCACGACCGAGGGCGGCACCGCTCCTGCCGCCGTTGCCGTGCAGTTGGGGCGCGCCGAGACGCAGCTTGCGGCCGATGAGGGCGTGTTTGGCTCGTTGACCAAGGTCGTCGAGATGGGCCACGGAGCTAATTAGCTTATTGGATGCGTCTGTCTGGTGCGTTCATCATATCTTGCCTTTACGGGTGCCTGCTACGGTGGGCGCCCGTTTTGTTATAGAGAAGGAAGGAGCTTGTCGAAAACTTTTGTAGGACATTTGCGCAGGTTGTGAAGGGGGTACGTTCGCGGGTGGCAACCGACCGCCCGCTCTGTTCGATGTGGTTGATGAGCGGTCGGATGGTACTCTAATCGGGCTTCGAAACAGAAGTGACACATATGGAGCGCTTTAATAAATTGCAGCGTTTCAATAAACAGCTTTTTGTTTAACTGCAGCTAAAACTCTGTTACGATGCAGTCCAGGCGGGTGCCGGAATGGGACTTGGGCACGCGCGAACCTACTTGAAAGGCTACCTTATGGCTATCGAGAAGACCTTCATCATAATTAAGCCCGACGCCGTGCGCGACCGCAAGATCGGCGAGATCGTTGCTCGTATTGAGCGCAGCGGCCTTGTCATCGAGCGCATGGAGATGACCACGCTCGAGCGCGCTACCGTCGAGGAGCACTACGCCCATCTGGCCGACAAGCCCTTCTTTGGCGGTCTCTGCGACTTTATGACGAGCGGTCCGGTCGTCAAGATGGTTGTTTCCGGTCTTTCCGCTGTCTCCAAGATGCGCACCCTTATGGGCTCCACCAACCCGCTTGATGCTGCTCCTGGCACCATCCGCGGCGACTTCGCCGTCGATGTCAACGCCAACGTGATTCACGGCTCCGACTGCCTGGAGAACGCCGAGATCGAGATCAAGCGCTTCTTTGGCTAAACCAGCTTTGACTCCTTAAAGCTGTTAGCGTGTGGCTTGGGCGCCGCGGAACTCCATCCGCGGCGCCCTTTTATATTCCAGTAGATTTTTGGGACATGCCTAGAAATCTACTAAAGAGCCCCCGCCTGGAATGTGCGTGCATTCCAGGCGGGGGCTGTCGCTAGCGTATGGCGTTGTAAGTCTTTAGGCCTCGTCGACGACCTTGAGACCGCGGGTCTGGTCGATCTCGTTGAGGAGGTTGACGCGACGCTCGTGACGGCCGCCCTCAAACTCGGCGTCGAGCCACTCGTCGACGATCATCTTGGCGAGCTCGGAGCCAACGACGCGGGCGCCAAAGGCGAGCACGTTGGTGTTATTGTGCATGCGCGAGAGCTTGGCGCTGAAGGGCTCGGAGCACACGACGGCGCGTACGCCCTCGACCTTGTTGGCAGCCAGGCTGATCCCGACGCCGGTGCCGCAGATCAGGATACCCAGGTCAACGTCGCCGTTGGCAACGGCCTTGCCCACTTTGTAACCGGCGATGGGGTAGTCGAAGCTCTCGGAGGTGTCGGTGCCAAAGTTCACGACCTCGCAGCCGCGCTCCTTCAGGTGCTCGGAAATGATGTTCTTGAGCTCGACGGCGGCGTGGTCGTTACCGATACCGATCTTCATGGATGGTTCCTCTCTGGTCTGTGCGGCGCAAATGCTAAAGGTGTTTACCGCGTTCGACTGCATGATAGCGCGACTTTTGCGTAAACGCTCGGGCGTTTTTTGGTCAAACGCTTTAGCAGGCAACAAGACCGGCCTCTCATGAATAATGCCGCCAATTTGTGCTTGAGCGCCGTCCGCCGGAACCGTGGTTGCGGTTTTTGATGCATTGTTATCAAATAAAGGAGCCAACTTTTTTGAGAGTCCAGCCCGTTATGCAAGTAGGAGATACCTATGCCTACCGATTCCATCCGTGATGCCGCGTTTTGCGATGTTTTGAACCGCGAGCTTGTCTGTGCACTCGGCTGCACCGAGCCCATTGCCGTTGCCTATGCAGCGGCGCTGGCGAGCCAGACGCTCGGTTGCGAACCCGATCATATGGATGTTGCCTGCTCGGGCAACATTATCAAGAACGTTAAGAGCGTGACCGTGCCCAACTCGGGCGGTATGCACGGTATTGAAGCCGCGGCCGTGCTGGGTGCCGTGGGCGGCGACGCTAAGAGCGCGCTCGAGGTGCTCGAGAGCGTTAACGATGAAGACCGCGCTCGCGTGGCCGAGCTCCTCGCCGACGCCGGCTACTGCGATGTGTCGCTTGTCGAGGGTGTGCCCAACCTCTACATCAAGGTGACTGCGACGGCCGGGGGCCATACCGCGGTCGTCGAGATTACCGATCACCACACTAATGTCACGTGCCATACGCTCGATGGTATTCCGGTATGCGGCAAGTCGGCGGGGGAGTGCGCCGCCTGCGCCGAGCGCGTGGTGGCCGAGCGTGCGGCAGATAACGCCGATACGCCCATGTCCATTGATTCCATCATCGACTTTATCGAGGACGGTGACATTGAGGGCGCCCGCGCTGCCGTTGAGCGTCAGATTGAGCTGAATGGCGCAATCAGTGCCGAGGGCCTTGCGCACGCTTGGGGCGCCGAGGTGGGTCGTACGCTGCTGGGTGCTCGTGCCGATGACGTCGCCTGCCGTGCCCGTGCCCGTGCGGCCGCCGGGTCCGACGCCCGCATGAACGGTTGCGCGCTGCCGGTCGCCATTGTGTGCGGCTCGGGCAATCAGGGCATTACCTGCGCACTGCCCGTCATGGAGTATGCCGAGTACCTGCGCTGCGACCACGAGCGCCTGGTGCGTGCCGTGATGCTGTCCGATCTCATTGCCGTGCATATCAAGAGCTACATTGGTGCGCTCTCGGCGTTTTGCGGCGCTATTTGCGCTGCGTGCGGTGCCGGTGCCGCGATTACCTGGCTGTGCGGTGGCACGCGCGAGCAAATCGGTGCGACGGTCTCCAATACGCTCGGCAATGTGGGCGGCATCGTGTGCGATGGCGCCAAGGCGAGCTGTGCCGCCAAGATCTCGGCTGCCGTCGATGCAGCGATTCTGGGCCATGATATGGCCATGCAGGGTCGCGGCTTCCGCGCCGGCGAGGGCCTGATCCAAGATACCGTTGAGCAGACAATCGCCAGTATGGGCTACGTAGGCCGTGTGGGCATGAAAGATACCGACGTCGAGATCCTCAACATCATGATCGGCAAAACCCAAGTGTGCTAGGACAGTTCGTCGGCTACTTGGTGTTCGTAGAAGGCTTCTACTACGGCGTTAAAGTCGCGGGCGAAGCCTTCCATGGTTCCGCGCCAGGTGACTCGGTTGGGCTTGCCCTGGCCTACATAGGCAGTCTGAATGCCGCAGGCGGGGCTGGGGAAGTCGCGTTTGGGATCGTTGCCCACCATAAGGACCTCGTGCGGTTCGAGCCCCATCACCTGAAGCTGCTCTAGATAGTAGGTGGCATCAGGCTTGCAGCGGGTGGCGTTTCCCATGTGCGTGACGAGCTCAAAGGGGGCGTCGGCCAGGTCGCCCCAACCCATGCGGCACTCGATGGCCCCCTGCGGAAAGCTGGGGTTGGTAAAGAGCGCGCAGCGCAGCCCTGCGTCCTGTACGGCCTGAAGCGCGGCGTGTGCGCCCGGCATGGCATGGGCGTTGATGAATTCGTCATTCTTGTACGGAAGAACTTCGCGGTCGTAGTAGGTAAACGCCTCGTAGATAAGTGGGTCCGAGAGGCAAATCCCGCATCGGCGCTCGACCTCTTCTTGGTAAAACTCAAGATTGGTGCGGTTGTCCGTGCCGCTGCGGCGATTGGCGTTGAGGTCGACCAGGATGGTGCCGAGGCGTGCCATCGTGCCACCGCGGCTGCGGCGCCCGATATCCGCGAGCATCGAAGAGACATCCTTAAAATAGCGAAGGATGAACGCGTTGAGGTTGATGCTAAGAAGCGTTTCGTCCATATCGAAAACGACTGCTTTGAGCACGCGGGCACCTTTCTCGAAAAATCGATCTAGAATCGTTGGCTCCGGATACTTTACCCCAAAGCCGAATGCCTGGCTGGTTATCGTCAAGTTGCGGAGACGTGTGTTCATAAGATTACGAAAAAGTCTCCACACGAGTAAAAAATCGCAGTTCACGCTTGAAATCGAACTCATTTCCCCGTAACCTATACGAACGTGATTGCATAAGCGTCACAATTAGTATCTGTCGGCTCCCGAGTGTTCCTAAACGTTGTGTGCTTGTCGCACCCTTCTGTAGGTCCTAGCAATCGGGGCCCCGTAGTTCGAAAGGGGTCCACCTTTGAGTGAGATTCAGAACTCGTCCATTTTCTCTCTTGACGATGTCAACGAGGAGGAGATGAACAACCTCATCGACGGTACGATTACCGACTTTGATGAGGGCGATCTCGTTAACGGCACTGTCGTTAAGATCGAGCATGACGAGGTGCTCGTTGACATCGGATTCAAGTCCGAGGGCGTTATCCCGGTCCGCGAGCTGTCCATCCGCAAGGACGCTAACCCTGCAGACATCGTTGCACTCGGTGATCCCATCGAGGCTCTGGTTCTCCAGAAGGAGGACAAGGACGGTCGTCTGGTCCTGTCCAAGAAGCGTGCCGAGTACGAGCGTGCTTGGAACCGCATCGAGGAGAAGTTCAACTCCGGCGAGAACGTCGAGGGCGAGGTTATCGAGGTTGTCAAGGGCGGCCTGATCCTCGACATCGGCCTGCGTGGCTTCCTGCCCGCTTCCCTCGTCGACCTCCGTCGCGTCAAGGACCTCACCTCCTACATGGGCACCCGCATCGAGGCCCGCGTCATCGAGATGGACCGCAACCGCAACAACGTTGTCCTCTCCCGTCGCGTCGTGCTCGAGGAGTCCCGTAAGGCCGAGCGCTCCGAGATCCTGTCCAAGCTCAAGTCTGGCATGCGTCTCCAGGGCACCGTTTCCTCCATCGTCGACTTCGGCGCCTTCGTCGACCTCGGCGGTATCGACGGCCTCATCCACATCTCCGAGCTCTCCTGGAACCACGTCAACCATCCTTCCGAGGTTGTCAAGGTCGGCCAGGAGGTCGAGGTCGAGGTTCTCGACGTCGACCTCAACCGCGAGCGCATCTCCCTGGGTCTCAAGCAGACCACCGAGGATCCGTGGCGCGCACTGGTCAAGAAGTACCCCGTCGGCGCTATCGTCGAGGGCACTGTGACCAAGCTTGTCCCGTTCGGCGCTTTCGTTGACCTGGGCGAGGGCATCGAGGGCCTGGTGCACATCTCCGAGATGGCCAACAAGCACGTGGACCAGCCTTCTCAGGTCACCCACGTTGGCGACAAGGTTCAGGTCAAGGTCATGGAGATCGACCTCGATCGTCGTCGTATCTCCCTGTCCATGAAGTCTGCTGCTGAGACTCTGGGCGTCGAGATCGAGGTTACCCCGCTGCCTTCCGAGAAGAAGGACGAGGAGACCGACGCCGAGTAAATCGGTTTGACGATCACTTGTTTTAAGGGATCCGTCCGTAATGGACGGGTCCCTTTTTGCATTTGGCACCGAGATGCGCAATGCTGCCGGGCTGTCCACAGGCTATTGGATTGTCGGTGCATGAAAAAAGCCGACATCCCGCCTCGGGGAGGAGGCGGGAACACACCGAGTAGACGGAGGGGTGCGGAGCGCGGTCGCGTCTCGACTGACGACGTTGCCCATCGACAGGATCATTGTAACGCATGGCGGTTCTTGGTTTATCGTGTCGAGCGTTTGCGTTGTGCCATTGCCTGCGGTAACGGTGTGTTACACTCTTGCACTGCTGAGTGGGCCAGACGGTCGCGCGATGTGCTGCTTGCAGTACGCGTGAGGAAAGTCCGGGCTCCAGAGGGCGGGATGCCGGCTAACGGCCGGGCGGAGTGATCCGACGGAAAGCGCCGCAGAAAAGAAGACTCCCACCTGCGCCGCAAGGCGTAAAGGGAAAAGCTGAAACGGTGGTGTAAGAGACCACCAGCGTCGTGGCAACATGGCGGCTTGGCAAGCCCCATCCGGAGCAAGCGCGAATAGGAACGCTATGGGCCGGCCCGGTCCGCGTTCGGGTAGCGTGCGTGGAGCTGCACGGTAACGTGCAGACAAGATAAATGACCGTTCACGACAGAACCCGGCTTATCGGCCCACTCGGCACTTTGTTGACGCTGCGAACCCGTCAGCGCGGCAATCTGCCTTTCAAACCTTCGGGCATGACCATAAGGTCAATGCCCTCGGCTTTCAAGGCACCTTGCTCGCGCTGACGGGTTCTCGCTTTCGTTGACGGAATCATCGGCGTTGCCATTCTTTTTACTAGGGTTATCGTATTATTGAGGCTGTTTGTTGCTGCGCTTTATTTTGTTGAGGGGCTTTGTTGGACAGCTATTTTACTCTGCAATCGAATATTGAGGCTTCGGGCGAGTTTGTGGACCGCAAGAGCCGGTTTATTGCCCAGCTGGTCCATATTGAGTCCGAGGACGAGGCGAATGCCTTTATCGAGATGGTTCGCAAGCGTCATTACGACGCTCGACACAATGTTCCCGCGTGGATTTTGGTCGATGGGCGTGAGCGCCAGAGCGATGATGGTGAGCCGAGCCGTACGAGCGGTATGCCGACACTCGAGGTGCTGCGTGGCGCGGGGCTCAAAAATGTTTGCTGCGTAGTGACACGCTATTTTGGTGGTACGTTGTTGGGGCCCGGTGGCTTGGTACGCGCCTATACCGCGGCGACGCAGGCGGCGGTGGCCGCGGCTCAGGAGGCCGGGCAGATCGTCGAGATGACGAGTGTCGTGCCTGTTGACGTGCATGTGGCCTATCCGCAGTATGAGCAGGTGCTTCGCTTGGCCCAGGATTCCGGTGCCAAGGTTTCGGATACCGAGTACGCGGATGCCGTGACACTTCATTTGGTGTTTAAGGCGGGGGAGCAGGGGTCGTTTTGCGCTAAGATGCGCGAGCTTATGGCGGGGCGCGAGGAGATTGAGGTCAGCACTCCCGAATTTGCCGAGTTCTAACGGCGACGGTCGGCGTGCTTTTGGACGGATCCCAAGCACACCGACCGTCGTTTTATGTCGCTGCCGTTTACTCGGCGAGCTGCTTTAGTACATCACAGGCGATTTCGACGGCATCGTCGATGCAGCCGGGGCAGCTGCGGAGCGGACCCTTGTCCGATCCGATGCCCTTGAGCGTGCCGCAGACGGTCGTCGTGTTCTTCTCGCCAAAGCGCTTGGCAATCTCGCGCGACAGTTTGTAGGTCTGGCCCTTGGTCTTGGGGTTTTCCATGCCATCGCTCATTACAAAGCCCATGATGGCCACGGCGCCCGAGATGGCACCGCAAGTTTCGGTCATGCCGCCCATGCCGGCGCCAAAGCCCTCGGTGAGGGTAAAGGCGACCTGGGGGTCGAGCCCGACGGCGGGCGCGAGCGTGCAGGCGACGGCCTGCGCGCAGTTAAAGCCGCGGGCGTGGTATTCGGCAGCCTGAGCCTGGCAGGTGGCAGTGTTGAGCTGAGTGGTATCAATCTGCTTCATCGGTGTCTCCTTGATTGCGGTGTACCCGCCTATGGTACCCTTGCTGGCGCATTCGCTTATCGAGACCGCAGTGCATATCTCATTGTTTTTCGCCATCGAACACTTTCTTAAGATTTGGGACAAATAAACCTGATTAATTTGTCCCATAACCTATCGGCGGGATGGGTTGAGAGGGGTGCGGGGTAGCGGTATTGTGAACCGAATAAAACAAAACCCAAGTAAGGGAGTTGGATATGTGCGAGCAGACTATCGGTACCACGTGCGTTCAGGGCGGCTATCATCCGGGCGATGCGGAGCCGCGCCAGGTGCCCATCTACCAGTCCACCACGTGGAAGTACGACACGTCCGAGCACATGGGCAAGCTGTTTGACCTAGAGGAGTCGGGCTACTTCTACAGCCGTTTGCAGAACCCCACGTGCGATCTGGTTGCCGCCAAGATCTGCGAGATGGAGGGCGGCACCGCTGCGATGCTCACGAGCTCGGGCATGGCTGCGAATTTCCTCGCGATCTTTAACGTGGTCGGTGCCGGCGATCATGTGGTCGCGAGCTCTGCCATTTACGGCGGTACGTATAACCTGCTCGCCCACACCATGGGCCGCATGGGCGTGACCTGCACGTTCGTCGCCCCCGACTGCACAGATGAGGAGCTCGAGGCAGCCTTTGAGCCCAATACCAAGCTCGTCTTTGGCGAGACGATCGCAAACCCCGCCCTTGCCGTGCTCGATATTGAGCGCTTTGCCAAGGCCGCGCATGACCACGGCGTGCCGCTGATGGTCGACAACACCTTCCCGACGCCCGTGATGTGCCGTCCCTTTGAGTGGGGCGCCGACATCGTTACGCACTCCACCACCAAGTACATGGATGGACATGCTGCCTACCTGGGCGGCGTGATCGTTGACCACGGCCAGTTTGACTGGATGGCCCATGCGGATAAGTTCCCGGGTCTCACCACGCCCGACGAGAGCTACCACGGCGTGACGTATGCCGAGAAGTTCGGTCGCGAGGGTGCCTTCATTACCAAGGCCACCGCGCAGCTCATGCGCGACCTCGGCCCCATGCAGAACCCGCAGGCGGCCTTCTTCCTGAACAGCTCGCTCGAGAGCCTGCATGTACGCATGCCGCGTCATTGTGAGAACGGCCTGGCCGTTGCCAAGTTCCTGCAGAGCCATCCCAAGGTACGCTTCGTGAGCTATCCGGGCCTGGAGGGCGATAAGTACTATGACATCGCTCAGAAGTACATGCCCAACGGTACCTGCGGCGTCGTGAGCTTTGGCTTTAACGGTGGTCGCGCGGCGGCCGAGACCTTTATGAAGAGCCTTAAACTCGCCCAGATCGCCACGCATGTGGCCGATGCTCGCACCTGCTGCCTGCATCCCGCTAACGCCACGCACCGTCAGATGAACGATGAGGAGCTCATCGCCTGCGGCATCTCCGCCGACATGGTGCGCCTGTCGTGCGGCCTCGAGGACACGGCCGATCTGATTGCCGACCTTGAGCAGGCGCTCGAGCAGTGCTAGGCTAGCTTCTCGTATGAAGCGACGGAGCCTCTTGGGGTTCCGGTGACATATAGTTCCGATTCCGTAGGCGGGACCCCAATCGCGACTGTTCGCAGGCGATTGGGGCCCCGTTTTTGCGTTGCACCACTCGAAAGGATGGATATGGAGAAAACTGCAGAGCAGCTGCGCCGCGAGCACATTGCCCTTGAGGGCGATACCCATGGCAAGAACAAATGGGCGATTCTGTTTACCGTGCTCATCATGACGTTTATGTCGTGTCTGGATTCGACCGTCGTGACCGTGGCGTTGCCCGTGATGCAAAAGGAGCTGGGCGTGGGCCTCGATCGCATTCAGCTGGTAAGCTCTGTGTATCTGCTTGCGACGTGCGTGGCTATGTTGCCGTTTGGCCGTCTGGGCGACGTGCGCGGCAAGGTGAATGTGTTTCAGCTGGGCGTCACCGTCTTTTCGGTCGGTTCGCTGCTGTGCGGCCTTTCGGCCTCGCTCGAGGTTCTTATCCTGGCACGCATTGTTCAGGGCGTCGGTTGCGCGGCGGCCATGGCTAACAACATGGGTATCATCACCGAGTCGTTTCCGGCGCGCGAGCGCGGTCGTGCCATGGGTATTCTCGCGACCTTCGTGGCCCTCGGCATGATGTGTGGCCCCGTGCTGGGCGGCATGCTGGTGGCAAGCTTTCCCTGGGAGAGCATCTTCCTCATCAACCTGCCCATTGGCGTCATCTCGTTTATCGTGGGGCTCTATACGCTGCCACATGTTAAGCCGGAGGCTGGCGAGCGCCCCATGTCCCTGATCGAGGCTGCTCGTCGCTGCTTTGCAAATTCGGCCTTCACCATCAACCTCGCCTGCATGCTCATCGTGTTCGTTGGTATTGGCGCATCAGAGTTTATCCTGCCGTTCTATTTTCAGGACGCCCACGGCTTTGGTTCCGACATCTCTGGACTACTCTTTTTGGCGTTGCCGATGGTGAATGCCTTTATCGGCCCGCTTTCGGGTACGGTTTCGGACCGTGTTGGCTGCGAGGGCCCCACGGCGGTCGGCCTAGGCGTGTACGTATGCGGTCTTTTTGCGGTAAGCACGCTCGACGAGCACTCTTCCATCCCTGTGATCGTGCGTTGCGTCGCGTTTATGTCGTGTGGCACGTCGATTTTCCAGAGTCCCAACAACTCGCTGTACATGGGTTCGGCCCCGCGCGAGGCGCTCGGTTTTGCGGGCAGCCTGGGTAGTCTGGCGCGCTATGCGGGTATGGCGCTGGGTATTACGGCAGGTTCGCATATCCTTTATGGGCAGATGAGCGTGGCGATGGGCGAGGCCGTGACCAGTTTTGTTACAGGCCGTCCGGATGTATTCCTATTCGGCTTTCGCTCGGTGTTCTACGTGCTTATGGCTGTGGCCGCCGTGGGCTTTGCGCTTGCCATGGTGCGTTTGGTGAAGATGCGCGCCCGCCATTAGCGTGTTGGGAGGCTGTCTGCCACGATTCGCGCCGTCCCAAAAAGACTGGTTTGTGGTGCGATGCGGCTTGTGGGGCGGGCGGGGGTCGGTCCGTGGTAGACTATCGAACAACGTTTATTAATCGCGCGGTATCGTTGCCGCGAGAAGGGGTTGCGCCATGCAGGAGCTTGAGGATCGTATTCGCCATGACGGCATCGTAAAGGCCGGTAACGTCCTTAAGGTTGATGCCTTCCTCAACCACCAATGCGACGTTGAGCTGTTCGACCACATGGGCGCCGAGTGGGCCCGTCTGTTCGAGGGCGTCGAGATCAACAAGATCCTGACGATCGAGGCTTCGGGCATTGGCATGGCTTGTATTGCAGCCCAGCATTTTGGCGGCGTGCCGGTGGTCTTTGCCAAGAAGGCGCAGTCCATCAACCTCGACGGCGAGCAGTATGCCACGACCATCTACTCCTTTACCAAGCAGAAGGAGTACCCGGTCATCGTCGGCAAGCGCTTCCTGTCCGAGGGCGACAAGGTCCTGATCATCGACGACTTCCTGGCCAACGGCTGCGCGCTTGAGGGCCTTATTAAGATCTGCGAGGCTGCGGGCGCCGAAGTTGCCGGCATTGGCATCGCCGTTGAGAAGGGCTTCCAGGGCGGCGGCGATAAGCTCCGTAAGCGCGGCTTCCGCGTTGAGAGCCTGGCCCGTATCGCCGATATGGACTGCGAGAACGGCGAGATCGCCTTCGCCTAAGCGCGCAACACAAGCGATTGGTATGCGATGTGACAAAGGGACTGTCCCTTTGTCACATTTTTTTGTATGAGGGGAGGTGCTGATATGGACGAGAACAAGATGGAATGGCGCGAGTATGCGCGCTATGCCGAGATGTCGGCCGAGGAGTTGGCGCGCGATTGCGAGGTGCAGGTGTTTCGTGCGACGGGTCCGGGCGGGCAGGGCGTGAACACGACGGACTCGGCGGTGCGTATGAAGCATGGGCCCACGGGGATTGTTGTGACGGCGCGCGAGAGCCGTAGTCAGTTTCAGAATCGCGCGAGCTGCCTGCGTAAGCTGCGCGCAGAGCTTGAGCGTCGTGGCCGTCCGCCGCGCCGTCGCGTCAAGACCAAAGTGCCCCAGCGATCGCGCCAGCGCAGGCTCAACGACAAGCACTTCAATGCGATTAAAAAGGCTAACCGTCGCAAGCCGGGCGGGGAGGAATGATCTTCTCAATAAGTTGCGGTGAAATAGGGACTGTTTCGCGGCTTTAACTGCATAAACAGTCCCTATTTCACCGCAACTTAGGTGGGGTTAGCGGGTTGGGTGCCAGACTTGGAGGGCGCCGGGTAGGATGTCGACTTCGATGCGCGAGGCGACGATGGGCTCGCCGTCGGCCTGGATGGGGTAGTCGGGCTCCTCAAAAGTTAGCTCGGCATGGCGGCAGCGGCGCATGCGAACCGGTGGCAACTTGGTATGGTGGCCGTCCTTGGCCGAAAGGAACATAGGCAGGGCTACCGCGCGAGGGACGGGGCCGCGGGCGTAGCAGACGTCGAGCATGCCGTCGCAGGGGTCGGCATCGGGGCAGATGCGATAGCCCGAGCCATAGGTAGGACCAAGCTGAATCGCCATGATGATCGCCCTCACGCGCTCGGCGGGCGCGCCGTCAAAGCTGACTGTCATGGGGTAGCTGCGATAGCGCAGGCCAAACTGCTCAAGTCCCGAAAGGGTGTAGAGCGGCGCGCCCGTCAAGCCGGTCTTTTTGCGCAGCTCGGTGGTGCCAAGGCCGATGGCGGCATCAATACCGACGGAGAGCGTCTGGTCGTAATACTCGACGATCGCCTCGCCGCTGCCGCTTGCGGGGTTCCATGAGCGAATCCGCCCGATGTCCTGACGCTGCAGCTCGCAGGTGAGTAGCGCGCCAAAATCCTTGCCGGAGAAATCTTCGATATCGAGCGTCTGGGCAAAATCGTTGCCGGAGCCCACGGGCAGGACGGCAAGAGCGGGGCGGGCGTCCTCCTTTTGCGTCATAAGCCCGTTGACGACTTCGTGGATCACGCCGTCGCCGCCGAGTGCGATAACGGTGCGATAGCCCTGAGCCTGTGCGGCAAGCTCCTTGGCGTGTCCCATGTGCTCGGTTAGCACCAGGTCAAACTGGGATGCGCGCGCGGTCATATCCAAAAAGCGCTGCAGGCGCTCGGCAACCTCGCGCGCGGCGCCCGACTGGGCGGCGGGGTTGGCGATGATGAGCGTGCGGCCAAAATCAGTTGCGTGCATGGGGCGACTCCCGGCGTGTGGCATGACGGTGCGGTCTCGCTCAGGTCGAATTGCCCCCGATTGTGGCTGCACGGCGATTATTACATCTACTCTATCAGGTCGTTGTGGCGCTCGATAGCATCCGCTACCGTACCGCCCTCATCCACAATAAGCGAACGGCGCTTGGGTGAGATGATGCGCTGGGCAGGGTACACGCCGCGGTGTCCGCCGGTTAGGTAGCTGATAAAGGCCACGATGACAAAGAACCCGGCGGCCGTGCCGTGGAACAGGTCGATGGCCATCATGCAGGTGGTGATGGGCACGTTGAGGCCGGCGCAGAACACGCCGAGCATGCCGAGAGCCGCCAGAAAACTGGGGTCAAGCCCGGTAAGGCAACCGATCCAGCCACCGAGTGCCGCACCGATGCCAAACAGGGGCGTGACCTCGCCGCCTTGGAAGCCCGCGCCCAGGGTAAGCGCTGTGACGACCAACTTGATGGCTGCGTCCGCCAGGGTGGTGTTGCCTGCAAATCCGGCGCCGGAAAGCCACGTGGAAAGGCCGGCGTAGTTCCAGGCGTCGAGGGGGGCATAGGCGGCCAAAACCACGAGTGCGCCTATGAGTGCGCGGACGAGGTAATTGGTGATAAAGCGACTGTACAGGCTTTTGACGGTTCGAACCGACCAGGCAAAGAGGCGTGCCGTCAGGCCGAAAATAATGGCGCTGATAACAACGATGACAACCGTCCGTGGTGTCATGTTGGGAACGCTGGCGATGACATTCGCCTCGTACTCGGTTCCCAAGGCAAGCGACGTAAAGTAGCCGGTAAACGAGGCGACCAGGCAGTAGATGCCCGCGGTGTAGTCGATCTTGCCAATAAAGCACATCTCCATGCCAAAGAAAGCTCCAGCAAGGGGTGAACCGAATACGGCGCCAAAGGCCGACGAGATGCCGGCGAGCATGAGGTCGTGGTGGTCATGCTTTTTGAGGTGGGCGAGGTTCGAGATGTTGCTGGCGATGGTGCCGCCAATCTGCACCGCGGCTCCCTCGCGACCGGCCGATCCACCCGTTAGGTGCGTGAGCGTAGAGCAGACGAAGGTGAGGACGGCCATGCGCATATGGATGAGGCGTGTGCCCAGAGCGGAGTCGATGACCAGGTTGTTGCCTCGTTTGGCAGCAAGGCCGTGGTTTTTGTACACCCATGCGGTGGCAATGCCCACAACGGGGAGCAATGCGTAGACCCACGCGTGGTGCTCGCGATAGTCGGTCGCGATATTCAGCGAGGCCAAAAACGCCCAAGCGGCAACGCCCATGGCGAGCGAGACGATGACGACGAGCGCGAGCAACTTGGCGCTCGCGAGTAGGTTGCGGGCGTTGCGGCGAGTGTCGGCAGCCAAGAGATGCTCGGAGCGGGTGAGCTGTTGTCTGCCTGTCATGATGACGTCATTAAGGGAGAAAAAGCCGCCGTCGTCGAGCGACTGGGAATGATCCTGCGCCTCGTTTGCGCTTTCGGGTTTGTCGGTAAAAGCCATACGTTCCTCTTTTGGGTTGCAACACGAGCATTATAGAACGTGCCATACGTGACAAACCGGCAGGTTGGTTTTGGTTTTGTTTCGCGGCTTGCGGCCGACAGATGTATTTGCGGGTACAGGCCAAGTCGCGGTCGCGCGTCGAGGGATTATACTGAGAGAAACATAAAGAATCGGCGCTTTTGTTGCGCGCCGCAGCATGCTAGAGGTGTATATGGCTGAGAAACTCATTCCGTTGGAGGACGCGCAGGCGATCGTCTTGTCGCACGTGAATCGCACCGAAGTCGTCGAGATTCCCGTGTGGCAGGCCGCCGGTCTTCCCTTGGCAGAGGATGCTGTGGCCGATATCGACATCTCGCCGTTTGCCAACAGCGCTATGGACGGATATGCCGTGCGCTCGGCGGACTTGGCGCAGGCATCTGGCGAGGCGCCGGTGACGCTCGACGTTATCGGACACGAGGCTGCGGGCCATGTGTTTGAGGGCACAATCGGCGCGGGCGAGACGGTCCGCATCATGACGGGCGCGCCGGTACCCGAAGGTGCCGATGCCGTGGTGAAATACGAGATCGTCGACGTGCTCGATGGCGACGGCAACGAGGGCTCGCGTGTGAGGTTCTCGGCGCCTGCCAAGGTAGGGGAGAACGTTCGCTCTGCCGCCGAGGAGGCCCATGCCGGCGACGTCGTGATGCGTGCCGGCGAGGTTGTGGCCCCGGCCGGCGCTGGCCTGCTGGCAAGCGCCGGTTACGCGAGCGTGAAGGTCCATGCTTCTCCGCGCGTGGGCATTATCTCGCTGGGGACGGAACTGGTCACGCCGAGTAAGGTACCGGCGCGCGGTCAGATTCGCGATTCCAACTCGTCGGCGTTGATGGCCGAGGCGCTCGATGCAGGAGCCGAGCCCGTGTTCTACGGCATTGCGCCCGATGATGAGCAGGCGATTGCCGAGCTGGTGCATCGTGCCGTGCAGGAGTGCGATTTTGTCATTACGAGCGGTGGCGCCTCGGCGGGCGATTACGATTTCGTGACGGCGCTCGTCCGGCGCGAGGGCGAGGTGCTGTTTGACCGCATCTCGATGCGTCCGGGCAAGGCCATCACGTTTGGCTTGCTCGGCGGCAAGCCGTATCTGGGGCTTTCGGGCAATCCCGCGGCGGCGTATGTGGGCTTTGAGATGCTCGCGCGCCCGGCGATTCGCAAGATGCGCGGTTTTGCCGAGGGGGCGCGTCCCGTGCAGCAGGCGACGCTCACGCACGGCGTGAAAAAGCGACAGCATCGCCGCTTCTTCGATCGCGCCACGGTTTTGCGCGACTCCGAGACCGGTGAGCTGTTGGTGACCGAGGCCAAGACGCAGAATTCGGCGTTGCTCGGCACGATGCAGCGGGCCAACTGCCTGCTGCGTATTGACGAAGGTCCGTGTGAGCTCAAGGCGGGCGACGTCGTGGATGTCGTGCGTGTCGACCTGCCTGAGGGCGCCGTGTTGTAGGAGGAATGCTATGGAGCTGAAGATATCGATCGTGACGTGTTCGGATACGCGGGACCTTGCCCAGGACGAGGCTGGAGCCGCACTCGAGGAACTTATCGAGGCGCAGGGCTGGACGGTCGTCTCACATGTGGTCGTGCGCGACGACGTCAGCGAGATCGGTGATGCTATTGTGGAAGCCGCCGATGAGTGCCACGCCAATGTCGTGCTCACCTGCGGCGGCACGGGGCTTTCGATGCGCGATGTGACGCCCGAGGCGACGCGTGCCGTCTGCGATCGCGAGGTGCCGGGTATTGCCGAGGCGATCCGTGCGTACTCGATGACCAAGACGCGCCGCGCTATGCTCTCGCGCGCTATTTGCATGCAACGAGGTCATACACTTGTCGTAAACTTTCCCGGTTCTACTAAGGCCGCCCGCGAAAGCTGGGAGGCCATAGCGGACCAGCTGGAGCATGCGGCTCAGATGACAGCGGGCGGCGGACATACCAACTAAGCGGTTTACCTGCGGCGGAGCGACCTGAACGGCTGCTCCGCCTTTTATTTGCGCCCAAGGGGACGGCATTCTGTAGGCATGCTTGAAACTATATTCTCAGACGAGAATAATTTCTCATAATCATTATTCGCATCGAAGTATAATCTAATTACAGAATAAAGCCCGCGGTGGGGTACCCGGGCACAAGGTCCGAAAGGGTTGAACATGTTCGATATGGTTTCTCGCCGCGGATTCGTCTCACTCTCCGCTGTCGCCGCTGCCGGCCTTGGTCTTACCGGCTGCTCCGGAAACAAGGAGCCTGAGTCGACCGGTTCCGATGCCGGCTCCGCCAAGATTTCGTCCAAGAAGGCTGTCGAGATGCAGGTCTTTGCCGCCAACTCGCTCGAGAAGGCTCTGCCCGAGGTTCAGAAGCTCTACACCGACCAGACCGGCACCGCCTTTGCCGACACGCAGTTTAAGGCGTCTGGCGACCTCGTTGAGCAGATGCGTGCTGGCGCCACGGTCGACGTGCTCATCACCGCCTCCAAGGGCACCATGGACGACGCCGAGGCCGCCGAGCTCGTCGATGCCGACACCCGTGAGGATATGTTCGTCAACGACCTCGTGATCATTCGTGCCGAGGGCTCCGACACCAAGGTCGAGGCCATCGCCGACGTCGCGAATCTGGACGGCAAGATCGCCATTGGCGACGCCAAGACCGTTCCTGCCGGCAAGTACGCCAACCAGGCGCTGGCTTCTGTGGGCCTCTATACCGGCACCGAGGGCGACGACGGCGAGTATGCGCCCGAGATCGCCGACAAGGTCGCACTGGCAGACAAAGTTGGTACCGCCGCCGCCTATGTGTCCACAGGCGACTGCGTTGCCGGTTTTGTCTACAGCTCTGACATCTACCGCTACAACGGCATCGAGGAGGCCTTCGTGTGCCCCGAGGACTCGCACAAGCCCATCGTGTATCCGGGCGCCGTTGCCGAGAGCTCCGAGCATGCCGACGAGGCTAAGGCGTTCATCGACTTTTGCCTGTCCAACAAGAAGGCTCAGAAGATTTGGGCTAAGTACGGCTTTGAGCTTTCCGCGTAGTGCGGCTTGGCGCGATAATTCCATCGTTTTGTGTTTCACTCCGTCCTTGTATTCGCTTGGAGCTTTTCGTGCTTAATAGATTCCGCATACTTGTCGCTTGTGCTTTGACCCTCGCGCTTTGCTGGGTGCCGGGATTTGCGGTTGCTGGGGACGCTGAGGACGGGGCTCAGGTTGCTGCGACCGCTCATGGGCTTTCCTATGGGATCGAGGGTTTTGAGCGGTTGGCCAAGGGGACTGCTCGTGCCATGGAGGGCCAGCCTGAGGGCTACCGGTTTCCCGTTGACGAGGACGTGGACCTTGTAGTGGCGCCTGCTGCCGATCGTGTTGTGGTGTGGATATCGCCCAAGGCGGCCGAGAAGTATGGATTGGATCCGCAGGACAACGAGTGCGTATCGGGTCTCAAGGCCCTCGTCTGCGAGCTCGACAGCGCAAACTCCATGGGAGGTGCGCAGCTAGGGGACGTTGATCTTCCTTGGTATGTTACGGCGGAAACAACGTTTGATGCCGGCGGTTATACCTATGGCTTTGACGAGCGCGGTGCGGATGGGGACCGCTATGTGGTGATTGCATCGGCCTCGGGTGATGCCAAGGGCGGCGCGCGTTGGCTTGATAGCGCTCAAATGGTAGAGGCATCGTCTGTCGTGTTGCGGGATGAGCAGGGGCCCTTGACCTCTCTGGCCTCCTATTTAGGCGGCATCGACTACCGCCCGTTTTGGGTGTCTATCAGAACGAGCGGCCTTGCCCTGGTGATTGCCTTTGCACTGGGCCTGTTTGCCGCGTGGAAGACTATGGGTACCTCGAGTCGCATCAAGGGCCTGCTCGATTCGGTCTTTACGATTCCTATGGTGCTGCCGCCCACGGTCTGCGGCTTTCTGCTCCTCATGCTGTTTGGCCGCTCGACCGGGGTGGGCCAATGGCTCATCGCGCACGGCATCTCGATCGTCTTTACCTGGCCCGCGGCGGTCATTTCGGCTGTCGTTGTGTCGTTTCCGCTGGTCTACCGCACGGCGCTGGGAGCCTTCGATAGCCTCGACACGCAGATGCTCGACGCCGCGCGCACGCTGGGATGGTCCGAGCGACGCATCTTTGCCAAGCTCATGATGCCGCTTGGCTGGCCCTCAATCGCGGCGGGCACGGTGCTCGCCTTCGCTCGCGCGATGGGCGAGTTTGGCTGCACGCTGTTCTTTGCGGGCAACTACGCCGGCATTACGCAGACCATTCCCATTGCGATTTACTTTGAGTGGATGGGCGGCAATACGTCGGTGGCTCTCTTCTGGGTCGTGGTCGTAATAGCGTTCAGCTTCCTGGTCATCCTATTCATCAACATGTACACGGCGCATTCTCAAAAGTATCGCGAGCGGGGCCTTTCCCGTGCGGAGCGCAAGCAGGCCAAAGAGCTCGCCGGACAGGGCGATTCGCTTGACCCGGTGGGCGGTGATGCCTTGCGTATCGATCGCGAGGCGCTGGCCGAGCTTATGCGCGATGGCGCGGTCGCAAAGGGAGGTCGATAAGCCATGTCGCTCGTTCTGGATATCAAAAAGCGCTATCCGGGCTTTACCCTCGACATTCAGCTCGATGCCGGCGAGGAGCGTGTGGCGCTGCTGGGCGCCTCGGGTTGCGGCAAGAGCTGCACGTTGCGCTGCATTGCCGGCGTGGAGACACCCGACGAGGGCAAGATCGTCGTCAACGGCGTGACCTTTTTTGACTCGGCGGCGGGTATCAACCTGTCGCCCCAGGAGCGAAAATGCGCCCTGCTGTTCCAAAACTATCAGCTGTTTCCCAACATGACGGTGGCCGATAACGTTTGCGCCGGTGTTAAGGATGCGGGTGACGCCGCCGCGCGCAAAAAGCTCGCCGAGCGCTATCTGGGCATTTTCGGTCTGGCCGATTTTGCCGACCGCTACCCCGCGCGCCTCTCGGGCGGCCAGCAGCAGCGTGTGGCGCTTGCTCGCATGGTGGCGGCACACCCGGGCATTTTTATGTTCGACGAGCCCATGAGCGCGCTCGACGCGTATCTCAAGAGCGCGCTTGAGCAGAACATGCTCGACCTGTTCGACGTCTGTAACCGTACCGTGCTCTACGTGAGCCACGATATTGACGAGGCATGCCGCCTGTGCGAGCGCATTTGCGTGATGCATAACGGGCATGTGGAGGAGATCGGCTCCGTCGAGGACGTGGTCCGCCGGCCGCAAACCTTGGCTGCGCTGCGCCTGACGGGCTGCAAGAATACGAGCTGCGCGCGCAAGATCGGCGACGAAGAAGTTGAGGCCCTCGACTGGGGCATGACCTTCAACGTGGGCCGTGAGGTTCCCGATAACGTGGCGTACCTGGGTATTCGTGCGAGCTACTTCCATGTTGACAACCGTGCTGAGCGGGGCCGCAACAGCTATGATTTGCATGTGGCTCGCGTGAGCGATTCGCGTTTTGAGCGCTTGGTGCTGTTGGACGTGCCACGTGTCGATGCGCCGACGCGCCTGCAGTGGAAGGTCAACAAAGTGGGCATGCCTGTCGACGAGCTGCCGCAAGCAGGCGAGACGCTGCGCATGCATTTTGATGCCAGCAGGATCCATTTGGTTTGTCGATAGCGCCGGGTAATGCCGTCGGGGATATAAGCCTCGGCGGCTTTGTCTTGCCGTTCGCCGAATGAAGGATGACAAACTCTTATCAATCAAGATAATTATTTATTAAACGACGGCACACGACGCTGTCGTACGAATGTCAACGGTGTTCGCATGGTCGATGACCGTTGATATAGTTGACCTCAACTTGTAAAGGAGGGTGCGCACATGCCGCAGACGACATATATTCGCCGCGTTGCCGCGCGCGCCCTGTATATAGCTCGGAGTCGCATATGAGCAGGTATGTTCACGGCTCCGGGAGAGACGACGCACAACTAAATAATCGACCGCAAAGCAGGTTCCCTAAAATTCCGGGTTTGAGCACGGTCGGGCAATCGCCGTCCGTCGTGCATCGATACCGCTGTTATCCGTTTTTGGTTCGAGAGGGGAACCGTTATGGCTGAAGAATTCGATTTTCATCCGATGTGGGAGAGCCTCGGCATGAATCTTGCCGACCACGACATGCTGCTGGGCGCCGTGGGCCAGATGTACGGCGATATGTTCCTGACGCAGAACAATCGCCCCAAGTCCACGTCCTACCTGGATTTTGTCGCCACCAACATCCACAGCGGCCGTATTAAGGAGATGCTCGACAAGAAGGAGGCCGGCGAGGCCACCAAGATCGTGGGCAGCTTCTGCGTCTACGTGCCCGAGGAGATTGTGCTCGCCTGCGACGGTATCCCCGTGGGTCTGTGCTCGGGTGCCGATTGGGCGACCGACAAGGTCGAGGAGCACTTGCCGCGCAACACTTGTCCGCTCATCAAGAGCTTTGCCGGCTTTAAGCTGGGTGAGGTCTGCCCCTACATTGAGTCGAGTGACTTGGTGGTAGGCGAGAACACCTGCGACGGCAAGAAGAAAGCCTACGAGTTCTTTGCCACGCAAAAGAACATGTACGTCATGGATATTCCCAACGTACACGACGAGTCGACGCTTGTGACCTGGAAGGCCGAGGTCAAGAAGCTCGCCGCCAAGATTGAGGAAGAGTGCGGCGTCACGATTACGCCTGAGCGTCTGAAAGCCGCCATCCACGCCGTCAATGAGAAGCGTCGCGCCCTGCAGCGCCTCGCTGCCACGCGCGCTGCCGACCCAGCGCCCATCAGCGGTCTCGACAGCCTGCTGACCGTTCAGGCCGCCTTTATGGACGACACGCCGCGTCTGACCGGGGCCATCAACGATATGGCGGCTGAGTGCGAGCAGCGTGTCGAGGCCGGCGAGGGCGTGGCGCCCAAGGGGACCAAGCGCATCCTGTACACCGGCACGCCCATGGCCGTGCCCAACTGGAAGCTGTTCAACCTCATCGAGAAGGCCGGCGGCGTTGTGGTGGGCGAGGAGTCCTGCACGGGTTCGCGCTATTACAAGGACTTGGTCGATGAGTCCGGTGAGACGGTTGACGAGATGCTCGATGCTATCGCCGAGCGCTACTTTAAGATCAACTGTGCTGTCTTTACGCCCAACGACCAGCGTATGAAAGACATTGTCCAGATGGCCAAGAACCTGCATGCCGACGGCATTGTCGACGTGGCCCTGCAGTTCTGCACGCTCTACGAGATGGAGTCGTTTGCCGTGGAGAAGGCCGCCGAGGAGGCAGGCATTCCATTTATGCACATCACGACCGACTACGCCGGCGAGGATGCAGGCCAACTGCAAACCAGGATTGAGGCTTTCTTGGAAACCATTTAGGACTATTCGTCCCGGCGGCTTCCCCGGGCACCCGATCTTGCTGTTCAAACCGTCGCTTGCGTACCAAAGTACGCGACGCTCCTCTTTCACGGCAACCTCGGGCACCTGGGAAAGCCGTTTCCTTGGTTGGTTAAAAGGTTTGTTAAGGAGTTATATGTCGGAAAATATTGAGCAGCCGTTGCCGTCCACGTTTGAGGAGTTCAACGAGCAACGCAAGGCGGCGTTTATTCGCGTCAAGGATTATAAGCAGGCGGGTAATCGCCTGGTCGGCTTTTTGTGCAGCTATACGCCGCTCGAGATTATCGATGCCGCGGGGGCTGCGAGCGTGGCTCTGTGCGGTACGTCCGATGAGGTGATTCCCGAGGCCGAGAAGGTGCTGCCGGCAAACCTGTGCCCGCTCATCAAGTCGACCTACGGTTTTGCCTACTCGCAAAAGTGCCCGTTTACGTACTTTAGCGACATGATCATCGGCGAGACCACCTGCGACGGCAAGAAGAAGATGTACGAGCTACTCAACGAGCTCAAGCGCACGCACATTCTGCATCTTCCGCAGGGTCGCGATCGTGCCTACGAGCGTGAAGGCTGGTACGAGGAGTGCCGCCTGCTCAAGGAGGAGCTCGAGGGCTTCTACGGCATCACGATTACCGACGATGACCTGCGCGCTGCCGTCCGTCGTCGCAACCGCTTGCGTGCGGCCCAGCTCGAGATGTTTGCACTGCAGGCTAACCAGCCGGCGGCCATGAGCGGCGTCGACCTGATGAGCACCATGTTTGCCGGTACGTTCAGCTTCGACATCGAGGCCTATACGCAGCAGCTGGAGCAAAAGGTCGCCAAGCTGCGCGAGGCCTACGACGCGGGCGAGCGCCCGGTCGCGGTGGATGCCAAGCGCATTCTGATCACCGGCTGCCCGGTGGGCGGCGTGATCAACAAGATCGGTCGCACCATCGAGTCCAACGGCGGTGTGGTCGTGTGCATGGACGACTGCTCGGGCGAGCGCACGGCGGCCATGATGATCGACCCGGAGGCTCCCGACATCCTGCGCGCCATCGCCGACCGCTACCTGGATATCAACTGCTCGGTCATGACGCCCAACGACGGTCGTATGGAAAACACGCTGGCCATGTGCGAGAAGTACCACGTCGATGGCGTGGTGGAGAGCGTGCTGCAGGCCTGCCACACCTTTAACGTGGAGAGTGCGCGAATGCAGGAGGTTGTCGAGGGTGCGGGTATTCCGTATATGAAGATCGAGACCGACTACAGCAACGGTGACATGGGCCAGATCGAGACCCGAATCGCCGCCTTTATCGAGACCTTGTAGGAGAATGTGACAAAGGGACTGTCCCTTTGTCACATGTGAGGGAGGATGCCAAGGCGCCTGAACGCGCCGCTACCTTTAATGTTTAGATTGGGAGAGAGCCATGATGGGGATCGGGATCGATATCGGGTCGACGGCTGCGAAGGCTGCGGTGGTGGATGGTGAGGGTGCCATTGCGTGGACTTGCGTTATGCCGACGGGCTATTCGTCGGTCGATGCGGCTGAGCGCCTGCGCGGCGAGCTTGCTGCGTCCGGCTACGACGTAGCCGCCGACGACGCGCGCGTGATCGCGACCGGCTACGGCCGTGTCGCCGTGCCCTATGCGCACAAGGTCGTGACCGAGATCACCTGCCATGGCACCGGCGCTGTGGCGCTCTTTGGCGACCACGGCACCGTGATCGACGTGGGCGGCCAGGACACCAAGGTCATCCAACTTAAAGGCGGCCGCGTGGCCAAGTTTGCCATGAACGACAAGTGCGCTGCCGGTACGGGGCGCTTTTTGGAGATCATGGCCGATCGTCTGGGCATTTCTCAGCAGCAGATGGCAGACCTCGCCCGCTCTGGTGAGCCAACCAAGATCAGCAGCATGTGTACGGTGTTTGCCGAAAGCGAGGTCATTAGCCTGATCGGTCGTGGCGAGCCGCGCGAGAATATCGCGCGCGGTGTGATCGAAAGCGTCGTGTCGCGCGTGGCGACTATGGCCGGGCAGGCAGCGGGCGCCCCGTACTACCTGACCGGCGGCCTGTGCGAGAACGCTTACGTTGTGGAGCGGCTGGGAGCGCTGCTGGGCTCGCCGGTGACCACCTCGCCCCAGGCTCGCTTTGCCGGTGCGATCGGCGCGGCGATTCGCGCGCAGGCACTCGCGTAAGGGGTCGGGTTCATGCGCATCCTCAACATCTCGGCGCAAAAGCCCGATAGCACGGGAAGCGGTACCTACCTTGCCGCACTGGTGGCTTCGCAGATCGCGGCGGGCCACGAGGCGGCGGTGCTTTGCGGCGCGGCTCCTGGTGACACACAAGGGGAGCTCGATCCCGCCGCGCATGTGTTTACGGTGCCGTTCGAGACGCCCGAGCTGCCGTTTCGCATCTGCGGCATGTCGGACGTTATGCCCTATCCCTCGACACGCTACCGCGATCTGACGCCTGCGATGGCGGCGGCCTTTGAGCGGGCCTTTGGCACGGCAATCGATCGTGCCGTCGCCGCCTTCAATCCCGATGCCATCATCTGCCACCACTTGTACCTGCTGTGCGCCCTGGTGCGCGAGCGCGTGCGGGGGATTCCCGTGTGCGGCGTGTGCCATTCGACCGATATTCGGCAGATGCTGACCCATGGACTCGCCCATGATCGCATTGTCACGGCGGTCCGCTGCCTCGATGCCGTCTTTTCGCTTCATGCCGAGCAAGCCGAGGAAATCGAGCGCGTTTATGGCGTTGACCAGTCGCGTATCCATGTGATTGGTACGGGCTATGACCACTGGGTGTTTTGCCGTGATGCGCAGGCGGCAAAGGTTACCGGGTCGCTTGTCTTTGTGGGCAAGGTGTGCGTTAAGAAGGGCGTCGAATCGCTCGTGCGCGCGATGGGGCGCTTTGGCGAGGACTCTGATACGGCGTACAAGGTGCGCCCGAGTCGGCTTTTGCTGGTGGGAGGCCATGGCGATACGGATGAGTATGAGCGCATCGCTCGGGCCGCCCGGGATTCTCCCGTGCCGGTGGAGCTCGCCGGTCGTCTGAGTCGCGATGAGCTGGTGCGCGCTTATCGCGAGGCCGAGGTGTTTGTACTGCCGTCCTTTTACGAGGGCCTACCGCTGGTGCCGATCGAGGCGATGGCCTGCGGATGCAAGGTCGTTATGACCGATCTGCCCGGCGTGCGACCGTGGATCGAGGCTACCTTGCCCTGCGCGCCCGTGACGTGGGTGACGCCGCCGCGTATGACGGATGTCGATACGCCCGATGTGCTCGATTGTCCGCGGTTTGAGCATGCGCTGGCAGATGCCGTGGCTCGGTCGCTCGCGGAACCCATCTCGTCCTTTGACCCATCTGCGGTTTCGTGGGATGCCTGCTGGGCGCGTATACTGGAGCAGTTGTCAAACTTGAAAGGAGGTATCGATGGATAAGGATCAGATTAGGCTCACGTCTATGACCGCCGCGAGCGGTTGAGCCGCTAAGTTGGCTCCTGGAGCCCTCGCCCAGGTCCTGGGCGACTTACCCAATGTGCATAACGACAACCTGCTCGTGGGATTCGATGCCTCCGACGATGCGAGTGTCTTCCGCGTTGGCGAAAACCTGGGACTCGTGCAGTCCATCGACTTCTTCCCGCCGATGGTCGACGACCCGTTCCTGTTTGGTCAGATCGCCGCGGCAAACTCGCTGTCGGATATCTATGCCATGGGCGGACGTCCGAGCCATGCCATGAACCTGCTGTGCATTCCCAGCTGCCTGGGCGTTGAGGTCGCGGGGCAGATCCTGGCGGGTGGCGCCGACAAGTGCGTCGAGGCCGGCTGTTCCATCGCGGGCGGCCACACCATCAACGACGACGAGCCCAAGTACGGTCTGTCCGTGAGCGGTTTTGTGCCGCTCGATCGCATGCTCGCCAATAGCGGCGCACGCGTGGGCGATGTTCTGCTGCTGACCAAGGCGATCGGCTCGGGCATCATCACCACCGCCATTAAGGGCGAGCTCATCGAGCAGGACGAGGCCGCAGTCATGTTTGACTCGATGCGCACCCTCAACGAGGCGCCGATTCGTCTGGCCGAGGGACTTGAGCTTCACGGCTGCACCGATGTCACGGGCTTTGGCCTGATCGGGCACGCGTGCGAGATGGCCGAGGGCTCGGGCGTGCAGGTTGAGCTTGCGTCGGGAGCGGTACCGCTCTTTGATCAGGTGCTCGACATGGCGCGCCTGGGCATTATCCCCGCGGGCTCCTACCGCAACCAGGACTTCTTTGGCCCGCGTGTGGCTGCCGGCGAGGACCTGGAGCCGGGCATGTTGGATGCGCTGTACGATCCGCAGACCTCGGGCGGCTTGCTCATCGCGGCGCCTGCTGCCGATGTGGATGAGCTTGCGCGCCGTCTGCATGCCGAAGGACGTATCGCCTCCGTCGTCGGCCGCGTGTGCGAGCCGGTGCCGGGCGGTTCTGCCGTTCGCGTTGTGCATTAAGGAAAACTGTTTATGCGACTGGCTACTGTTCTGGGCGGTCCCTTTTGAAAGGATGTAACTATGTCTACCAAAATTGAAGTCAATGCCATGGGCGATGCCTGCCCGCTGCCTGTCGTCAAGACGCTCAAGGCTCTGAAGCAGCTCGACGGCGAGGGCGCCGTCGTGACCTCGGTCGATAACGAGACCGCCGTCAAGAACATCTCCAAGATGGCGCAGGAGAAGGGCTGCGCGGCCTCGGTCGAGAAGGTTTCTGACGCCGAGTGGCACGTGACCGTGGCGACCTCTGGCGCCGTTGCCGTGGCTGATCCCGAGCAGGATGGCGCTGCCTTCTGTGATGCCAGCGCCGGCAAGGGCAAGCTCGTCATTTCCGTCTACACCGACTGCATGGGCCGTGGCGACGACGAGCTGGGTCACAAGCTCATGAAGGCGTTTATCTTCGCCGTGACGCAGCAGGAGGAGCTGCCCGCGACCATGCTGTTCTACAACGGCGGCGCCAAGCTCACTGTCGAGGGCTCACCGGTACTCGACGACCTGAAGGGTCTGGCCGAGCAGGGTGTCGAGATCCTTACCTGTGGTACCTGCCTCGACCACTATGGCATTAAAGACCAGCTTGCTGTGGGCGAGGTCACCAACATGTACGTGATCGTGGAGAAGATGGAGCAGGCCGTGCGCGTCGTGCGCCCGTAGCGTATTGGTTGGAGTTGCCATGAGGGAGAAGCGCCCGGCGCTTGTCATCACGTTTCCCACCACGGCGGCCGCCATGGGGTGCGAGACCCTATGCATCGAGCGCGGACTTCCCGGGCGCGCGATTCCCGTGCCCGGGGAGGTCGCTGCCGGCTGCGGCTTGGCGTGGAAGGCGCTGCCTTCGGATGAGGGCCTGCTGCGCGGCGAGCTTTCCGCGGCGGGCGTCCCCACCGAGGGTTTTACGGTGATCGACATGTGGGAGGTCGTGCGATGATCTACCTGGATAACGCGGCGACGACCATGTATAAGCCGCAAACGGTCATCGATGCCGTGACGCAGGCTATGTGCTCGCTCGGCAATGCCGGGCGCGGTGCCACGTCGGGTGCGCTCGATGCGGCGCGTACCATCCACGGCTGCCGCGCCAAGCTTGCGCGCTTGTTGGGCTGCCCGCGTGCTGACCATGTTTGTTTTACGCCCAACTCCACCGCGGCGCTCAACACCGTCATCAATGGCGTGGTGCGCCCCGGCGACCGCGTGGTCACGACGGTGCTCGAGCACAACTCCGTGCTGCGCCCGCTCAATCGTCTTGCGGCTGAGCGGGGCGTGACCGTTGAGCATGCCGGATGCGACGCCAACGGCGTGCTCGACTATGACGAGCTTGAGCGCTTGATGACGCCGGGTACGCGCGCCGTCGTGGTGACGCAAGCATCCAACGTGACCGGCAATGCGGTCGATATCGTGCGCGTGGCGGCTATGGCACACGCCGTCGGCGCGCTGGTGATTGTCGATGCGTCGCAGTCTGCCGGTACGGCGCAGATTGACATGCAGGGCATGGGACTCGATATCGTGTGCTTTACCGGCCACAAGGGGCTGATGGGTCCCCAGGGCACCGGTGGCCTGGCTGTGACGGAGGGCGTCGACGTAGCGCCGTGGGCCATGGGCGGCACGGGCGTGCACAGCTTCGATGCGCTGCAGCCGCATGAGTGGCCGACGCGCCTGGAGGCGGGCACACTTAACGGCCATGGTATTGCCGGTCTTTCCGCTGGACTCGATTTTATCGATACCCAGGGAGGGGTCGAGGCGATTGCTGCCCACGAGCGTGCGCTTGCCGATCGCTTCCTTGCCGGCGTGCGCGAGATTCCGGGGATTAAGCTCTACGGTGCCTTTGACCAGCCGACGCACTCTGCGATTGTGTCGCTCAACGTGGGCGATATCGATTCTGCCGAGATCTCGGATGCGCTCATGCAAGGGTGGGGGATTGCGACGCGCCCCGGCGCCCATTGCGCCCCGCTCATGCACCGTGCGCTGGGAACCGAGCGCCAGGGCGTCGTCCGCTTCTCATTTGGGTATTTCAACACGACCGAAGAAGTCGACACGGCTATCGATGCTCTGTGCGATTTAGCCTGCTAAAGCTGCTAGAGCGTATATACTTGCGGGACGGGTGTTTTTGCCCGTCCCGTTTTTGTTTCGACCCGAAAGGTGTGTCTATGGCCTCATCCGCGCCGCGCGGTCTGCGCTCCGACCATGTCGTCACCGTCGGCATCGCCCTGTTCTCGATGCTCTTTGGCGCCGGCAACCTCATTATTCCACCACTGCTGGCGCTGCAGGCAGGTTCTGCCACGCCGGTCGCCATGCTCGGCTTTCTCATCGCCGCCATCGGCCTGCCCGTCATGGGCTTTATCGCCGTGGCGCTTGCCGGAACGGCGCGCGAGCTTGCCGGCCGCGTGCACCCCAAGTTCGGTGAGTTCTTTGTCGCGGCGGTCTATTTAGCGATCGGCCCGTGCCTGGCCATTCCGCGTACGAGCTCCACGGCCTTCGAGATGCTGGTGCCGCTGCTGCCCGAGGGCGTCTCGCTTGGCACGGCTCGCCTGGTGTTTGCCGTTGGCTTCTTTGTCGTCGCGTTTGCGCTCACGCTGCGTCCGGGCGTCATCACGCGCGTGCTCGGCCGCATTACGGGCCCCGCGCTCATTGCGCTCATCGTGCTGGTTGTGGGTGCTGCCGTAATCTCGCCGCTGGGACCGGCTGCTGCGCCTCAGGCTCCCTACGATGCGGGCGCTGCCGTGCAAGGCTTTTTGACCGGGTACCAGACCATGGACCTGCTCGCGTCGCTCGCCTTTGGCATCATCATCGCCGAGACCATCCATGAGCTTGGTGTTACCGACGATAAGCGCGTGGCCTTCGAGATCTCGCGCTCCGGTGTGATCGCCGGCGTGCTCATGGCCATCATCTACTGCGGCCTGGCGCTTGCCGGCATGCAGCTCGGCACGGTTATGCCCGACGCCACCAACGGCGCCGCCATCCTTGCCCGTTCGGCCTCCATGCACTTTGGCCTAGCCGGCACGGTCGTGGTCTTTGCGATCTTCTTCCTCGCCTGCATGAACGTGTGCATCGGCCTCATCAGCTGCTGCTCGCGTTACTTCTGCGAGACGTATGTGGTCGAAGGGGGAGCGGAGGCTTCCGAGGAGGCCATGCGCCGTCCCTTCGCGATTCTCGCCTTTGTGTTCGCGGCGTTTTCGTGCGTGCTCTCCAACGTGGGCCTCGACGTGATCCTTATGTTCTCGGTGCCCATGCTTAATGCCCTGTATCCCGTTGCCATTGTGCTGGTACTTATGGGCCTGATGCACGGCTTTTGCGACGCGCATCCGCAGGTGTGGGTCTGGGTCGGCGGTGTTGTCGCGGTGCAGAGTGTGATCACCTCGGTCCGCGATGCGTTCTTTGCGGGCGCGTGGCTGCCGTTCGATGCGTTGCCGCTGGCAGATATCGGTGCTGCGTGGGCGCCGGTTGCTGTGGTGGCGTTTGTGATCGGTCTGGTTCATAGCCAGTTTGTCACACATTCGAGGAGCTAGGGTTTCTGCGCTTGCACAGGCGGGGAGTCTCCCCTATAATTTCTTTCGCTTTGGGACACGCAAGGTTTATGCCTTAGCTGCTCAACACCTTCGGGACGTGGCGCAGTTTGGTAGCGCGCCTGCTTTGGGAGCAGGATGTCGCAGGTTCAAATCCTGTCGTCCCGACCATATCTTGCGGGCGTAGTTCAATGGTAGAACCCCAGCCTTCCAAGCTGATGACGCGGGTTCGATTCCCGTCGCCCGCTCCATAAGATAGCTTTAACGGCTCTGGCTCCATTTGGTGCCAGAGCCGTTTTCATAAGCGTGCCGGGCGACGGGAATCGAACCCGGCAGGGTGCGAAGCTGAGAAAATGCGTGAGCATTTTCCAGCGCAGCACGCAAGGGCCAATGGCCCGCAGCGAAACAAGGGTTTGCGAAGCAAACCCTTGGACTTCCCGTCGCCCGCTCCATAAGATAGATGAATGGCTCTAGTTCCTTTTGGGACCAGAGCCATTTTCGTAAGTGTACGAGGTGCGGGAATCGATGCCGCCTCACCTAAGTTGCGGTGAAATACGGGCTGTCGTTTGGCTTTTGCGAACCCATTGAAGGCCGGGGTAGCTAATTTGGGACGGGGCTGTTTTGACTACTCTAGCGATAGGCTGGCAAATGTGGTCAAAAAAGCCCTGTCCCTAAATGACTGGTCCGGTGCTGAGCCACGAAAGCGGCCCATCTACTACGTTTGGCCCGCAGGGGTCGACCATAGCGGCATTTTCGGAAAATCAGCAAGCCGTCTACCAGCGGTTTTGATATTTCGGATTTCGGTATGGTCGAGGGTAATCGGTTAAACGTAGTAGATAGGCCCATTTCGTGGCGAACAGTAGGATTCGCGGTCCAAGGCTGTCGGTTTCGGATGGCCAACCTGGAAGTTGCGGTGGAATAGTTCCTAAAAGGCCCGTGGAAGCTTGAAAACAGGAACTATTTCACCGCAACTTAAGAGGGGATGGGCTGAGGGGCGGGCGATGCCGTTGTCTGTCGGTTAGTGGCGACCGTGGTGGCGGAGCTTGTCGATGGTGGAGTCGGTGCTTCGGCTGCGGGCTTCGGCTGCGGTTTGGCGCTTGTGGCGGTAATCGATCATGCCTTGGATGATGGGCTTGCCAAAGCTCACGACATCATCGTTGTAGATGGCGGTTCGGGCTGCGAGGAGGCAGTCGGTAAAGTCCATATGGGTCTTGCCAAAGAGTTTGACGGCAAGGGCGACAACGGTGGGCTCGTCGACCATAACGTCATCGAGCAGCCTTTTCATGGCCGCGGCAATCTCAACGCGGGGAACCTTATAGACGTCGCGCAGCGTGACCACGACGCGCGTGATGATTTCGGGGTAGACACGAGCGGTGCGCGTGGCGATGACCTTGGCGGCGCGCGGTGACAGGACCTCGTCGTCGTTAAGCAGGTAGCGCAGGATGACGGTCTCGTCGATGATGGTGCTACTCATGGATATCTACTTCCTCGGGACCCAAAATCGAATCGTCGCTTTCTGTGGCAAGGTACTCAATCCAGGCATTGCGCTCCTCGGAGCGGCGATTGGGGTCCCCATAGGCTTTGAGCGATCCATAGGCGGCGGTGCCATCCTTTGAGCGCACGGCGACCGGCTGAAAGGGGAGCTTGCGCATCAAAATGCTTTGCGCGACAAATAGACGGACAGCCTCGGCGAGCGATGTGCCCATGGCGTCGTAGAGACGCTCAGCATGCTGCTTGTCTTCCTCGCGAATGCGCACCTGCAGGATGGCTCGTTTTTGAGTCGATGACATCACTGGCCTCCCTTAATGAGCGTGCAATTTGAATAGTCAAATACAGCAGTGGCTAATAATAGCCAATCTTACAACCACTACTTTATTGCACTAGAGTAATTGAGTGTAAACGATATTACAAACGTACTACATCCTTCAGAAATGAGCGTGAAATCTTTCTTGGGCGTACGCGTGTAATACACTCACCTTTATATCCTATCGAGAATAATTCCAACCTGCCAAAACCCCTGCAATACACCCGTATTGCAGGGCCTATCCTCAAGTTTGCCACCTGCAACTGCGTATATTTAACCTGTATATCGTTGGAGGAATTCTATCGAAGTGCCTGTTTCGCCGCATGCGCTCGATACGCCGATGCCGGACCACGGGCGGTCCGGGGCAACGTCGACAGGGTCTCTCCGGCATGGGATTCAGGAGGGAGTGAACAACATGGGCAATAAACGAGTCGTAGCCGATTCTTCGCGCTGCATTGGGTGCCAAACCTGTATGGCGGCGTGCATCGAGGCACACGATATTCCCGGCAACATCGCCGCACCTCGCTTGCGCGTAACGCGCACCTACGAGATCTCCGCGCCGGTGGCATGTCACCACTGCGAGGACGCTCCGTGCGCGAAGGCCTGTCCTACGGGCGCCTTGTTCTTTGATCCAAAGAACCATCGTATCGGCGTCAACGAGGACAACTGCATCGGCTGCAAGAGCTGCGTCATGGCATGCCCCTTTGGCGCCGTGAGCGTGGCGACCACGCAGGTCCCCGTCTTGATGGGTGACGTGCGCGTGGGTTCGCAGACCAAGAGCTTCGTGCTCAAGTGCGACCTGTGCGTGGACCGTCCCGGCGGTCCGGCGTGTGCCGAGGCGTGCCCGACCAAGGGCCTCACCCTGGTAGACGAGGAGCGCCTGGCAGAACTGACTGCCGAGCGTGCCCGCGCCACCATCGAAAACGAGGCGTAAACGGCCGGCCATACAGGCCCAATGATTGTCAAATAAGAACCGAGTATTCGGTAGCAGAGAAAGGAAGGAGGGTGTCATGGAGAAGCATAAAGTGATCTGCCCGTACTGCGGCGCCGGTTGCCAGTTTAACCTCCTGGTCCAAAACGGCCAGGTCGTGGGCACCGAACCGCTCAACGGCATCACCAACCAGAGCGAGCTGTGTCTTAAGGGCATGAGCGGCTACGACTTCATCAACGACACCAAGATCTTGACTCCTCGCGTACTGCACCCGATGATCCGTCGCACCAAGGGCGCGGATCTTGAGCGCGTAAGCTGGGACGAGGCACTGGATTTCACCGCATCTAAGATGCAGGCCATAATTGACGAATATGGTCCTAACGCTGTCATGACCACCGGCTCTTCGCGAGGCGGCGGCAATGAGGCGAATTACGTCATGCAGAAGTTTACGCGTGCGTGCATCGGCACCCACAGCGTGGACAACTGCGCCCGTACTTGACACGGCCCTACTGTCCTCGGTCTGATGGACACGGTTGGTTCAGGTTGCATGTCATGCTCCATCCCCGGTATGGAGGATGCGGGCTGCATTTTCCTCTTCGGCTATAACCCTGCCGATTCGCACCCCATCGTCGCAAGGCGTATCGTGCGAGCCAAAGAAAAGGGTTGCAAGATCATCGTCGCCGACCCGCGCCATATCGAAACCGCGCGTATCGCCGATCTCTACCTTCCGATCAAGAACGGTTGCAATGTTGCGTTCCTCAACGCCTTTGCCAACTGCTTGGTCAACGATGGCCTCTACGACAAGGAATTCGTCGCCGAGCACACGAACGGCTTTGACGAGTGGTGGGAGACCATCAAGAACTACACTCCCGAATCCGTACAGGACATCACGGGTGTCGAGCCCGCGTTGATCCACCAAGCTGCCGAGATGTACGCCACGGCGAAGCCCTCTGCCATCATTGGCTGGGGCATGGGCGTATGCCAGCAGAAGCAGAACCTGAAGACGGTGCACACCATCGCCTCCATCGCCTGCGTTGCCGGCCAGATCGGCAAACCCAACTCCGGCCTCGCGCCCGTGCGTGGCCAGAATAACGTCCAGGGCTCCTGCGATATGGGCATGCTGCCCAACCTGTACCCTGGCTACCAGAAGGTCACCGACCCGGCAGTGCGTGCCAAGTTTGCCAAGGCTTGGGGCGTGCCCGAGGAAAAGCTCCCGCTCGAGGAGGGCTACAAGCTCACCGACCTGGGCCACCTGGTCGACGAGGGCAAGGTGCACTGCTTCTACAACTACGGCGAGGACCCGGTGCAGACCGAGCCCGATTCGGCCGGAATGCGCAAGACGCTCTCCGAGCTGGATCTGTTCATTTGCCAGGACATCTTTATGACGCAGACGACCATGCTCGCCGACGTCATCCTGCCTGCCACCTCTTGGGGCGAGCACGAGGGTGTCTTTACCGCATCCGACCGTAGCTTCCAGCACTTTGACGCGGCCGTTCCGCCCAAGGGCGAGTGCCGCCACGACTGGGAGATCTTCGCGGACCTGTCTACGCGCATGGGCTATCCCATGCACTACGACAACACCGAGCAGATCTGGAACGAGTGCATTAGCCTGTGCCCCAACTTTGTGGGCGCAACCTACGAGAAGATGGCTCCCGAGGGCGGTTACGCCCAGTGGCCGGTCAAGAGCACCGATGTGAACGACCACGGTACGCCCGACATGTTCGCTGGTGGCAAGTTCACCACCAAGGACGGTCGCGCCAACCTGATGGCGCACGACTGGGAGGCGCCCTCCGAGCTTCCCGACGATGAGTACCCGCTCATTCTGTGCACCGTCCGCGAGGTCGGCCACTACAGCTGCCGTTCGATGACCGGCAACTGCAAGACGCTGGCGCTGCTCGCCGACGAGCCCGGCTTTGTCCGCATGAATCCCGCGGACGCCCAGGCGCGCGGCATCAAGAACGGCGACATCGTCTCGATCCACAGCCGCCGCGGCCAGGTATACAGCCGCGCCGACGTGAGCGACCGTATCAACAAGGGCACGGTCTATATGACCTACCAGTGGTGGATCGGCAAGTGCAACGAGCTGACCATTCACAAGGTCGACCCGGTCTCGCATACGCCCGAGGACAAGTTCTCTGCCTGCCAGGTCGACGCTATCGCCGACCAGGTCTGGGCTGAGGGCGAGGTCGAGCGTCAGTACACCGAGCTCAAGCAGGCTCTGGTGGACGCCGCCGCTCCTCAGGACGTTGAGCCCGGCGCCGCCAAGTTCGACGACGAGACGCACGTGAATCAAATCGTGTAGTCCCGTTCTCGTTGGCTTTTTGGGCCGGGCGTCCCGTACGTTCGGGAGCCCGGCCCGTTATTTTGAAAGGAAGTGGGGATGAACCGCTTCATCGACATCAACCCGGAGAGGTGCATCGGCTGCGGAACATGCCAGTCCGCCTGTGCCGACGCCCACCGGATGCAGGGTCTTCAGGATACGCCGCGCCTGGCGCTCGTGAAGACCGGCGGTATTTCGGCCGCCCTTGCCTGCCACCATTGCGAGGGTGCCCCCTGCGCCGAGGTCTGCCCGGTGAATGCCATCGAGCACGATGGCGACCGCATCCACGTCAAGGAGCAGGAGTGCATCGGGTGCAGGCTGTGCGCCATCGCGTGCCCCTTCGGTGCCATCCATCCCGATGGCACGTCTATCGCCGGTGTCGCAGGCATGTGCGACCCGACGCCTTCGTATCCTAAGTCCCTGAGCAGCCTGCTTACGTGGACTCCTGGCCAGTACACCTGCGCTGTCAAGTGCGACCTGTGCGCCTTCGATGCGGACGGCCCGCATTGTGTGGCGGCGTGCCCCACCAAGGCGCTGACCGTCATGGGCGGCGCGGCCGATCGCGAACTCGACGAGGCCAAGCGCCTGCGCTCGATTGAAAACGGTCCGGTCGTCGACGTTACCGCTGTGGCCCAGGGCCTGTCCGAGAAAGCAGAAGGGAGCGTAAACAATGGATAGCATGACGCTGTTTATCGCATCGCTTGCCGTCTCGTGCATCGGTGCGCTCGCCTCGGTTCTGCTGATCAAGGCCGATAACGCCGCCAAGACCGCCGGCTGCCTAATCGGCGCCGTCGCCGCGGTGCTTTCGTTTGTGGCCGGTATCCAGGCCGTGCTGGGCGATGTCACGTCGGTCGACACCATCGTGTTCTTCCCGTTTGCCCATTTCCAGCTGCTGCTCAATCAGCTGTCCGGCCTGTTCGTGGCGCTCATCTCGGTGCTCGCGTTTGCCGGTTCGATCTACGGTCTCAACTATTTTGATGAGTACCCGGGCAAAAAGGGCCGCGCCGGATTCTTCTTTAACACCTTCGTGGCGTCCATGATGCTCGTCATCACCGCCGACAACGTGTTTTGGTTCCTGGTCGCCTTTGAGCTCATGTCGCTGACCTCGTACTTCCTCGTCGTGATCGAGGAGAACGAGAATTCCATCCACGGCGGTTGGCTCTACTTTGTGATCGCGCACGTCGGCTTTGTGCTCATCATGGCGAGCTTCCTCACCATGACCAACTTCGCCGGTGGCTCGTTTGCCTTTGCGGATTTCCGCGCCACGCAGTTTAGCCCCGCGGTCGCATCCGTGTGCTTCGTGCTCGCCTTCTTTGGCTTTGGCGCCAAGGCCGGTATCATCCCGCTGCACGGCTGGCTGCCTAAGGCACATCCCGAGGCGCCGTCCAACGTGTCGGCCCTCATGTCCGGCGGCATGATCAAGATTGGTATCTTCGGCATTCTCAAAGTGGGCCTCGACCTGCTCTCCGCTTCGGGCGTTCAGGTTTGGTGGGGCCTTATGGTCATGGTCTTCGGTGCGATCTCGTCGGTTCTCGGCGTGGCCTTCGCCCTGCAGGAGCATGACATCAAGCGCCTGCTGGCCTATCACTCCGTCGAGAACATCGGCATCATTCTGCTCGGCGTCGGTGCCTCCATGGCCGCCATGGCGCTCAACTCGGTCGGTATCGCCGTCCTGGCTCTGATGGCCGCCCTCTACCACACGTTTAACCACGCGATGTTTAAGGGCGAGCTGTTCTTGGGCGCCGGTGCGCTGCTGTACTCTACGGGTACGCGCAATATGGAGAAGATGGGCGGCCTGTTCCGTCGTATGCCGGCAACGGCCATCTGCTTCCTCGTTGGCGCGCTTGCCATCTCGGCCATCCCGCCCTTCAACGGCTTTGTGTCCGAGTGGTTTACCTACCAGTCGCTCTTTAACGCCGCCATGCAGGGCGACAAGGCCGTCATGATCGTGGCCGTGTTCGCTGCCGTCGCGCTTGCCATTACCGGCGCACTGGCTGTCACGTGCTTTGTCAAGGCCTATGGCGTCTCCTTTGCCTCCGCGCCTCGCTCCGAGGCCGCGGCAAATGCCAAGGAGGTTCCCGCCCCCATGGTGTTTGCGCAGGGTCTGCTCGCGGCCATCTGCGTCGTTCTGGGCATTGGCGCTCCCGTGATCGCGCCCGTGCTGGTCGATGTCGCCGCGTCCGTGCTGCATCCGTACGGTGGCGTGTTTGCCGCCGAGGGCATGGAGCTCATGAACCAGTACTCCGGCGCTGCCACCTCCACGCCCGCGATCGCCATTGCGCTCGTGGTGCTCGTCGGCCTTGCCTGCGGTTATCGCAAGCTCAAGACCGTCGGCAAGGTGCAGAAGTCCCAGCCGTGGGCATGCGGCTATGCTCCCAACGAGCATATGCCCGTCATGGCCACGACCTTTGCCTCCGAGGTGTCCTGGTTTATGCAGCCGCTCTACACGCTGCGCGACCGCTGCACGGCCGTCTGCTGGTCCATCGCGCACTTCTTCCAGAAGCTCACCGGTGTGGCCGAGGCTGTGGAGCCCGTACCCGACAAGGTTCTCGTCGATGCCCCGCATAAGGGTGTCGAGAAGCTCGCCGACCTCGCGACTAAGCTCGAGGGCGGCAACTACAGCATCTATATCTGCTATATCGTCGCGGCACTCGTGGTGTTCCTCGTGCTCGCCGTGCAAATGGGTTAAGGAGGGGAGAGCATGAACAACATCGTACTTGCCGTTCTGCAGGGCGTGGTCGTCATGGCCGTCGCGCCGTTCTTCTCCGGTCTCGGCCGCGTGATCCGCGCCAAGATGCACAACCGTCGCGGCCCCAGCATCATGCAGGACTACCGCGACCTGGCCAAGCTCTTTGCGCGCCCCGAGTCCCAGAGCGAGGACGCGAGCTTTGCGCTGCGCATTATGCCTCCGCTGTTCTTCGCCGTCGCCTTTATGCTCGCGATGGGCCTGCCGCTCTTTACGGCACAAAGCCCCATCCCGGTCTTTGGTGACGCCATCACCATCATGTACAGCCTGGCGCTCGCGCGCTTCTTCTTCGCCCTCTGCGGTGTGGATTCGTCCAACGCCTACGCCGGTATCGGCGGCGTTCGCGAGCTGCTTATGAGCGTGCTCATCGAGCCGTCCATGCTGCTGGCGCTGTTTGCCGCCGCCCTGGTGTGTGGCTCCACCGACATCGCCACTATGGGTCAGCACATCATGACGGGCGCCGTCGACGCGCCGGTCGCCGTGATCCTCGCCGGCATCGCCTTTGCGATCGCCTGCTACATGGAACTCGGCAAGCTGCCGTTTGATCAGGCCGAGGCCGAGCAGGAGCTTCAGGAAGGTCCGCTCGCCGAGCTTTCCGGCCCGTCGCTCGCCATGGCCAAGCTCGCCATGTCCATGAAACAGGTCCTGGTCGTCGCTTGGTTCTGCGCAATCTTCATCCCTTGGGGCGAGCCCGCGACCGTGGGCACCGCCGCCGTTCTGGGTGCCGTCATCTTCCTGGTGAAGTGCCTTATCGACTTTGTCGTATGCGGCGTGATCGAGAACTCCTGCTCGCGCTCGCGTTTTAAGGTACTCGGTAATCAGACCTGGGCTGTCGTGGGCATCGCCGTTCTGGCGTTTGTCTTCGTGGTCGTCGGCGTGTAGGAGAAGGGAGAAACAATGTCATTTGCAGTCAGTCTGTCCCTTCTCGGCTTGGTCGCTATCGCGGCCCCGATGGTGGCCTCGGTGCTCGTCGCCCTGTTCCCCCGTCCGTACGCCAAGTGGTTCAGCGTTTTGGGTGCCGCCGTCTCGACGGTCTGCACCATCGCCCTCGCCGCGAATTTCGCTGGCGCCGGCATGCCCGACACGCAGGTCCCCCTGATCTCGTTTGGGCAGACCCTCGTCATGGGATTCACCTTCGATCGCATGAGCACGCTGCTCGCGCCCGCCTTTGTGGGTATCGGCCTGCTTGTCGTGATCTATTCGATCCCCTATATGAGCGAGAACAACCGTGAGCATCCCGACGCGCCGCGTCGTCGCTTCTACGCGTACCTCGCGACCTTCATCGGCGCCATGGCCGGCCTCGTGTACAGCTCGACCCTTTTGGGCCAGCTCGTGTTCTTTGAGATCACGGGCGCGTGCTCTTGGGGCCTCATTAGCTACTACATGACGCCTACGGCCAAGAAGGCCGGCATGAAGGCCCTGATCATCACGCATATCGGTGCGCTCGGCCTGTATCTGGGCGCTGCCATCGTGTTTGCCCACACCGGCACCTTCGCCATTACCGCGATTGCCGGCCTCGATGCCAAGCTCAAGGCTATCGTCCTTTTGCTCGTGCTGTTTGCGGCCTGGGCCAAGTCCGCACAGGTTCCCATGTACATGTGGCTGCCTTCGGCCATGGAGGCACCGACGCCTGTTTCGGCCTACCTGCATGGTGCCTCGATGGTTAAGGTCGGCGTGTGCGTGTTCGCGCGTGCACTCGTCTCTGCCGGCGAGATTCCCGAGATCGTGGGCTGGGTCGCCATTATCGACGCCATGGTCACCATGCTCTTTGGTTTCCTTATGTACCTGCCGCAAAAGGACATGAAGCGTCTGCTGGCCTTCTCCACGATCGCCCAGCTCTCCTATGTGTTCTTTGGTCTGGGCCTTTCGGTCTTTGGCAGCCAGCTGGCCTTTGATGGCGCCGTGTGCCACATCTTTAACCACGCTTTCGCCAAGACGCTGTTCTTCCTGATCGCCGGTTCGTTCTCCTTCACGCTCGGCACGCGTATGCTGCCCAAGCTTCGCGGCATCGTAAAGAAGTACCCGATCTCGGGCGTGGGCTTTGGTGTCGCCGCGCTCGCCATTGCCGGCGTGCCGCCCATGAACACGTTCTTCTCGAAGTTCCAGATCATCGCCGGCGGCTTCTCTGTTGGTGCCGGCAACGTTGCGATCCTGGTGCTCGTGTGCATCATGGTTGCCGAGACCGTCGCCACCTTCGCCTGGTTCCTCAAGTGGATGGGCTATTGCCTGCCCGGCGAGCCGAGCGAGGAAGTCGCCGCTGGTGCACCGCTCCCCAAGGCAATGGCATTCGTGTTCATCGTACTCATCATCATGGTCATCGTCAGCGGCCCGCTTTCGGCCAGCTGGATCGGTTAGGAGGTAGAACGACATGGGTTATTCGATCGTCAACATCCTTGGCGGCCTTCTGATCGTCACGTCCACCATGGTGGTCGTCTCAAAGAACATCAAGCACGCCATCAGCTGGTATGCGGTGCAGTCGCTGGTGCTTGTGGGGTTGCTCGCCACGCTCGGTGCCACTACCGGTGCGCAGGAGCTGCTTATGTGGGCCGGATCCGCCTTTATCACCAAGGTCGTCCTGGTCCCTTACATCCTCAACCGCGCATACAAGAAGATGGGCGAGCCGAGCGACGCATCGCTCAAGGCCGGCCTTAAGCCCGCGTGGGCCATCTGCATCATCGCCGTCGAGGTCGCGATTTGCTTTGCCGTCGTGACGCAGATCAGCCTGCCCACGGCCGAGGTCGCAACGCCTGCGCTCGCTATTAGCTTCGCTCACTTCTTTGTGGGCCTCACCTGCATCATCTCGCAGCGCAACATCATGAAGCAGATCTTTGGATACTGCCTCATGGAAAACGGCAGCCACGTGACGCTCGCGCTTTTGGCCCCCACCGCTCCCGAGATCATCGAGATCGGTATCGCCACCGACGCCATCTTTGCCGTCATCATCATGTCCATCGTCGTGCGTCGCATTTGGGACGACTCCCACTCGCTCGATGCGCGCGACCTGTCCGAGCTGAGGGGGTAGTCCATGGAAACGTTGATTCTCGCCCTGCTCGCGACTCCTTTGGTGTTCTCGCTGATCATGGCATTTTTGCCCAAGAACACGTCCTATAACGTGTTTGCCGGTCTCAACCTGGTCTCCGTCGCAGCCGTCCTGGTGCTGTCGATTATGACGGCCGGTGACGTCCTTATGAGCGGCGACACCGCGAGCGCTCTTGGCCTGTGGTTTCACCTCGATTCGCTGGGCGCCATCTTTGTGCTGCTCATCGGCTTTATCGGTTTTCTTACGGGGCTGTTCTCGCTGCCCTATGTAAAGGCCGATATCGAGGAGGGCTCCATGCCCGCCGAGCGCGCCAAGCAGTATTTTGCGCTGTTTAGCCTGTTCGTGTTCACCATGCTGCTCGCGTGCCTGTCCAACAACATGATCCTCACGTGGGCCGCCGTGGAGGCAACCACGCTTTCCACCGTGTTCCTCGTGGGTATCTACAAGAACAAGACGGCCCTCGAGGCTTCTTGGAAGTATGCGATGGTCTGCACCGCCGGCGTGGCCTTTGGCCTGTTCGGTACGCTGCTGATCTACGCCAACGCCGCCGACGTGATTCCCAACGCCCACGAGGCCGCATTCCTGTCGTGCGTGCTGCCGTATGCCGACCAGTTCGACCCGACGCTCATGCGCCTCGCCTTTGCGTTTATCGTGATCGGCTTTGGCACCAAGGCCGGCCTGTTCCCCATGCACACTTGGCTGCCCGATGCCCACTCCCAGGCCCCGAGCCCTGTTTCGGCCCTGCTCTCGGGCGTGCTGCTTAAGTGCGCCATGCTTGTGATCATGCGCTTCTACGGCTTTACCATCCAGGCCGTGGGCGCCGAGTATCCGCAACTTTTGCTGCTGATCGTCGGCACGCTGTCCATTTTGGTGGCGGCACTTTCGATGTTTCGCCAGGACGACCTCAAGCGCCGCTTTGCGTACTCGTCTGTGGAGAACGTGGGCGTTATCGCCCTGTGCCTGGGTATCGGTGGCCCGCTGGGTATCGCCGCGGCCCTGCTGCACTGCGTGTTCCACGGCTTTACCAAGACGCTTGCCTTCTGCGTGTCCGGCAACATCCAGCACGCCTTTGGCACGCGTAGCCTGGCTAAGATTCAGGGTGTCGTCGAGGTTGCCCCCGCAACCGCCGCGCTCGCCATCCTGGCGCTGCTCGGTCTTGGTGCCTTCCCGCCCTTTGGCATGTTTATCTCCGAGTTCCTGACTTTTGTCGCCGGTGTCACTGCCGGTCCCATGTGGCTGGTCGTCGTGGTCGCCCTCGGTCTTACCGTGGCCATCTCCGCGCTCACCCGCATCGCACTCAAGTCGGTGTTCGGCCATGCGCCCCAGGGCATGGGCAAGCATGAGGCCCCGGCGCTCATGCTTATCCCCGAAATCATCCTGGCCGTCATGATCTTGTGGTTTGGCATCGCCACCCCGCTGCCTCTCGTGCACGGTGTGGAGACCGCGACCGGCATCGTGCTCGAGCAGAGCACCGAGGAACTTCACGCGACGCCGATGTACCGCGCTGTGTTCGGTACCGAGACCGCTCAGAGCGAGGTGGAGTAACGAATGATTGAAACTGAGAACAAGGTGTATGCCCGTCGCTGCGAGAGCCATGTCGAGGCCCTGCGCCGCGCCGTTCCGGGCTGCATCGAGAAGGTCGAGTGGCAGTGCGAGGACCAGCTGACGATTACCGTCAAGCAGGACAAGCTGCCCGAGGCCGTCCACTACCTGTATTACGAGCGCTACGGCTGGATTCCCGTGATTATCGGCAACGATGAGCGCAGCCTGTGCGGCCGTTACGCCGTGTACTACGTCATCTCCATGGAGGGGGAGGATCCCGGCTGGGTGACCGTGCGTACCGAGATCGATCCCGCCAAGATGACGTTCCCGTCCGTGACGCCGTTCGTCCCCGCCTGCGTGTGGGGCGAGCGCGAGCTGCGCGACATGTTCGGCCTGATCCCCGAGGGCCTGCCCGATCGCCGTCGCCTGGTGCTGCCCGATGACTGGCCCAGCGGCCTGTACCCGCTGCGTAAGGACTCCATGGACTACCGCTTCCGTCCCGCTCCCGCGAGCGATATGGAAAACTACGAGTTCTTGGCCGATACCAAGGGCAAGGAGACCACGCTCGTCCCCATGGGCCCGTTGCACATTACCTCCGACGAGCCCGGCCACTTCCGCCTGTTCGTTGAGGGCGAGACGATCGTGGACGCCGACTATCGTCTGTTCTACGTGCACCGCGGCATGGAGAAGGTTGCCGAGACGCGCCTGAACTATGACGCCGTGACGTTCCTCGCCGACCGCATCTGCGGCATCTGCGGCTGCGCCCACTCGGTGGCCTACGCCGAGGCCGTCGAGCGCGCCCAGGGTATCCATGTCCCGCCGCGCGCCCAGTACATCCGCGCCATCATGCTCGAGGTCGAGCGCCTGCACTCGCATCTGCTCAACATTGGCCTGGCGTCGCACTACACGGGCTTCGACTCCGGCTTCCAGCAGTTCTTCCGCGTCCGCGAGAAGTCCATGGACCTGGCCGAGAAGCTCTCCGGTCACCGCAAGACCTACGGCCTCAACGTGATCGGCGGCGTGCGTCGCGACATTTTGGCCGAGCAGAAGCTCTCCACCCTCACGACCATCCACCAGCTGCGCTCCGAGGTTCAGGAGCTCGTCGACGTCTTGCTCTCGACGCCCAACTTTATTGAGCGTACGAGTGGCATCGGCATCTTGGACCGCAAGATCGCACGCGATTTCTCGCCGGTCGGCCCGCTCATGCGTGGCTCGGGCTATGCCCGCGACGTGCGCTTTGACCATCCCTTCGACGGCTACGCCGATCCGGACGTCCAGAAGATGCACGCCGCCACGGCCGACACCTGCGATGCCTTCGGCCGTACCGCCGTTCGCATCCAGGAGGTCTACGATTCGATCGACATGATCGAGACCATGCTCGAGAACTGCCCGTCGGGTCCCATCCTCACCACGGATTGGGAGTACACCCCGCACAAGTACGCCATCGGTGCCACCGAGGCGCCGCGCGGCGAGGACGTGCATTGGGCCATGCTCGGCAACAACCAGAAGTGCTACCGCTGGCGCGCCAAGGCCGCCACGTACAGCAACTGGCCGGTCCTGCGCTACATGTTCCGCGGCAACACCGTGGGCGACGCGGCGCTGATCGTCGGCTCGCTCGACCCGTGCTACTCCTGCACCGACCGCGTGACGGTGACCGATGTCGCCGCCAAGCGCGACCACGTGCTCGATAAGGAGCAGTTCGAGAACGTCTGGCGCGACAAGTCGCCGCTTGCGGGCGAGGGCACTATGGCCGCTCCGCTCGATGAGGAGGCGCTCTAATATGCTGAAGCTTTGGAAGGTAAACGCCAAGGCCGGCGACGCGACGGTCAAGTACCCGTTTGCGCCGTTCCCCACCAACAAGGACATGCGCGGCAAGCCCGAGCACAATGCCGAGCTCTGCATCGCCTGCGGTGCCTGCGGCGTGGCGTGCCCGGCCGATGCCATTCGCATGGACACCGACCTTGCGGCCGATACCATTACCTGGTCGATCGACTACGGCCGCTGCATCTTCTGCGGCCGCTGCGAGGAGGCCTGCCCCATGGAGGCCATCAAGCTCACCGAGGAGTTTGAGCTGGCCGTCATGAGCAAGGACGACCTCACCAGCAAGAGCGTCTACACGCTCGAGCACTGCTCGCGTTGCGGCAAGCCGTTTGCCCCGCACAAGGAGATCGACTACGCCAAGCGCCTGCTGCAAAAGACCGGCGGCATGGAGGCCATCCAGGCCGCCCGTACCGTCGGTATGTGCCAGGAGTGCAAGCGCGAGCTCGACGCCCTGCGCGCCGCATCGGCCGTAAAGACCGGCAACGCGCACGGCATGGCTGCCAACGAGACGCTTGCGTCCGGTGAGCCCCAGGGCCCCGGCATGGAGTATCTGGGCGGCCACGGCGTGAACCCGGAGTATATCGACCGCGAGCTCAACCCCGATGCGCCCGAGATTCCCGCCGGTCCGGCGCCGGTCGAGGGCATCATCATGGATTTTGAAACGAAGGAGGAGTAACCATGGCCGAACCCACGCTTTTGCCCGAGCGGCTCCAGTACCGCCCGACCAAGATCGAGCTCGACGAGAGCATCGAGAAGGCCAAGGCGACCCTTCTTAAGAAGATCAAGCGCTCGGTGTACGTCTACCGCGTTGACTGCGGCGGCTGCAACGGCTGCGAGATCGAGATCTTCGGTTCCATCACGCCCGTCTTCGACGTCGAGCGCTTTGGCATCAAGGTCGTGCCTTCGCCCCGTCACGCCGATGTGCTGCTGTACACCGGTGCCGTGACGCGTGCCATGCGCATGCCGGCCCTGCGCGCCTTTGAGGCTGCACCCGATCCCAAGATCGTGGTGTCCTATGGCGCGTGCGGCTGCACCGGCGGCATCTTCTACGACAACTACTGCGTCTGGGGCGGCACGGATAAGATTCTTCCGGTCGATGTCTACATCCCCGGCTGCCCGCCCAGCCCCGCGCAGACCATCTACGGCTTTGCCATGGCGCTCGGTCTGCTGGACCAAAAGCTCCATGCCGAGACCACGGTGGAGGCCGCCGGCGAGCAGGCCGATATCCTGCACCCCGGCGTGCCGTACAAGCTGCGCGTTGCCATCGAGCGCGAGGCTCGCGCCATGAGCGGCTACCGTTACGGCCGCGACCTGGCCAACGAGTTTATGGACACGCTCGAGGGTGCGCCCAAGGGCGATATCCGCGGTGCCATGGCGCTGCTCATCGACAAGCAGGACGATCCGCGTCGCGTCGAGGTGTACTCGGCGCTGCAGGATCTAGTGCTGGCCGGAGGTCGCTAGATGGAGCTCACGGACCGCTCTGGTTACTTTGCGGGCCCCGGCATGCTCGGCGGCTCTTTTGGCGATGCCTCGCGCGCAAGCGACGAGGCCGCCGAGGGCGTCGCCGACCCCTGCCTGGGCCATGCGCCCGACCAGGTGGTCTTCTACGAGCTCACGCGTAAGTTTGTGGAGACCGAGGAAGACGTTCCCCAGGAGGCCTGCGACGTGCTGTACTACACGCTCGCCGTGGGCCACCACACCGGCGTGCTCGATTGCTTTGAGCCGCGCCTGTCGGTGCCGGTGGATGTGTTCTATTCGCTCGTCGACGCTCTGCCTGAGGGGGAGGCCAAGACCAAGTTCGAGGCCATCCGCTCCTTTGGCGAGTGCCAGCTCGACAAGGCGGCGGTGCCGTCGCTGCTCGAGGCCTGCGATGCGCTGCTCGAAGAACGCGGTTTTCGTGGGTCGGCCAAGGCCGGCATCTCGGTGTTCGACGACGACTTTGGCCTGCATGCCCAGCAGGTCGCGTTTCTGATGAAGTTCCGCGATCTGGTTGAGCGCGTGCGCGATGTGTCGGGCGTGTATCTGACGGGGAGGTTGCAGTAATGGGTCGCGTTGTGGATGGACGTGTGAACGGCGCCCCGTTTGCGGGTATCGTGCTCACGGCGGGAAGCGTGCTGCGTGCCGACGATGCCGCCGGCCCCGTGCTTTCCAAAAAGATGGAGGACGCGCCGCTTGCCGGTTGGTACACCATCGACGGCGGCCAAACGCCCGAGGACGACATCATCGAGGTCAAGCGCGAGCGTCCGCCGCGTCTGGTCTTGGTTGATGCCGCCGACATGGCACTGCCCGTCGGGTCCATCCGTTTGCTCGACAAGCGCGATGTGGCCCGCAAGTCGATGTTCACCACGCATTCGCTCCCTTTGTCGATTCTGATCGAGGAAATCGAGCAATCGTGTGATGATATCGTCTTCGTTGGGATTCAACCGGGCGACACGGAGTTCTACAACCCCATGTCCCCGGAAGTCTTTGACGCCGTCGACGCCGTGTATAACGCCGTGGCTGCCAACGACTTTTCCCACTTTGTCCGCTTGGGGCAAGAGCAATAGGTGCGCTTGTCCCTGCTGATTAGGAAAGAAGTGATTGACATGGCAGATTCCAAGGTGGAGTATCCCGCTCCCGATTGCCTGGCGCCCGCCGCGATCGAGGCCAAAACCGAGGCCGCCGGCGTAACCAAGGCCAACCTGCCGGTCGCAAAGGCCTTTGTTTTGGCGATGTTCGCCGGCGCGTTCATTGCCTTCGGTGGCCTGTTCTTTACCGTGTTCTTGAGCGATAGCACGCTGGGCTGGGGCGCCCAGCGCGTCGTGGGCGGCCTGTGCTTTTGCCTGGGCCTGGTGCTGGTGCTGGTGTGTGGCGCCGAGTTGTTCACCGGCAACTCGCTCATGGTCTGCGCGCTCAAGAGCAAAAAGATCACCCTGGCTCAGATGCTCAAGGCATGGCTCGTCGTGTGGCTTGGTAACTTTGTCGGTGCCCTGTTCATCGTCTTTTTGGTGTACATGGCCGGCATTTACAAGCTCAACGGCGAGGCGGTCGCCAATTCCATGGTGAGCGTCGCCGCCGGCAAGGTGACGGTCGACTGGGTGACGATCTTCTTCCGCGGCATCCTGTGCAACATCTTTGTGTGCCTGGCCGTGTGGATCGGTACCGCCGGCAAGACCGTGGTCGATAAGGTCGTGGGCATTCTTCTGCCCATCGCCGCCTTTGTGGCCTGCGGTTTTGAGCACTGCGTCGCCAACATGTACTTTTTGCCCATGGGTGCCGTGATGCACGCGTGCGGCTATGGTGCCAAGGTCGCCGGCGCCGATGCGCTCAACGCCGCGGGCATTGCGTTTAACCTGTCCGCCGCCACGCTGGGCAACATCGTGGGCGGTGCGGTTCTGATCGCGCTCGGCTACTGGTTTATCTACGCCAAGAAGTCCGAGGCGTAAGGTACCGTCTGTTTGACGTTGGGCCTCCCGCGGGGCGTTGCCGTGCGGGAGGCTTTTTGGGTCCGGGACTCGTTGCCGGGCTTTTGGCCTGTTGTGTTTGGCTGATGAAAGGGGTAATCGAGATGGCATCTGCTGTGAAGCGTGACGGTCGCGCCGTGGTGACCACATGCGGGGGATGCTATGCCGATTGCGCCTTTGCGGCCCATGTTGAGGATGGACGTGTGGTGGCTGAGCTGCCGGTTGCGGGGCATCCGTGCGCGGCGCGAGCCCTGTGTGCCCGCGGACGGCATCGCCTGGCAATGCCGTTTGACGAGCGTGACCGGATTTTGCATCCCATGCGCCGACGAGCTGATGGCTCGGGGTTCGATGCAATTTCGTGGGATGAGGCGTTCGCGCACATCGCAGCGCGCCTTGGGGAGATTGTTGACGAGCGCGGGCCTCGTTCGCTGGGCATGACGCTCGGGGTGCCCTCGTTCGACCGCTACTGGGCGCATCGCTTTATGCATGCGCTGGGCTCGCCCAACGTATACGGTGCCGACGGTGCCTGCGAGGTAAGCCGTCTCACCGGCTGGGAGCACAGCCTGGGCTATAGTCCCGCTTCCGACCTGGCGCATACCGATTGCATCATGTACCTGGGGCGTTCCATTGTCGATTCGTCGACGATGGGGGCCGTTGATGCGCTCAACGATGCCCGTCGCCGTGGGGCGAAGATTATCGTGGTCGACCCCCGGCGCAGCGGTTCGGCTGCGCTTGCCGACCGCTGGCTGCGTGTGCGCCCGGGTTGCGACCTGGCCTTGCTGTTGGGCATTGTCCACGTGTTGATTGCCGAGGATCTGTACGACCGCGAGTTTGTTGCCCGCTATACCACAGGTTTTGACGAGTTGGCGCAGGCAGCCAGTGCTTGGACGCCCGAGTGGGCCGAGTCGATGTGCGACGTGCCGGCGGACGATATCCGTGCGACTGCGCGAGATTTGGCTGCCGCGGCGCCTGCTGCGGTGGTGGACGCTGGCTTTCATGGTGGCATCGGCATTGCGTATGCCAACAGCACCCAGACCGCGCGTGCTATCTGCCTGGTCGATGTGCTGCTGGGCTGTATTGGACATGCGGGTGGCGCGCTCAATCCGCCCACGCCGCTTGTGTTGGGCGACCTCGATCCCACGCGCTTTGCGACGCCGCCGGTGCCGCGCGAGCCCAAGCTGGGGTCCGAGCGCTATCCACTGGTCGATCCGGTGCGCGGCCTGTGTACGACCATTGGCCAGTCCATTCTTGCCGGTGACCTGCGCGGGCTCATCGTCTATGCCAGTAACCCCGGTGCGGGCTATGGCAATGCACAGGCTTGGTTGAGTATTTTGCAGCAGCTCGACTTGCTCGTGACGATTGATATTCGCTGGTCCGAGACGGCGCGTGCTTCTGATTTCGTGCTGCCTGACGTGACGTATCTGGAGGCTGACCGCGGCGTGGGAACGGTGACAGGCGCCAACGATGCGCGCGTGTTCTACCGCAACGCCGTGCTGCCTGTGCAGCATGACGACACACGTCCCGGTCGGGAGATTTTTGCCGGTCTGGCGCAGGCGTGTGGCGTGGGCGAGTACTTCCAGTTTACGTCCGACGATCTGGCCGCCGCCCAGGTGGCACCGTTTGGGATCGATCTTGCCGCACTCAAGGAGCGAGGCTGGGCCGACACGGGTGTTGCGTTGCCGTCGCGTACGGGCGAGCCGGCGATTCCCCTGGATGGCGGCAAAATTGCGCTGGCAAGCGACGTATGGGAACGAGCCGGTCTGGGTCGTGTACCCAACTGGATCGCTCCCATGGTGGAGCCCGACCCAGGAATGTTTCGCCTCATTAGCGGCAATCGACCCTTTGAGTCGCATACCTCGCGCAGGCTTGCGGCCCAAGGTGCCGCCGAGGCTGGATCGGACCTGGATGCCGTGCAGATGAATGCCGATGCTGCTACGCGCATGGGCATCGCCGACGGCGAGATCATCGAGCTCGTGAGCGATATGGGCCGCGACCGCGTGCGCGTGGAGACGACGCCGTATCTGCATCCGGCGTGCATCTTTACATCGGCCGCCCCCGGCGGACGTTCGTTTGGCGCCGATGCCGGTGGCGCTCAAGCCTTGGGCGTGGGCCCGCTCGACCATACGCCATTGCGTTGGGACCCGTTGACGGGCGCCGCGCTCACCCAGGAAAACGCCGTTCGCGTGGAAAAGATTGTCGCGCGCGGGGATAATGACGAGTAATTGACTCAGCTGATGTATTCGACTGATCCACGTTTCTTTTGAAAGGCCGCACATGAGCGATAGCCAGAAGATGTCCGATGAGGTGCGCGCCCACCTGCGCGCCATTCCTTCCGTCAACGAGCTGCTTACCGAGTGGCCGGTGGTGAAGGCGGCGGGGGAGACCTGCGACGCGGTGGCGCATGCCGCCGTCACGGCCGAGCTCGACGAGGAGCGCGCCGCGATTCGTGCCGGCGCCGCTCCGCGTTCCAAGCGCGAGTTAGCCTCGGCCATTGAGTGGCGCGCTCACCGTTCTGCGCTGCCGAGCCTGCGCCCCGCCGTCAACGCCACGGGTGTTGTTATCCATACCAATCTGGGTCGAGCCCCGCTCGCGGAGTCGGCCGCCAAGGCCGTGGCCGAGGTCGCGCGCGGCTACAGCACACTCGAGTACAGCGTGGACACCTGTTCGCGCGGGTCGCGCAAGGAGCATGCCGCGCAGCTGATTCGCTCGCTCACCGGTGCCGAGGACGCGCTCGTGGTCAACAACAACGCCGCCGCGGTGCTGCTGGTGCTGGCAACCCATGCCGCGGGCAAAGAGGTCATAGTCAGCCGCGGCGAGCTCGTCGAGATCGGTGGCAGCTTCCGCATCCCCGACGTCATGGCGGCTTCGGGCACCAAACTCGTCGAGGTCGGCGCCACCAACCGCACGCACCTGGCAGATTATGAGCAAGCCATCACACCCGATACGGCCATGATCCTCAAGGTTCATCCTTCCAACTATCGCATCGAGGGCTTTCACGAGGAGGTAGGCTCTCGGGAGCTTGCCGCCCTGGCCCACAAGCATGGCCTGCTGTTCTACGAGGACCAGGGGTCGGGCGCGCTGTTGCCCGACGACATCTTGGTGCGCGGAGGCGAAGAAACCACGCCGGCTTCGGTCGCGGCGGGGCTCGATATCGTGTCATGCTCGGGCGATAAGCTGCTCGGCGCCGCGCAGGCGGGCATTATCATGGGTCGTCGCGACCTGGTCCAGGCCTGCGGGTCGCATCCGCTTATGCGTGCCCTGCGTCCGGGTAAGCTTGCACTGGCGGCGCTCGAGGCTACACTGCGCATTTACATGGACGGGGCGGATGTGGCCCATCGCGAGGTGCCGGTACTCAACATGCTCACGCTTCCGCAGGCTCATCTGGAGCGTCGCGCACGCAAGTTGCGCGATCTGATGGTGGCGGGCCTCGATAAGGCTGGCTGCCCGTGCGCCGTTCAGGTGGAGATCGTCGAGGAGTCGTCGACTCCCGGTGGCGGCTCGCTGCCTACCGTCGAGTTGCCCACCATGTGCGTTGCCGTGCGTCTTGTCGATGAGCGTCTTTCCGTTGACGCACTCAAGCGCTCGCTCGTCCAAGATTTCGACACTCCGGTCGTCACACGAACCTCGCACGATCGCATTTTGTTTGACGTCCGTACGCTCGTGGGCGACCGCGATATCGAGACGGCGGCGTCGACGCTTGCCGCATGCGTTGAGAAGGCGATTGCTCGATGAGTGAGGTTCAAGCGCTGGTGGAGTGTCCCGTTATCGTTGGCACGGCGGGCCACGTTGACCACGGTAAGTCGGCGCTGATCGAGGCGCTGACCGGCAAGAATCCCGATCGTCTGGAGGTCGAGCGTCGTCGTGGCATGACGGTGGAGCTTGGCTTTGGCGAGCTGGCGCTGCCGAGTGGCAAGATCGTGGGCCTGGTCGACGTGCCTGGGCATGCGCACTACCTGCGCGCCATGGTGCAGGGTGCCACGGGCATCGACGTTGCCGTGTTGGTGGTATCGGGCGTCGAGGGCGTGATGCCGCAGACCCGCGAGCACGTGCACGTGCTGGAGCTGTTGGGCGTCACACACATGGTGGTCGCGCTGACGATGTGCGACCTGGCCGACGCCGAGATGACCGAGCTCGCCGAGCTCGATGTCGATGACTTTTTGTCGGGTACCGTGTTTGCGGACGCGCCGATCGTGCCCGTGTCATCCAAGACCGGCGCGGGGATCGATGACCTGCTGGCTGCGCTCGACGAGCAGGTTGCCGCTTGCTGGGATTCCTGCCGCGACCGTGCCGAGCGCACCGATGCCGCGCCGCGTCTGCCCATCGACCGCTGCTTTACGATCAAGGGCGCCGGTACCGTGGTGACGGGAACGTTGCACGATGCGCCCGTCGCGGTGGGGGATGAGCTCGTCGCGTTGCCGTCGCGTACGGTCTGTCGCGTGCGCGGGATTCAGGTGCATGGCGATACGCCGCGAGCACTGCCCGGACAGCGCGTGGCGCTCAACTTGGTGGGCGATGGTGTCGCCGCGCTCGATCGCGGTGAGATGCTGGGCGTGGCGGGCCACTTTGGCCAGACGATGCGCTTTATGATGACGTTTACGTATTTGGGTCGCGAGGGAGCTAAGCCGCGTGTGCTCGAGTCGGGTGCGCGTGTGCACGTGATGGCGGGTACGGCTGAGGTTGTCGGTCGCATCATGTTCATGGAGGGTGAGGCCCCCATGGCGGTGGGCGAGACCCGTATCGTTCAGGTGCGCTTGGAAAACTCGCTGCCGCTACGTGCCGGGGACCATGCCGTAGTGCTGTCCTATTCGCCCGTGATGCTTGTTGGCGGCGGGCGCGTGCTGCTTTCGCGCTGCCGTCGCTCGCGCGAGCTTTCTGAAGGGGAGCGTGCGCTGTATGCGGCGCTCGAGTCCGGCAATATCGCGGGCGGTGTGGGCGCTTGGCTGGCGCTACAGACGCTGCCGGTTACGGCGATTGATGTTGCCGCGGCACTGGATCTTGTTGCCGGCGATGTCGACGCTGCGTTGCGCGAGTTGGTGGCGAAGGGCGCTGCTCGCGCGCTAGCTGGCTCGGATGGCTCGCTGTATGCAGATGCTTCCGCGCTCGATGCCGCGATGGGTGCGCTGGCGGCGACCCTGTCCGCCATGCACGCGGCTGCCCCCAAGGAGACGGGCTTTACGCCCGGCGCCGTCGCCCATGCTGCGTGGCCTACCGCTGATGATGCCGTTGCCGCGGCGTTGATTGCCGAGGGCTGCGCCCGTGGCGTGTGTGCCTCCGAGGGTGCCGAGGTGTTCGACCCGCACTCCGCTGCCGCCGCGGCGCGTGTGGTGCGCGAGGCCTGTGAACGTATCGTTGCCTTGCTGGACGAAGCCGGCCTCGATGCGCCGACGTTGCCAGAGGTGGGCGAGCAGTTGCGGCTCGATCGCGACACCACGACGCGTGCCCTGCGCGAGCTTTCGCTCAACCGCGCGATCGTTAAGGTCGAGCGCGACGTTGCCCTGTCTGCTGCTGCCGAGGCCCATGCGCGTGAGCTCGTCGCCGCCGCCATTGAGGCAGCCGGCGGCGCCGCCACCACGAGCGTGCTGCGCGAGGCGCTAGGTGTGTCGCGCAAACGTGCCATCAGCATCTTGGAGCACCTGGATGCCGTGCGCTTCACGGTACTCGACAAGGATGCCGGCGGCCTGCGCTCGCTGCGCTAGGCCGGTCACCCGCCCCCGCCTCCTCAGTTGCGGTGAAATAGTTCCTGTTTTCGGCATCTAACGCCAAACCAGG
>NZ_JADNOH010000058.1 GCF_015557435.1 Collinsella aerofaciens
GGCCCGATTTTGCCTCTTGACAATGTCCTGCTCATATTAAAAGGAACGTCCCTAACTGCCGGATAAAAAACGAGCGAGGATTTTGAGGTCCTCGCTCGTTTTTGTTTTAGGTGATGCTTCGACCGTGCGGCTACTTGTCGGCAGCGGTCTTTTTGGTAGTCGACTTCTTCGCGGTCGCCTTCTTGGCGGCAGTGGCTTTCTTAGCCGTCGTCTTCTTGGCCGTGCTCGCCTTGGTCGCAGTCTTGCGGCCGCGGGCGGGCTTCTTCTCCTTGGTCGGACAGTCCATGTTGACGCAGATACGCCACGGGCCGCGCGCCGTGTTGACCACCACGATGGGGGCGCCGCACTCGGGGCAGGTCTCACCCGTCGCCTCGAGCTTACCGCGCGCCGGTAGAGGATAGCTCACGCCGCAATCGTCATAGTTGGTGCAGCGGATAAAGCGCTTGCCGCTCTTCTCGCTCTTGTGCGCGATCAGGTCGCCATGGCGTCCGGCCTCGGCACACACCTTGCACTCGCCCACCTTAAGGTCGGGCTCGTAGTTGGTGGGGCATGTGGGGTTCACGCAAATCTCGAAGGCCTTCTGGCGGAACGGCTGACACTTAATGCGCGGCGCACCGCACTCGGGACACACGGCGGCCTCGCCCTCGAGCGGGCTCACCTTGACGCCACTCGGCACCGGATAGGTCACGTCGCAGTCGGGCCATCCCATGCAGCCGATAAAGCTGCCGCGGGTCTTGGCGCTAGTCTTCATAACCAGGTCCTTGCCGCACTTGGGACAGGCGCCCACGCGTGCATCGGCCGTGACGGCGTCGCTGATGGCGTCGCCCAGCTCCTGCGTATGCTTGAGCAGCTCGTCGAGCACGCCGGCCAGCAGTGCGCGCGAGTGCGTCACGACATGCTCTTCGGTGTCCTCGCCGCGCTCGACGCGGGTCATGTCGCCGTCGAGCTCGCTGGTCATATCGGGGCTCGTGATGCGCGGGGCAAACTGCGTCAGCGCATCGATGATGGCGATGCCCAGCTGACTCGGCTCCACGGGATCGTTTTTGAGGTAGCGCACGGCGTACAGGCGCTCGATGATGCTCGCGCGCGTGGACTTGGTGCCCAAGCCGCGCTTCTCCATCTCCTGCACGAGTTTACCCTGGCTGTAGCGTGCGGGCGGCTCGGTCTGCTTTGCCTCGAGCTTAATGTCGAACACATCAACCGTATCGCCCTGCTCCAGCGGCGGCATCTGCTCGTCGCGCTTGAGTCCGTACGGGTATGCCTCGCGGAAACCCGGGGTCACGAGCACATCGCCCGAAGCCACGAACGGCTCACCGTTCACGTCGAGCTCGAGCTTGGTGTTCTCGATGGTCGCGGGACCCATAAGCGTCGCCAGGAAGCGGCGGGCGATAAGATCGTAGAGTTTGCGTTGGCCGCCATCAAGCGTGGACGGATCGCCCTCGCCCGTGGGGTAGATAGGCGGGTGGTCGGTGGTCTCGACCTTGCCGCGCGCGGGCTTCATGGGGCCGGCGAGCACCTTTTTGCACACGGGCGCCAGCGCCGGGTTGATCTTTGCCAGGTCGCTCACCACGGCGCCCAGATCGAGCGTCGCGGGGTACACGGTGTTGTCGACACGCGGGTAGCTGATGAGGCCCGCCATGTAGAGGGACTCGGCGATGCGCATGGTACGCGCAGGCGAGATGCCCTCGGCTGCGGCGGCAGCCTGCAGCGAGGTGGTCGCAAACGGCGTGGGTGGCTGCTGCTTGCGTGAGCGCTTGGTCACCGCGGCGACGGTTGCCGTCGTAACGCCGTCGACATGGCCGTATGCCGTCTCGGCAGCATCCTTGTCGGTAAAGCGTGCCGTCTTGTGCGCAATCTTAAAGCGGTCGTCCTCGGCAGCACCCTGCGCGGCGCCCATGCCGCGGATCTGCCAATAGTCCTCGGGCACAAACGCCATGCGCTCGCGCTCGCGCTCGACCACCAGGGCAAGCGTCGGGGTCTGCACGCGGCCGGCGGAACGCACGTTGCCAAAGCCGCCAAACTTGGCGAGCGTCAGGTAGCGCGTGAGCACCGCACCCCAAATGAGGTCGATGTGCTGGCGGCTCTCGCCGGCGTCGGCCAGATTCTGGTCGAGCGAGACGAGATTATCGAAGGCCTGCGTGATCTCGGCCTTGGTAAACGAAGAATACTGGGCGCGGGCGACCGGCAAGTCCGGCGCAACCTCGCGCACCTTGTTGAGGGCGTCCGAACCGATCAGCTCGCCCTCGCGGTCGAAGTCCGTGGCGATGATGACGCTGTCGGACTTTTTAGCGAGGTTCTTGAGCGAACGAATGAGCTCCTTCTCGGCCGGCAGCTTAATGACGGGCGCCCAGGTGAGATAAGGCAGGCTCTCGAGCTTCCAGCCCTTGATGGAGATACCGTCGGCAAGGAACGGCTTACGCTTGGTGTCGTAGGGCGGACGAGCCAGGCCATCGGGCATGTCGGCCGGCAACATCTCACCGTCCTCGGTGACCGAATACCAACCCAGCTTTTTATCGAACAGCACGCTGTCGCAAAAATCGGGTGCAAGGATGTGACCGGCAAGACCGATCGTCACGCACTCCTCGCCCTTCCACTCAAAACGGTAGATGACGGTGTTGTACACCTTGTCCTTTTTGGGCTTACCCGTGGACAGCCGCTCGGCGATCTGACGCGCGGCGTCGTTTTTCTCGGCGATGATGAGCTTCAAAAGAGGCTCCTATCTCGTATCTCTGCGGCTACGCCCGCCCGTATGGCGGCCGATTTACGCCCTTGCTTGCTCAATCTGCCCGATGAGCCAATCGCACCAGGCATCCATGCCCTCGCCCTTGCGCGCGCTCACGGCAAACCGCGGCGCCTGCGGATTGAGGTCATCGAGTGTCTTAGTATACCTATCCATGTCAAAATCGAAAGCCGGGGCCACGTCGACCTTGTTGAGCAGCTGCGCGCCGGCGTGCTGGAAGATGCCCGGGTACTTAATGGGCTTGTCGTCGCCCTCGGGCACCGAGAGAATCATGATGGACAGGTTCTCACCCAGGTCAAAGTCGACCGGGCAGACCAGGTTGCCCACGTTTTCGATAAAGATGACGTCGATGTTCTCCAGACCGACGGCCTGGTCGAACGCGTCAACGGCCTCCATGATCATGTTGCCCTCGAGGTGGCACAGGCCACCCGTGTTGATCTGGATGGCGGGCATGCCGGCTTCCTTCATGGTGATGGCGTCGACATCCGAGGCAATATCGCCCTCGATGACGGCACAGCGCAGGCCAGCCTTGTCGCGCAGGCGCTCGTTGGTGCCCAGGATCGTGGTGGTCTTGCCCGAACCGGGGCTCGACAGCACATTGATCACATAGGTGTTTGTCTCTTTGAATCGCTGTCGCAGCTGATCTGCCAGGCGTTCGTTGCGCGACAGAATCGGCGACGCGATATCAATCGTTTTCTCAGCCATACTCGGCACTCCTTACTTTGGCCCCTTTATACCCCATCACCAGATGGCTAGCGGGCTAATCGTCGGGGGTTTCGATTTCGATACTTGCGATGTCGAGCTCGCGGCCGTGCAGCAGACGCACGTTGGCGCCGCCACATTGGGGACAGCGGCAATGGAAGCGATCGTGCTCAAAGACCTCCCCGCAGTCCAGACACTCGCTTTGTGGATGGACTTCCTCCACGGCAAGCTCGCAGCCTCGCGTGAGCGGGTCCTCATCGCGAAATGTCTCCCACGCAAAGTCGAGCGCCTCGCGCACAACTTCGGTCATATCCCCGATACGCAGCGTTACCAAAACGGCGCGCGAGGCCCCCGCCCCACGCGCCGCGCGAATCACTGTATCGAGTATGCCGTTGACAATGCCAACCTCGTGCATACCGATTTACTCCTCGTCGTCCTCGTCGTCCGAGAACAGGTCCAGACGGCTCACGAACAGGCCCTCCTTGCCCTCGCGCGCGGTGATGACCACACGGGCGACGGCGAGCGAAATCTCGTAGAGCGAGAGCAGGGCGCCGTACATAAGGCCCAGGGTGACGGGCGAGCCGTCGGGCGTGATCACGGCCGAGGCCACGAGCAGGCCAACGTACACATAGCGCCAGGCGCTGCGGAAGGCGGCATAGGACACGATGTGGAAAACGGACAGGTAGAAGATGATGAGCGGCAGCTCAAACGCCACACCAAAGCCGATCATAAAGAGCAGCTCCATGTTGATGTAGTCCTCCAGATTGGGCAACGCCGTAGCGACAGCCGAGGTCTCGCCGATGAGCCACTCAAAGCCTGCCGGAATGATGATGAAGTAGCAGAAGATAGCGCCCAGGAAGAACAGCACCGTCGAGGCGAGCACCGTGGGCACGACCCATTTGCGCTCGTTGGGACGCAGTGCCGGCAGGAAAAATGCCAGAATCTGCCAGATGATCATGGGCGTGCACATGACCACGGCCATCTTGATGGCCAGCGAGAAGCGCAGGCCAAAGCCGCCGAGCGTGGTGGTGATGTAAAACTTACCGTCCGGCACAAAGGAGCGGATGGGGTCTTTCAAGATGTCGAGCACCACGGGCGTGGCGAAATACAGCACGATGGCTGCGGCAAACACCGACACAACCACGATGGTCAGGCGGCGACGAAGCTCTCCCAGGTGGTCGAAGAGCGGCATACGCGCAGGTCCGATAGGCATTACTCATCGCCTCCCTTCGGGGCGTCGCCGGCAGCGGCTTCGTCCTCGGCCTCGAGCTCGCGAGCGAGCTGGTCGACGACGGCCTTACGTTTGCGGGGACGACGGGCGTAGAGGTCAGCCGTCGTGGGCTCTGCCGGCTCGGGCTCGGGCTCTGCAGCAGGCTCGGGCTCGACGGCAGCAGCAGGCTCTGTACCCTCGGCCTCATCAACAGCGCCTTCGCCCTCAGCAGCACCCTCGCTTGCGGCCTTCTCGGCAGCAAGACGGGCGCGACGCTCGGCAAAGGTCTCCTTCTTGGCGGGCGCTGCCGTCTCGGCGGCATCCTCGTCCACATCGGAATCGTCGTCGGTCGCAGCAGTCTTCTTGGGCTTGACCGGGGCCGACGCGGCCTCGCTCACCGGATCGATAATCTCGGACTGAACAACGGCCGTCATCTTTTCCTGCGTCTCGCGGAACTGACGGATGGCACGGCCGATCGTGCGGCCCATCTGCGGGAGCTTATCCGGGCCAAACAGCAAAAAGCCGAAGACCACGATGATCGCGAGCTCACCCTCTCCAATACCAAACACACATACCTCCAAGGCTCGATGTGAGTCGAGCCCGCACCGCGCCATTCGGCCGGAACTCGTCTATTCATTCGGTCAAGTATAGCGCCCGGACGCCAAAACGTCCGAGCGCATCACAAACATATGCCAAACGGCACGCCCTTTTGGGGGCAAAGATTATGCAGCGGTGATCGAAATCTCCTGGTCGACGCCCAACAGCTGAACCACGCGCATCACCGGGGGCTGCACGTTGACGCAGCTAAAACGCTTACCATGATCAGCTGCGTGGTGTGCGGCGCCCACAAGCACGCCAATGCCTGTCGAATCGATGTAGCTCACCTGGGCAAAATCGAGCTCAACGGCCTCAGTGGGCTGCTCGAGCGCCAGGTCGATGGCATTGCGCAGGCTATCGGCGTTAGAGATATCGATCTCACCGGTCACCTTAATGGTGTAGAGCTCTGGCGTGGGGTTGGTGGAAATACCCAAATCCATGTATACGCTCCTTTACGTATCGAAAGTGCGGATAGTACTAGGCGCGGACTTGCGGGGCCCTACGCGCTAGGCGCGCTCGGTACGCGCAAGCTCGGCAGCGACGAGCTTGACAGCCAGCACCAGCACATCGAGCGCAGCCTCCAGGTCCTCGACCGTGGGATAGCTCGGCGCGATGCGGATGTTGGTGTCGCGCGGATCCTTGCCATAAGGCCAGGTGGCACCAGCCGGCGTGAGCTTGACGCCCAGGTCGGCACAAAGCGCGGCGACCTTCTGGGCAGAGCCCTCGGGACCATCGAAGCTCACGAAGTAACCGCCGCGGGGGTGCGTCCAAGTGGCGCAACCCGTGTTGCCCAAGCCCTCGGTGAGTTTACGCTCAACGGCCTCAAAGCGCGGGCGCAGGAACTCGGCATGCTTTTTCATGTGCTCCTTGACCGCCTCGATGGTGGGAAGGAAACGCACGTGACGCAGCTGGTTGAGCTTGTCGGCGCTAATAAGACCGGCCTTCAGGCGCTTGGAGAACTCGGCGATGACCGCGGGGCTCGCACCGATAAAGCCGATGCCAGCGCCCGGGAAGGTGATCTTGGACGTCGATGCAAAGGCCACCACGCGATCCTCGGTACCCGCCGTGCGGGCAAGATCGAAGATGTTGGCGAGCTCGTCGGTCTCGTCGTACAGGTCGTGCACGCAGTAAGCGTTGTCCCAGAAGATGCGGAAATCGGGCGCGGCCGTGGGCATCTCGACCAAGCGGCGCACAGTGTCCTCGCTAAAGGTGATGCCCGTGGGGTTGGAATACTTGGGCACGCACCAGATACCCTTGATGGAATCGTCGGCGGCAACCAGGCGCTCGATCTCGTCCATGTCGGGGCCGTTGTCGGTCATCGCGACGGGGACGTTCTCGATGCCCAGATCGGCGGTGATGCCAAAGTGGCGATCGTAGCCGGGAACAGGGCACAGGAACTTGACCTTCTTGCCGTCGTGCGCTGCCTCGTAAGCCTCCCAAGGGTCGCTGCCGCACGAGCCGCAACGCCAGAACATACCGGCGATATCGTGCTCGATCAGCAGGCTCGATGAGCCCAGTACGAGCGTCTGCTCGGCAGGACAACCCAGGAACTCCCCCGCCAGCTTGCGTGCCGAGGGAATGCCCTCAAAGCAGCCGTAGTTGGAGCAGTCGACGTTGCCGTCATGCAGATCGGCATCGGCATTGAGGATATCGAGCATGGGGCGAGAGATGTCCACCTGGGAGGGCGACGGCTTGCCGCGGGCCATGTCGAGCGCCAGGCCCTTGGCCTTGACCTCGGCGACCTCGGCTTTGAGCGCCTCGATGGCGGCATCGAGTTCGGTGGTTTCCATCTTCTGGTAGATCGTCTGCATGGGGTGCGACCTTTCGCGAAGCGGTACGTTGCAGTTCGTCTAAGTATAGACCGCCATCGTCGCAACGTTATGAAGCCGTGATAGATTAAGTTCATCGCAATCAATTACGAATCGCCGCGCATGCCGGCGTGGGGCGCCCAAGGAGGCACTATGGAGTACGGATCGTTTCAGGCCGAGGAATTCGGCGACTTGCAGCGCCTGGTCGACGGACTGTTTTACGACCGCCACGCCATCGACCGCCTGGATCTGATCGTACAGGCCGAAATCTTGGACCTGGCGCCCGACCTCATGGAAATCGTGAACCTTTTGCCGCCCGGCTACTACGACCGCCAGTCACTGTGTGATCAGCTCAACTCCGCCTTGGCCGCCCACGGCTGGGGCGCCGTCTACGGAACCGTGGAATAAGCCTCGAGGCCGGCGATTTGGCCCGCTTCCCGACCTTGGCGAGGCTTGTTTTAGGGCTTGTGGCCAAAAAAGGGCAAATATGAGTACTGTTACCTTTTTAGTAGCAGCGATTCTTGGTCGAAATCGGCAAAACTCGACTTGAAACTTCCTAATCACCGTCAGCTAGCGCCAAATTGGAAGTCGATGGTCACTCGTTAACGTACAGATAACAAGATTGTGTTCATTATTTTCCACACCTAAAATGAAACGCCGTTTGTGACAGTACTCACAAACGGCGTTTTTTGACCACTGGGGTGTCTGGCAGGCGGCAAACACCGCCCGAATCCGCATTTTGAACGCGCCTAAACCGGTTCTGGAGCCGGTTTTGTGCTCTTACTCGTTTTTGGGCGCGGGGTGTTTGCAGACCACGCTCATGTAGATCATGCCGAGCACGGCGGCGGTGACCGAACCGGCAAGGATGGCGGCCTTGGCAGCCAGAACCTCGAACTGAGCCGTCGGGAAGGCGAGGCCGCTGATGAGAATCGACATGGTAAAGCCGATGCCGCCCAGAATGCCCACACCGGCGATCATGTGCCAGTTGACGTTATGCGGCAGCTCGCAGGCCTTGAGCTTGACCAGGGCAAACGTCATGCCAAAGATGCCAATCGGCTTACCCAGCAGCATGCCAAAGTACACGCCAAGCGTCACCGGGTCGGTCAGCAACGTGCTCATGTCCACGCCCACCAGGCGAACCTGCGCGTTGACGAACGCGAAGATCGGCAGGATCACAAAGTTAACCGGCGTGGAGATCAGGCGCTCCATACGGATGAGCGGCGGGGTCACGCGGTGCATGACGCGCTCGACCTTGGTGGTCGAGACGGTAAAGTCGTGCTGGCCCAAGATGTGCGCCTCATCGTCGTAGCGGTCGTCGAGCAGCGGCAGGCACTCGCCCAGCCAATCGGTGAGGCTGTCGAGCTTGACGCCGCACTTGGCCGGGATGGTAAAGGCCAGGATGACGCCGGCGAGCGTAGCATGCACGCCGCTCTTGAACATGCAGAACCACAGCAGCAGGCCCAGCACCGTATACGGAGCCAAGCGGTAGTGCTGAGTCTTGTTGAGCCACACGAGTGCGCAGGTCACAACCGCGGCGGCGCCCAACCAAAACGGGTTGGGGCTCTGACCATAAAAGATGGCGATGGCGGCGATGGAGATCAGGTCGTCGGCGATGGCGAGCGTCGAGAAGAACACGCGCACGCCGTTAGGCACGCGGTTGCCTAAGAGCGACAGCACACCCAGCGCAAAGGCGATATCAGTTGCCATGGGAATGGCCCAGCCGTTATGCGCGCCGGCATGGTTAAAGATGAGGTAGATGCAGGCGGGAACGACGACGCCGCCCACGGCTGCCAGCATGGGGAGCATGGCCTGGCGCGGGTTCTTGAGCTCGCCGACCGTCATCTCGTACTTAAGCTCAATGCCCACCAGCAAAAAGAAGATCGCCATGAGGAAGTCGTTGACGAAAAGCTCAACGGTCAGGCCGGCCGTAAAATGCCCCAGGCCCACATACAGCGGAGTCTCCAAAAAGTGATGGATGGCCTCGTAGGCATCGGTGTTGGCGCAGATAACGGCGGCGATGGCGGCAAACACCATGACGGCGGCCGAAATCGTGCCGTTCTCGGCGATGCGCTCCCAAATGTCGTGACGCTCAAAACGCTTGCGCTCACGGACGTTGAACAGCTGCTCGGGTGCTGCCATGGGCGGCTCCTTTCACGGGAAAGCTCCCGTCTTAAAAAAGCACGGCCCGCCCAAGTGGCGGCGCCGCGCTCTAACGTATTACGCTTGCATCTAGCCTACCCTGCACGACAAGCACGCAGGCGCGGCCGAAAAGCGGAACCACAGGTTGAACATTATTTGCTCAACGGCACGGGCACGCCTGTCCAAGAGACGACGCGGCGCCGTGCACAAAAAACGACCGGAGCGCGGGGCGTCCGCGATCCGGTCATCGGTGTTAGGTCAAAAGAACCTAGCAGGCGGCCATGATGGGGGCAGCGACCTGCTTCTTACGGGAGAGGACACCCGGCATCCAGACGCCGTCGTGCTCGTCGGCAATGCCCAGGCCCTTCTGAGCGGCCTCGGTCTCGCCCTCGAGCAGGACCTGCGAGCCCTCCTCCATGATGTCGGTGATGCACAGGACGATGCCGTCGGCACCCTTCTCGGCGGCGTAGGCGCGCATGGCCTCGCGAATCTCGTCGATCATGCCGAGCGCGCGGCTCTTGTCGACGGTCTCGTACTGGCCGATGAGCAGCTTCTTGCCGGCGGGCTCGAACATCTTGATGTCGTTGCCGACCATCTCGGCTGCGGTGAAGGAGCCGGACGGACGGGTGAGGAAGACCTCCATGCCAAACTTGACCGGGTCGACGCCCACCTGCTCGCCGAGCTTGGCGGCGACGGCGCGGTCGACATCGGTGGTGGTGGGGCTCTTGAGCATGAGCGTGTCGGTCATCATGGCCGAGAGCAGCAGCTTGGCCTGGACGTCGGAAAGCTCAACGCCGAGCACGCCGGCGAGCTTGGTGACGATGGTGCAGCTGGAGCCCCAGGGCAGGCAGATGTAGTGCAGCGGGCCGGCGGTCTCGAAGTCGCCGATGCGGTGATGATCGACGACGCCAAAGACCGTGGCGTCCTTAAGGCCGGCGACGGACTGGGCAGACTCGTTGTGGTCGGTGAGGACGACGAGCTGACCGGCCTCGACGGAATCAATCACGCGGGGCTCGGCGATGCCGGCGTCGGCGAGCAGCTTGGCGGACTCGGCCGGAAGCTGGCCCAGAGCGCAAGCCTCGTAGGTGTTGCCGGCATACTCAACCTGGTTGAGCAGCTGGGACAGGACGACGGCGCTCATGATGGCGTCGTTATCGGGGTTCTGGTGACCAAAGACAAGAACGTTTGCCATGGGTTTCCTCCACTTGATATGTGTACTTGGACGTAGCTATGGTAGCACGCCGATGCCGAGCCTTCGCAGACGGAAGGGCCACGGCATATTTTGGGGCAGGCACGGGGGCCAAGGCTGTCCCTTTTACGCCATGTTGGTGCAAAGTAACCTGTCCCCTTTGCGCCAACGAGCGAACTTATTTACCGGCGGCGCGCAGGGCTACGTAGGCGGCGCCGATGATGCCGGCGTCGTTGCCGAGCGAAGCGACCTTGATGGGCGTCTCGCGTGAGGCGGAAAGCGCGTAGCGCTGGAAGTGCTCGCGAACTGCGTCGAGGTAGACATCGGCCGAGGCGGACGCACCGCCGCCGATCAGGAACATCTCGGGGTCGACCACGTTGGCAATAAGCGCCAGGGCGCGGCCGAGGTAGTCGGCCATGGTATCGGCAGCTGCCAACGCGAGCTTGTCACCCTCGCGGCAGGCCTGGAACACGTCCTTGGAATCGGAGGGGCCGGTGAGCTCAATGGGCTCGACGCCCGCTTTCTTGCACTCAGCAAGGTAGTTGCTCACCACGCCGGTGGCGCTGGAATACTGCTCCAGATGGCCATGGCCGCCACAGCCGCAGGTGCGCTCCTCAGCCGGGTTCAGGCACATGTGGCCAATCTCGCCGCCGGCGCCCACAACGCCCGATACCACGTCGCCGTTGATGATGACGCCGCCGCCCACGCCGGTACCGATGGTGACCATCACCACGTTCTGCACGCCCTTGGCAGAACCGAGCCAGGCCTCGCCCATGGCAGCGGCGTTGGCGTCGTTCTCGTACTTAACGACCGCGTCGGGGCAGTGCTTTTGAATGGCGATCCTCAGCTCGGGCAGGTTAATGGCAATGTTGGCCTTGACCTTGGCATCGCCCGATGCCGGGATGGGGCACGGAACGGCCAGGCCAATACCCGCCACAAAGGCACGCGGAATCTGGGCTTTGGCGACCACCTGGTCGATAGCCTCGGTCACCGCGGCAAAGCCCGCAGCGTCAACGATGGGAGGCGTAGGCACGCTGGCCTTGGCAAGCAGGTTACCGTCTTCGTCGAACAGGCCCTCCTTAACCGAAGTGCCGCCGACGTCAATGCCGATGTAATACTGCTTAGGTTCCATGGGAGCCCACCTTTCTCGTTTAAACATTGCCTGTATGGTACCGCTCTCAAGACAAAAACCCGCCAAAAAGGGACAGGTTTGTTTTGGCAGGTTTTATCTGGGGAAACGTCCCCCCGCTCAACGAGCAATGACGCTCAGCAACTCGCCAAACAAAAAGCGCCGGGAGAGGGAGACTCCCGGCGCCTGCAAAAGGGACTGGATTGTATGCGAACCGCACGATCCGTCGCGGCGAAAACGCCAGCTAGGCCTTGAGTGCCTGTAGCTGTTTGTGGACCTCAATGAGCTCCGTGGCCATGACGCGCATGGTCTCGGTGCCGGCCATCTGGTCCTCGGCGTGCAGCAGAATCAGCGGGGCCTCGCCGTTGCGCTCGCCATTGGCCTCCTTCTTAAGAAGTCCCATGTGAACATCGTGGCCGCCGTTATAGGCCTCGTCGCCCTGCTTAATGAGCTCCTCGGCGGCGTCGAAATCGCCCTCCTTGGCCTTCTGCACGGCGTTGATGTACATGCTCTTGGCGGTACCGACGTAGCTGATGATCTCGAAGCAGGTCATCTGCAGTTCGTTCATATCCTCCATGCGCTGCACCTAGCCCATCACGCTGACGCAGTGGTCGATGATGCCGGCGGCGTTCATGCGGCCATAGTCGACCATGTTGATGACCTCGACCGGGAAACGGCCGGCGGCCTCCTTCTCAAAGTCGCCCTTGGTGTAGCCGATCTGCGGGCCGAGCAGCAGGATGTCGCACTCGTCCAGGTGATCGTGGGCCTCATTCATAGGACGGGCTTCGACCTCGATGTCCAGACCACGGCTCGCGACCTCGGACTGCATCTTCTGGACCAGCAGACTCGTGGACATGCCGGCATTGCAGCAAAGCATGATCTTCTTCATGGTTTCCTCCTTATAACTGCGCGGCGCGCAGACGACAAACTGGATAAATCCTTGTGGTTATCTTTCCCCTGTTTTGCACGTTTAGGCAAAAAAGGAGATACGGGTACCGGTACCAAGCATCGGTACCCGCAAGGGTGGAATGGACAAACGCTAGGCGTTCTGCTCGGCGAGAGCCTCCTGCTTGGCAAGAGCCTTCTCGGAGATCTTCATGAAGGGCAGGTAGACGGCCATGCCGATCACGAGCTCGAGAGCCTGCCACACGCCGGCGCGCCAGTCAAAGCCCGTAGCGAGCAGGGCGTTGATGACGGGAGGCATGGTCCAAGGCACCTGAGCGATGCAGGGGCTGATGATGCCAGCACAGGTCAGGCCATAGGTGACGCCGATGAACAGATCGGGAAGAAGAACGAACGGGATCATGAGCGGCAGGTTGTACACGATGGGGTAACCGTAGATGACCGGCTCGTTAATGTTGAACAGACCAGGCAGGATAGCCATGGAGGCAACGGTCTTGGAAGCCTTGTTCTTGGAGAACAGGAAGGTGTCGAGCAGGAGCATGAGGGTGCAGCCCGAGCCGCCGATGAGGGCGAAGCTGTTGACGATCTGCATGTTCATGTAGTGGTCGGGCTGGATGACACCGCCGGCGGCATAGGTAGCCATGTTGTCGACGATGAGCATGGTCAGGATCGGCTCAACGGTAGCGCCAGAGATGGTGGACTGGTGAATACCGACGCAGAACAGCAGGTTCGCGAGGGTGTAGATGAGGATAACAGCCCACGGACCGGCGTTCATGATGCTCTTGAGCGGGTTAGAGATGCAGGTGGAGATGATGGTGCACAGATCGGTGCCGGCGCAGACGGCAAGCAGGGCCGCGGCAACAGCGAAGACCGAGAGGTTGAGCAGCATCGGGATCATGACGTTGAAGGAGTTGGAGACCGCAGGAGGCACGCCCTCGCCCAGCTTGACCTTGAGCTTCTCGACGCCCGAGATCTTGATGAAGAGCGTCGTGGAAAGCAGGGCGATGATGATGGCAGAGAACAGACCGTTGGTGCCGGTGTTGGCAGTCGAAAGGGCGCCGGTGACCTCGGCGGAGGTGATCTTGTCGGTGAGCAGCGGGCTCGTGGCGGCAAGGGTGGCGGTGATCTGCTGCGGCATCATGATGACGAAGGCAGAGATGGCGACGACCACGCAGGCAAGCGGGTTATCGAAGCGCTCGTTCTTGGCGAGGCTGTAGCCAATCAGACCCGCCAAGATAATGGCGGACACGTTGAGGGTGCCCAGGGTAATTGCCGAGCCCCAAGTCTGGAGGTTGGCAAGACCCGCCGCATCGAGCGGGAACAGAGGGAACACGACGTTGTTGATGAGAACCGCGATACCCGCAAGGATATAGAGCGGCGTGATGGTCGCGAAGGCATCGCGCAGGGAACGCAGGTGAACCTGGTTTCCTACCTTCGCAGAGACCTCGGCAAACTTGTCGAGGAAGCTCTTTCCGTTGTCACTGGCCATGATTGCTCCTAACTTTCAAATCCGGCCTTTTCCTATGCGCACGGTGGTCTGTCGCCCTCTGCCACCAGATGTGCCATTGTTTTTGCGCGTTTGCGCAGGGGCTGAGCGCCCGTTTTGGGGTTGAACGCTCGGTCGCTAGTCCACCACGTGGGTCGTGGCAACCTGCTTGAGCCAAGCAGCCGACTTCTTAAGACGGCGCTGGTAGCCGTCCATCAGGTCGACCTCGACAAAGCCATAACGGTTCTTGAAGGCGTTTGACCAGGACCAGTTGTCGATGACGGCCCAGTAGTGGTAGCCGCGGCACTTGGCCCCCTCGCCGATAGCCTTGGCGACCCACTCAAGGTGCTGGCGCACAAAATCGACGCGATAGTCGTCCTGGATGGTCCCCTCGGCGTCACGGTTCTTGTACTCGTCCATGATGCCGATACCGTTCTCGGAAACGAACCACTCAAGATCGGGATAGTTCTTGGCGCAGTCCATGCCAAAGTCGTAGAGGCCCTTCGGGTAGATCTCCCAGCCGCGGCTCTTGTTCATGACGGCGTCGGGCCACACGTACTCGTCGGCAAAGTGCGGCAGACCGTACTGGTCGATCTTGCTCGCCGGCGCCTGGACGCGCGTGGGGTGGTAGTAGTTGCAGCCGAGCCAGTCAACGATGCCCTGCTTGAGAATCTCCTGGTCGCCGGCGCGGAACGGAAGCTTGACGCCGCCCTCGGCCAGGCTGTCGAGCACATCGGCGGGAAGCTCGCCCTTGGTAATAAGGTCGAGCCACCAGCGGTTGTTGATGCCGCTGGTCATGCGCACGGCCTCGAGATCTGCCTCGCTGGGGTTCTCCTTGGTGTAGACCGGGGTGAAGCAGTTGATCATGCCGATTTTGGCATCGGCGCGAATGACACCCTCGTCATATGCCTTGCGATAGTTGGCCACGGCCAGCGCATGTGCCAGCGAAATGTGGTACTGCACGGTGCGAGCGCGGTTGAAGTCGTGAAGCTGCGGGAACCACACGCCCTCCTGGTAGCGCTGCTCGGGCTCGACGATGGGCTCGTTAAAGGTGAACCAATACTTGATCTCCTGGCCGAACTCGCGGAAAGCGACGTCGGCGTAGTGTGCGTAGGCCTCGACGACCTCGCGGCTCTCCCAACCACCACGGTTAAAGAGGTAGGTGGGCATGTCAAAGTGGTACAAGTTGACAAACGGCTCCAAGCCGGCTTCGCGAGAGGCGCGGAACAACTCGTGATACCACGCGGCACCTTCCTCGTTGAGGTTGCCGTCGGCATCGAGCAGACGGCTCCACTGGATGGAAGTGCGATAGGTATCCAGACCCAAGTCCTTCAAAATGCGAAGGTCTTCCTGGTACTTGGCCATAAAGTCATTGCCGGCGTAAGAGCCAACGCGGTTGTAGAACGAACCCAGATCCTGGATGGACCAGGTGTCCCACAGGTTCTCGAGCTTGCCGCCCTGGTTCCACTGACCCTCAGTCTGCGGGCCGGACATAGCAGCGCCAAAGAAGAAGTCGTTGGGCAGCTGATACTGTGCCATCAAAGTCCTCGCTTTCGTGTTCTAGAGCTTCCGGTTGGAGACGGGCTTGCTTTGGCAGGTTATCCGGCGCGGGCGCGCACCGGCCATACCGATATCCAACCCGCCAAAACAAAACCGTCCCCAAACGGTCGATCCTGTTGTGCGGAAGGATTCCGTTCGTTGCTTAAACTATAGCGCTCTAATTTTAAAAGTAAAGCGTCTTTTTCTTTTTTCTTTCTCGAACTTCTTAGATAAAAGTAATATGGATGCCCTGTTGAGGGTTATACTTACTTTTTGTATTCATATATGTCGGGAAGGAGGTTCCATGATTCCCAAATACGAGGCGATAGCTGCAGATATCCGTCGAAGCATCGAGGACGGCGCTCTTAAACCGGGCGACAAGCTACCCACCGTCGTTGAGTTCTGCGAGCTCTATAGCGTTTCCAAAATCACCGTCAAACGAGCTATCGAGCAGATCACCGAGGAGGGCCTTGTCACCAGCCGGCGCGGATCGGGCACCTACGTTAAGGACACGGCGGGTCTCCCCGACCAGGCATTTTTCCAGGGCAAGAATGACCGCGCCCAGGGTTTTTCGTATGAGCACCGCGGGGAGAAGGTGACCTCGGTAGTCTACGATTTCTCGATTGTCAATCCACCAGCGGACGTCGCTACTCAGCTGGGAATTGCCGAGGACGACTTTGCCTATCACATCGTGCGCGTGCGCCAGGTCGACGAGAAGCCCATCGTCATCGAGTACACCTACATGCCTCTCGAGCTGATACCGGGCCTTAAAAAGAAGGACCTATACGGATCGGTCTATAGCTTTATCCGCGAGCAGTGCGGACTCAAGATCTCGAGTTTCCACCGCACCATTCGCGCTGTCGCGGCAACTGAAGAAGAGGCTGAGCGCCTGGATACCAAACCCGGCTCTCCCCTGCTCGAACTCAACCAGATTGGCTTTTTGGATAGCGGCAACGCCTTTGAGTACTCGATTTCGCGCAACGTCGGCGACCGCTTTGAGCTGCACAACGTAACGCTGGCCTAGTTTTGTAATCCGGTGGGTGCTCGTTTTGAGCTGTCTTACGCGGCACCCGCACAACCTTATGGGAGTATGCACATGTCCGATTTGATTAAACTCACGCCGATCTTCCACGAGAAGATCTGGGGCGGTCGCCAGCTGGAGACCGTATTTGGTTACGACATTCCCGAGGGTCCCATCGGTGAGTGTTGGGCTATCTCGGCCCACCCCAACGGCGACTGCCAGATCGCGGAGGGCCCGTACGCCGGTCACACGCTTTCGTGGCTGTGGGCCGAGCACCGCGAGCTCTTTGGTAACTGCGAGGGCAAGGAGTTCCCGCTGCTCATTAAGATTCTAGACGCCAAGGACGACCTTTCGATCCAGATCCATCCCAATGACGAGTACGCCGCCGAGCACGAGAACGGCAGCCTGGGCAAAACCGAGTGCTGGTATGTACTGGACTGCGAGCCCGGCGCCACGATCATCGTCGGACAGCGCGCGCACGACCGCGCCGAGGCCGCGCGTATGATCGAGGACGGCCGCTGGGACGACATGCTCAACGTGCTGCCGATTCACAAGGGCGACTTTTTCCAGATTGATTCCGGTACCGTCCACGCCATCAAGACCGGCACGCTCATTTTGGAGACGCAGCAGTCGAGCGACGTGACATATCGCCTGTACGACTACGACCGCCCTGGCACCGACGGCAAGCTACGCCCACTTCACATTGAGCAGAGCCTCGACTGCATCGACTTTGATGTTCAGGCTCCGACCGACGGCACCGTGTCCGCGCCCGAGGTCGACGGCGTGACCGAGCTCGAGTCCAACCCCTGCTACACCGTCGATCGCGTGCGCGTCGACGGCAGCAAGACCCTCAACCAGCGCTGGCCCTTCATGTGCCTGTCGGTCATCGACGGCAAAGGCACCGTCTGCGGCGACCCCGTCCACAAAGGCAGCCACCTACTGGCTCCGTCCACTGTCAGCTCCATCGACCTCGAAGGCAAGATGGAACTGATCATCAGCCACCTGTAATCGCTCAATCCCCGAGCGCTCGCCGGCGCGGGGCGCGGGGTTTGGTCGCCTGCTCGAGCAGTCCTGACTCGCACGGAGAGCACATTAAGTGCTCTCCGGCTCGTGCGGAACTC
>NZ_JADNOH010000059.1 GCF_015557435.1 Collinsella aerofaciens
CCGATTGCCCGTACCTCATCCTCGATGAACCGCTGAACGGCCTCGATCCGGGAAAACGGAAAACCTCCTGCGACGCGATGCGCAGCGAAGTGGCGCGGGGACGCAGCGTGCTCATTTCAAGCCATCTACTCGACGACCTGGCAGACCTCACCAACTCGTTCTACTTCATCGAAGCCGGCACGCTCGTGGAAAAGATCAAGTCGTCCTCGCAGACGCTCAAGCAGGAATACCTCGATACATACGAGCGAGGTGAATGACATGAAACCATTTGAACAGCTGAAGTCCAATGCGTCGCGCATGGCTGTCTACGCCATCCTCGTGGCAACGGCTTTATGCGGAATCGCGGCACCCGTCTATGCGCTCAACGGAAAGAAAGGCGATGTCGAGCCTCTGTACATGAGCTCGACGGTTAAGGACCGGTACAAAGCCTTCTCTGGAGACGCGTTTTACGTAGCAGAGTACGACACGACCTACCGTGAGCTTCGCTACAACAAGAGATACGAATATCTAGGCGCAAAAGCAATCAGCTATACATCGGGTTGGTACGGCTCCCACTATGGACACATAACCCAGTTCAAGTGTAACTACCGTGTGTACAACTAAAGCAACCCGGCCGGGACGAGGGGTGACGCAAAAGCGTCGCCCCTCGTTTTTAACCATGTCAACTGAACCTGGTTCAGGCTTCAATGCAAGAAGAAGCAGGCCGAGGTCCAGATTTCGGACAAGAAGAGGGCGCTCGCGCGCGAGGCACACAACCACGCGCTCATGGTCGCCGGCGGGCTCATCGTGAACCACGCGCCGGGCGGCAACTGGAAACGCATCGACTGGGACAGGCTTGCGGCGTGAATCGACCGCTACGGATACAAAATCACCGGCTCCACGCAGCACGGAATCTGGATCCGTAACCTTTCGTAGCCCAGATCAAAATACCGGTTGTTTCAAGAAATCCTCTAGGAAGCGTCTAGATAGAGGATTTCTGGAAATGCAAATAACAATAATTTAGCTTCCGAGCGTATCGACCGGAGCAACAACGATGCCTTCGCTAGTTACGTGAGCCGGCATACCAAACCCGATGACGATGAGTTTCGCCGCAGGCGGCCTCTCCCCGCGATCGACCAGCTTTCGCTCAAGTCGAAGCAGATTTTCCACTGCCTCTGGGACTTGGGGGCTCCCGAGCTTAACCTCAACGGCAACCCACGAGCCGTCACGACGATGGACAATCGCGTCGACCTCTAGGTCGTCAGCATCGTGGTAGTGAGATACGGTCGCATCGCTGGCCGCCGCGTAAACCTTGAGATCGTGCAGCACAAGGGATTCGAAGAGCAAGCCAAGGGTCTTCGGATCGGATGACAACGACTCCGGATCCGCACCGATGAGGGCGACGGCGAGCGATGGGTCAGCAAGGTGCCGCTTCGCGCCCTGCCGCAACTTCACCGGCGACCTGAGAGCCGGATGCCACGCGGGGACATCGTCGACGATATTGATACGGCGCAGCGCGTCCATGTAACTGGTAATCGTATTCTTTGAGACGTCAACACCCAAATCCCTTTCGATGGACCTCATGCCGGCAAGAGTCGATTCATTGCGTGCAAGCGACGAGAGCAAGGCCCTTACCTTAACCGGGTCGCGTTTCACTCCATCCGCCCTCGAAACGTCAGACTCGCAAACACCGTCAATATAGGCGGCGGCTATCCGCATTGCGTCGGCAGTTGTCTTACCGACCGCTTGGGGCCAACCGCCGCGGCAGAGCAAATCAGCGATACCGGCGATACCGTCGATGGATCCGAGTGACGCCGCAACGGAATCGCCATCGAGCAGCGCACCAAGCGAGACCGCTCCCGACGAAATACCGAGCTCGAAAAGCGTCATGGTATCCATCCGCAAACGGGCGATTCGACCCACACCGCTGTGCATCGGCTGGTTCTCGGCTCGCGGCGTCGCAGATCCGGTGAGAATGAACTGTCCTGGCTCCCCTCCCCTGACATCGCATTCGAATCGCACGGCATCCCATAGCTTCGGTTCTTCCTGCCATTCGTCGACAAGCCTCGGGGTCGGTCCGACAATTGCTTGGGCCGGATCGAGACGAGCGAGTTGGAGGGCCGCAAAACCGCCAGATGGGTCGGAGAGAGATAACGATGACTCGGCAAATCTCTGAGCTGTCGTTGTCTTTCCACACCATTTCGGCCCCTGAATGAGCACTGCACCAAAAATGCCAAGGTCGCGCTCGACCAAGCAGTCAACACAACGTCCTATATACCTATCCATCGGCTTTCCCTCCAATCATTCATTTGAAATTATAGCGTCTATCTGCGTCGTTGGGACAAATAACGATTACTTATTGGGACGATTGACGGTAATTTATTGGGACGATTGACGATAGCTCGTTGGGACGATTTCCATTTTCTTAAGGCGCTAATCAACGAGACCCACTGTGAACTATGAGACGGATAAATTTAGCTGACGCCTCTCATGAGTTCAGCAATGCTGATTTGAAATCCATCGGCAATCTTCTTGAGATTTGAGAGGCTGACATTACGCCGCCCGACTTCAATGCTCGCGTAGTAGGAACGATCCATTTCAATCAAATTGGCGAACTGCTCCTGGCTGCACCCGAGTCCAGCGCGGAGCTCTTTGCATCTCATGCCGAATGATTTCTGAAGCGTCTTCGTATCCATGACAAAAAGAGTCATGGATTGTTGTATAAAAGCAAACGGACTATATACAACAATCCCAGTTAATGCGCATAATTATCTCTATTGGAAAGCACTCTGATGCCCAGTCGGATAGGGCACGGAAAAGGAATGGAACAGCACAATGACTCAGGGAAATCACTTCGCCGCACTGCCAAACAAAAAGATTCACACTCCGAAGGGGATCGCGCGTCTGACCGTCACCGCGGCGACCATGGCCGCCATGACCGGATCGAGCCTCATCTCACCGTTCACGGCATTCGCCCAGACCGGTGACGGGGGCACACAGCACCCCGCCGTGATGTCGCCGATCGCCGCCCACGCCGGCGCGGCATCCGGTACCGGCGCGAAATCCGCCGCACAGACCATCGCGGACCTGCAGAAGGCAGTCAACGAGGCGAAGGCGAAGGAGGACGCCGCCAAGGCAGCCTACGATGAGGCCGCCGGTCCCTACAACGAGGCGGCTTCCGCCCGCGACCAGGCCAAGGCATCCTACGATTCTGCAGTCAGCGCCGGCACGGCAGCCGACCGAGCGGCAATGGACGAGTACGCCCGTCAGGTCGCAGAGGGCAAGGACGCCGCCGATGCCGCCGGCAAGGACCTCGAGCAGGCGAAGGCGGGTCTCGCAGACGCCAAGGCGGATGCGTCCGAGAAGGACGAAGCGTACCAGTCCGCCCTCAAGGCGGCTCAGGATGCCAAGAATGCCTTCGATAAAGCCAAGGCAGATGCTGTAAGCGCCACCCCGGAGGCAATCAGTGCCGCCGAGCAGGCCGTGCGCGACGCCCAAGATGCCGTGAGCAGGGCACAGGCCGACCTCGCCAACGCCAACGCGACGCTTGCCGATGCCCAGTCCAAGCTGGTTGCGGCCCAGTCTGCAAAGGATTCCGCAGATACCGTCCTCGCCGCAGCCCAGCAGAACAAGGACACGGCGGATGCGAAGGCCGCAGCCGCCAGCGCCGCCTACGAGCAGGCGAAAGCCGACCTCGCCGCAGCGGAGGCCGGTGCCAGCGGTCCGGAGTACGATGCGGCAAAACAGAAGGTCGCGGACGCAGAGGCAACCCTCGCCGCCGCACAAGCGGCACAGTCCCAGTGCGAGTCCGAGCTCGAGCAGGTGCAGTCCGCCGCGGCAACGGCACAGACCGAGCTAAATGATGCCCAGGCATCCCTCTCTGCGAAGCAGCAGGCCGCGGTCGATGCCGCGTCCGGCGTGAACGACGCCCAGTCCGCACTCGATGCCGCGAACTCCGACCTCGATGCGGCCAAGCAGGCGAACGCCGATGCCATCGCCAAGCTGGACGCCGCGAAGCAGGCTGTCAAGGACGCTGAGTCCGCCAAGGCAGCCGCCGACGAAGAGCTTGCGAACGCCAAGACCGCAAAGGATACCGCAGACGCCGCCGTGACCGCCGCGCAGCAGAAGGTCGACGAGGCACAGGCGAAACTCGATTCCGCCGACGCGCAACTCAAGCAGGGAGCCATCGGCTTCTTCCGTGCCATGGGTGCCGATGACGCAGTCAACATCATCCTGAACGCCAAATATGTCGGAAAGACCGAAGTCGGCAACTCCAAGGACGCCACGTCCCTTGATAACATGCTCAATGCGATCAGGTGGATGAAGTCCGTCAACGACTACCGCAAGTCGGTCGGCCTGTCCGAGCTCCAGGTCACCTACAAGCTCATCGCCGGAGCCATTGCGGATGCCAACTACAGTGACACTGTGCTCGATCATGCCCGTCAATATGATTTTGCCGAAAACCTGGCATGGAATTACGGAATCGATCCGAGTGGGCAGTGGATCGAGCAGGAGAAGGGCTTTTTCGACAAGGCAACGGAGGCCCTTTATGGAGTCACCGGTCTTGTCGGCAAGGATGCCTATGATTTCTATGCAAAGAACGGTGTCGCAATCAACCATTGGATTGCAGACAACTGCCACTGGGAGAACGGCAGTAGCGGCACCGTCGGCCATTACATGAACATCATCAATCCCGAACTCGCCGTTATGGGAATGGCAACCTGCACCAAGGGCACCATGTCCGGGCTTCAGACGCAGTGCTACACCGCAGAGATCTCCGGCTGGTCCGGCTCCGGTTGGAACACGAACCCCATCTCCGTCGACGAGTACGAGCAAAAGCTGACCTCCTATATCAACGGCCTCAAGAACGCCAAGAGCGCACTCGACGTAGCCAAGGCCGATCTCGCATCCAAGCAGCAGGCAGCCGCCGGCGCCGCCGCAACCGTCCAGCAGAAGCAGGACGCAGCGGATTTCGCACAGGCAGACGTCGATGCCGCGAAGCAGGACGTCACCGATGCCCAGCGTGCCGTCGATGCCGCCAAGGCTGATGTCGCCGCCAAGCAGCAGGGCGTCACCGATGCCCAGACCGAGCTTGATGCGGCGAAATCGGACCTCGATGCCGCCAACGCGGCAGTCGATACGGCAAAGTCGACCGTCCAGCAGAAGCAGGTTGCTTTTGATGCTGCCAACGCAGCCGTAACGACCGTACAATCTAAGTTGGATGCCGCAAAGGCCGACACCTCTGCCAAGCAGCAGAGCGTTGCCGATGCGAACGCCGATCTCGCGAAGTTCTTCCAGGACGTCGCCGACGCCAAGAAGGCGCTCGATACAGCAAAGAGCGTCCATGACTCGGCGGTAGCCGATCAGACCGAGAAAGCGACCGTCCTCGCCGCCGCCGAGCAAAAGGCGGACGCCACCGCACGCGCCCTCGCGGATGCCCAGCGTGCCGTCGATGCCGCAAAGACCGACACCGGCGTTGCCGCCGACAGGCTTACCGGCTCCCAGACCGATCTCGATGACGCACAGTCGAACCTCGACATCCTCACCGGTCTTGCCGCGAAGCTCGCAGAGGCACAGCAGCGCGAGCAGGATGCAGTAAAGGCCGTCAATGACACCAAGGCCGCCCTCGATGCCGCGAAGGCGGATACCGCCGCCGCCGAGTCCCTGGTCTCCGCCGCCGAACAGGCGAAGGCGCTGGCAGACGCCAAGCTGTCGAAGCTGAACTCCATCGATGCCGGCGCGGCGATCGCTTCCGGCCATGATGTGAACGCGGATGACGCCCTCAACGCGCTTTTCGCCGCAGCAGTCGAGGCACGTGCCAAGGTCGCGCCCGCCAAGGCCATCCTGGACGAGAAGCAGGCCGCGGTGGACGAGCTCCAGCCCGGCTACGATGCGACACTCACCGCCTACGAGTTGGCGAAGTCCGACCGCATCGCAACGGAGCAGAAGCTTTCCGATGAGATCGCACGACAGGAGGCAGAGGAGGTCGCAAAGCAGCAGGCGGCATACACCCCGAAGCACCTCGCCGGCACGGATACCGCTAAGCCCGGCAGCCTCGCCCAGACCGGTGACCGCGCGGGACTCATCGGCGAGACGTTCGTCATCGGCGGTACCGTCCTCGTGGCAGCCGGCGTATTCCTCGATCAAAAGAAGCGCCGCGAGCAGATGTAGTGCAAATCGCATAACGACTCGGAAAGGGGAATCCCGCAAAAGGGATTCCCCTTTTTCGTCTCGCCAGCCACGGTTCGTTGAGGCAGCTTCAGATTAAGGGCCACAGATTAAACCGATCTACAACTGTGACCATATGACTGTGCGCACATGTTAGCATAGTCATATGGTCACCTATTTGCAGCTGCGATTATGCTGCGACAACTCAACCGTTAGCGCTTATTAAACAGCCGACCAAATCCTGGTTTGCCCAGTGTCTGGCGCATCTGCCCCACCTGAATCTCCGTCTCCACGCCATCCTTGCCGAAGACGTTGCTCATATTTTTAGCAGTCGGGATGACCGTCTTCACCTCACCCGTCGTTAGGTCGAAGCGCTGGCAGCCGACCTGGTTCTCAAGATGGATCTGACCATCGGATCCAAAGACATTCTGGTACATGTCTGCCTCCTCGCAAGAAACTGTCGATCCCAAGATAACAGACGGGCGAATCCGGCGCAGCAGACGCTCGATAATACATGACCATGTTAATGTAGTCATATGCTCACGTATTACAAGCTGGGACCTTATGTATTAGAGCTCGAACCGCGCCGCCGCGTCACCATGAACACCGACGGCGAGAACATCGACTACTTCAAGGCGGAGGCCGCCCGCACGGACGCCCCCTATCAGGTCATCATCAACATGTACCTGACGGAGTCCCGCATGCAGAAGAGGCACCTCGCGGTCGCGTAATACAAATAGGTAAGATCCCACGCGTGTCACGCCTCGCCGCAATCGGAGCGCCGTCTGCGGCGCGGGGCGGAATAAGACCGGGCGACCCGGGCAATCTGGTCCCGGCTCTCCCGGTCGTATTCCTACGATATCGCCCCTAAATCACCAATGCGTCAGACAAAGAATGAGGCAATGGCTATGACCACGCATACGGCAGATGCAGCGACTGCGCCTTTCTTCCTCTCCTTTAGTCCGACGAATAGGGTTGCCGTAAAGTAAAGGGCGGAAATGC
>NZ_JADNOH010000060.1 GCF_015557435.1 Collinsella aerofaciens
CAACTGAGGAGGGGACGGGTGGATGGTGGGGTAGCTTAAAGAGCCCCGTCCCATAATGACTACTTTGGCTTATTCGATGTCCATGCTGGCGACTAGGTTGATGTTGGTGTCTAGGAGGTTGGGGAGGACCACGTCGCCCATGCGGATGGGGGCGTTGACGACTAGACCTCGGATGAGGTCCATGGCTTGGGCGTGGAGTGCCAGCGGGATGGCATCGGCGGTGCGCACGGGCAGCAGGGCCTCATCGCCGCCGGATACGGCCACGGTCGTCGTGAGCACGCGCATGGGGCAGGTGAGCTCCTGATGCGCGAACTTATCGCCACGCGGACAGCTGTTGCCGATTACGGAGCGCACCTCTACCACGGCGCCGTCTGCGCTGCGCTCGACCTCCACGGTCAGGAGGCACTCGGATGGGCAGGTGGTGCAGTTGAACTGCAGCGTTTCAATCGCGTTTGTGCTCATGACTCTACCCCTCCTCAACGGGGTCGACGGACAGGACAATCTCGTTAACACCCAGGTCGAGTGCGCGCTGAATTACCTTTACCGGTAGTGGGAAGCTCTCCATTACGCTCGGTTTAAACGGGCGGACCTTGCCTGCAAACATCTCCTCGTCGCCTGCCAGAATGCGCACGCGGGCGGCGTCGACCGGCCGGCGCACGCGGAAGCTGAGCTTGGTGAGCGCCACGGCCGTAATGCGTCCCGGCAGCGCGTATCCCGCAATGCCGGCAGGGGAGACGGTGAGCTCGCAGTCCGCAGCGACGCCCGCGCCGGTTTCCAGCGCGTGCGCCGCTGCAGCTGCGCCAGCCCTCTCGGACTCGGTCGTCACGTTGTCGGCCAGGTCGTGCACGTGCAGCACGTTGCCGCAGGCAAAGATGCCTGGTACGCCCGTCTGCAGGCTCTGGTCCACCACGGCGCCTCGCGTGCGCGGGTCAAGCTCTACACCCGCGGCAACCGAAAGCTCGTTCTCGGGAATCAATCCCACCGAAAGCAGCAGTGTGTCACACGGAACAACGCGCTCGGTCCCCGGAATGGGCGCTAGGCGCTCGTCGACCTGGCTCACCTCGACGGCTTCCACGCGGTCGTGCCCGATCACGCGCGTGACGGTGGTGGACAGGTGCAGCGGAATGCCAAAGTCGTCCAGGCAGTTCTTAACATTGCGGCGCAGACCGTTGGCGTACGGCATAAGCTCGTACACGCCCTCGACGGAAATCCCCTCGAGCGTGCAGCGGCGTGCCATGATGAGCCCGATGTCACCCGAGCCCAAAATGACGGCGCGCGAGCCGGGTTTGAGGTTCTCGATATTGATGTATCGCTGCGCCAGGCCGGCCGTAAACACGCCGGCGGGTCGGCTGCCGGGAATCTTGATCTCGCTACGGGTGCGCTCGCGGCAACCCATGGCAAGGACGACCGCGCGCCCGGTGAGCCGCAGCATACCGGTGGGGCTCATGAGCATGACGGTGTGGGCTTCGACGTCGCTCGCGCATGGAGCGTCCGAGCCCCTGTCAATCCCGATCACCATGCTGTCCAAGAACAGCGCAATGTCGGTTTCGCGCACCTGGTCGATAAACCGCTGCGCGTATTCGGGGCCGGTGAGCTCCTGTTTAAAGTGCGACAGACCAAACCCGGGGTGGATGCACTGGCGGAGGATGCCGCCCAGGTGCTGCTCGCGCTCCACGATGGCCACGCGTGCGCCCGCCTTATGCGCGGCCATCGCGGCCGCCATGCCGGCAGGTCCGCCGCCGATAACGACCACGTCGAAGGCCTGCGTTTGCACGGGCGCTGCAGCTCCGACCTCTGCGCGTCCGTCGCGCATATCAAACGTCGCCATCCTAGCGCACCCCCTTCAGCGGACCCTCGACCAGCCAAGATCCGGCATCCTCCAACAGCACCTCGCTGGGGTCGCAGCTCAACTCGCGCGCTAGGATTGCCACCACACGGCTCTGGCAAAAGCCACTTTGGCACCGACCCATGCCGGCGCGGCAGCGGCGCTTGACGCCCTCCACCGAAACCGCGCCCGGCTGGCGTCGGATCGCGGCCACGATCTCGGCTTCGGGCACCGTCTCGCAGCGGCAGACAATCTGTCCCCACGCGGGATCGGACTCGATCAGCTCTTCCTTGCACGCCAGCGGTGCGCGGTCAAAGTCGTCCGGCGCGCGGCGAATTGGGTTCCAGTCCGCCCGCTCGTGCAGCTCCACGCCCGCCTCACGCATCACAAGCTCCATGCGCTCGGCAATGGCCGGCGCGCTTGCCGCACCCGGCGACTGAATGCCCGCCGCCTGGAAAAGCCCCGGCACCACGGCCGACTGTCCAATAAAGAAGTCGTTCGTTCCCTGAATGACCGGACGCCCGCCGGCAAATGCGCGCACCACGCGGCGCGTATCCAGATCGGGCACCAGCTTGCGCGCGCCGGTCAGCAGCGCGTTTACATCGCTTGCATAGGTCTGCGTGTCGCCCGGCTCGCGCACAGCGGCCGTGGCGGTGATCACGGTGTTGCCATGCACGGTGCCCGTCACGATAACGCCCTTCGACACCGGCGTCGGCACGGGGTAGAGCGGCATGAGCGTGCGCGGCTCCTTGTCCAGCACCACGATGTTGCCCTGGCGCCAGACCATCTGGAACTTCTCGGCGCCCGCCATATGCGAGAGGTGCGCGGCGCCGTTGCCTGCGGCGTTGATTAGATAGCGACAGCGCACGTCGCCGGCGGGCGTCGCCAACGTAAAGCGCGCGTCGTCGCCCGAGTCCGCGACTTCAATCGCTTCCATCGGCGCTGACCGCATAAACGTCACCCCGTTGGCCACGGCGTTCTCCAGCGCGGCGATGGCAACCTCAAACGGGTCGACAAAGCCCGTCGAGGGGCACCAAAGCGCGCACGTGGCCTGGGCACTCGCGCGCGGCTCCAGCTCGTGGATGCGCTCGGGGCCTATAATCGCCAGCTCGGGCACGCCGTTCGCCAGGCCATTCTGGCGCAGCTTTTCCAGATGCGCGCGGTCCTCGTCGTTAAAGCCCAACACCATCGACCCGGTGCGGCAGAACAGAAAGCCCAGCTCCTGGGCCCACGCGCCATATAGCTCGCAGCCACGGGCGTTGACCTGTGCCTTTACGGTGCCCGGCGCCGGATCGTAGCCAGCGTGCACCAGGCCGCCGTTGGCCTTCGACGCGCCCAGCGCAATATCGTTAGCCGCCTCGACTACGCAAATGGACAGGTCAAACCGCGCGAGCCGCCTCGCGATGGCGCACCCGGTAATGCCCGCGCCAACAATTGCGATATCAAACGTTTCTGCCACGGTGCCTCCTAGACAAGTTGACAGGCTGTCAATAAGACTATCCTACGGTCTGCACACCCCCAGTGCGGCGGCAATGCGGCGAACAGCCCCGCAACACCCGCCAACGGCAGGCGAGGGGAGACCCGGTAACGTCGACAACCTCGTCTGCCGACAACTATGGAAACCGTTCGTCTCGATCTGTAACAGTTAGACGAGGATTTGGGTTCTAGATGTTACAGATTGAGATTGAAGTCGGGAAGAGTTTCGTTTGTCTCGATCTGTAACACCAAACCGACGATTCGACCCCTATCTGTTACAGATTGAGATGTTTGTGTCCGCGCCCGTCCCGCGCCCGGCCGTGGTCCCATATAAACAAACCCCGTGGTAAACTTGACCGAGCTGTAACTCCCCCGAAAGGTACCCCTAATGTCCAAGTACATCTCCGAGCTCATGTCGCCGCAGCTTATGGGCGTCGTCTATGCCTTCGTTGGCTTTATCGTTGCCCTGTATGTGCTGTCGGTCGTCTATGTGTTCATCGACGCTCGCCGCCGCGGCGCCAGCGCCTACGTGGCATGGGGCATCATCGCCCTCATCCCGTTTGTAGGCCTCATCGCCTACCTGGTCCTGCGCCCGCACTCCTACGCGGCCGACCGCGAGGAGCAGGAGCTGGACATGGCCCTGCGCGAGCGCCAGCTTGCCCAGTACGGCACCTGCCCGCAGTGCGGCGCGCCCATCGAGAAGGACTTTGTCGTGTGCCCCGTGTGCGATACCCAGGTTCGCAACGTATGCCCCAGCTGCCATCGCCCGCTCGATGCGCACTGGAAGGTCTGCCCCTACTGCCGAACTCGCATCCAGTAACGCATCCATCGCCGGGCTGGCCGCAAGCCACGGGCACCGCGCGTTCCGCGCAAGCCGCACGCGCAACCCGCCCCGCACGATGAAGCATGCGTAGAAAATCGCCCGCCGTGCCATTAAGGTGCGGCGGGCGCTTGTATACCAAAGCAACCTGCCTATAATGATGCAAGTTAAAACGCCGAGAGCATTGCACGCACTTGCATCAGGCATCCGAGAGGAGAAAACATACCCATGAAGGCACTCTACAATGACGGTTCGGTGGCCGAGCTCCCGCAGGACGAGGTCACGCACGTCATCCGCCACTCCGCCGCGCACATCATGGCGCAGGCCATCAAGCGCCTGTACCCCGAGGCCGACTTTGCCTACGGCCCCGCGACCGACAACGGCTTCTACTACGACGTCGACCTGCCCGAGGGCGTCAAGATCGGCGAGGACGACTTCCCTGCGATCGAGGCCGAGATGAAAAAGATCGTCAAGGAGAACCTCAAGTTCTCCGTGTACGAGAAGCCCCGCGCCGAGGCCATCGCCCTTATGGAGGAGCGCGGCGAGAAGTACAAGGTCGAGCACATCGGCGACCTGGACGACGACGCCCGCATCACCTTCTACCAGCAGGGCGACTACATCGACATGTGCGTCGGTCCCCACATCTGCTACACCAAGGCGCTCAAGGCCTTTAAGCTCACCGGCGTCTCGGGCGCTTACTGGAAGGGCGACAAGGACAACAAGATGCTCACCCGCATCAACGGCGTCGCCTTTGCCACCAAGGAAGAGCTTGACGAGCACATGCACATGCTGGAGGAGGCCAAGAAGCGCGACCATCGCAAGATCGGCCGCGAGATGGATCTCTTTATGATGCGCGACGAGGCCCCCGGCTTCCCGTTCTTCCTGCCCAACGGCATGATCCTTAAGAACACGCTGCTGGACTATTGGCGCGAGATCCACCACAAGGCCGGCTACGTGGAGATCTCCACGCCGCTCATCATGAACAAGCAGCTGTGGAAGACCTCGGGCCACTGGGATCACTACAAGGACAACATGTACTCCACCGTCATCGACGACGAAGAGTACTGCATTAAGCCCATGAACTGCCCGGGCGGCGTGCTGGTGTACGCCTCCAAGCCGCACTCCTACCGCGAGCTGCCCATCCGCGCCGGCGAGATCGGCCTGGTGCACCGTCACGAGCTGCGCGGCGCCCTGCACGGCCTGTTCCGCGTGCGCTGCTTTAACCAGGACGACGCCCACCTGTTTGTGCGTCCCGACCAGCTGACCGACGAGATCGTGGGCGTGGTCAACCTCATCGACTCCGTGTACCAGAAGTTTGGCTTTAAGTACCACGTTGAGCTTTCCACCCGCCCCGAGGACTCCATGGGTTCGGACGAGGACTGGGCTCGCGCCGAGGAGGGCCTGCGCACCGCTCTGGAGAAGCTGGGCATGGACTACGAGGTCAACGAGGGCGACGGTGCCTTCTACGGCCCCAAGATCGACTTCCACCTGGAGGACTCGCTCGGCCGTACCTGGCAGTGCGGTACCGTCCAGCTCGACTTCCAGATGCCGCTCAACTTTGACCTGGAGTACGTGGACGCCGACGGCACCAAGAAGCGCCCCATCATGCTGCATCGCGTGTGCTTTGGCTCCATCGAGCGCTTCATCGGTATTCTGATTGAGCACTTTGCGGGCAAGTTCCCCACCTGGCTGGCTCCCGTGCAGGTCAAGGCACTTCCGGTTTCCGAGAAGAGCCGCGACTACGCCCACGAGGTGTGCGCCAAGCTGGAGGAGGCCGGCATCCGCGTGGTCTGCGACGATCGTGACGAGAAGATCGGCTATAAGATCCGCGAGGCCCGCAGCATCGACCGCGTGCCCTACATGCTTATCCTGGGCGAGAAGGAGGTCGAGGCCGGTAACATTTCCGTCCGCGATCGCTCCAACGAGACCGTTCAGATGAGCGTTGACGAGTTTGTTGCCAAGGTGACCGAGGAGATCAAGACCCGCGCCTAAGGCAAACTACACAACAATTAATAAAGGCGACCGTTCACAAAGGGCGGTCGCTTTTTTTAGTGCCGAAATAAGAAAAGCCGCTGGTTGAGCGGCTTTTTTTGTTCAAGACTTTAGTCTGCTGGGCGCGCAGCGGCCAGCTTTAAACCACCC
>NZ_JADNOH010000061.1 GCF_015557435.1 Collinsella aerofaciens
TATGGGACGGGGCTCTTTAAGCTACCCCACCATCCACCCGTCCCCTCCTCAGTTGAGGTGAAATAGTTCCTGATTTCCGCCCAACCCCGGCACCCAGGAACTATTCCACCGCAACTTATGTGGAGGCGCTTGGGATACTATGGTGGCAACCTAGCGAAAGGATGTTTCATGGCACATGTCGATGACCAGCGTGTGACGCGCGTGCTCGATGCGCTCGAGGCTCAGCACCCCGGCGCGCAGCTGCTCGTAAACGAACCGTGGTCGATCTACTACCTGACCGGCTTTTATGCCGATATGTTCGAGCGTTTTTGCGGCGTGCTGCTCGCGCGCGATGCTGAGCCGGTGATTCTCGTCAACGCGCTGCATCAGCTGCCCGATTACGACAATGCCCGCGTGGCCTACCACACCGATACCGACGTCGTGGCCGACGCCATCGCGCGCGAGATCGATCCGGCCAAGCCACTCGGCATCGACACCGTCATGCGCTCGGGCTTTTTGATGCCCCTTCTGGAGCGCCATGCCGCGAGCGAGTTCTTCCTGGGCGACTTCGCCGTGACAGCTGCCCGCACGTACAAGGACGCTGCCGAGCAGGAGCTCATGCGCGTGTCCTCGGCCGCCAACGACGCCGTGATGGCCGACGCGATCAAGCTCGTCCACGGGGGCGTGACGGAGCGCGAGATTGCCGACCAGATGCTCGGCCTGTATCGCAAGCACGGCTGCGAGGGCTTTAGCTTCCCGCCCATCGTGAGCTTTGGTGCCAACGCCGGCGACCCGCATCACGAGCCAGACGACACCGTGCTCAAGCGCGGCGATGCAGTGCTGTTCGACATTGGCGGGCGCCATCGCAACTACTGTTCGGACATGACGCGCACGTTCTTTTGGGGCGAACCGGATAAGGAGACGGCACGCATCTACGACATCGTGCGTCGCGCCAACGAGGCTGCCGAGGCGCTCATCGCGCCGGGCGTGCGCATGTGCGATCTGGACCGCGCCGCACGCGACGTGATTGAGGACGCTGGCTACGGCAAGTTCTTTACGCACCGCCTGGGCCACTCAATCGGCCTGCAGGACCACGAGCCAGGCGATGTTTCGCTCGCCAACGAGCAGGTTATCGAGCCGGGTATGACGTTCTCCATCGAGCCGGGTATCTACCTCCCCGGCCGCACCGGCGTCCGCATCGAGGACCTGGCCCTAGTCACCGAGACGGGCGTCGAGATCCTCAACAACTACCCCCACGATCCAGTCCGCCTGGACTAGCCAATGTGACAAAGGGACTGCCCCTTTGTCACATCCCACTAACGCCGCGCCACAAAAACGGCCTATCTACTACATTTAACCCGCATGGGTCGACCATGCGGGTCTTTTTTGAAAATCGGCAAGCTCTCTACCTGCGGTTTTGATTTCACAATTTCCCGTGTGGTCGAGGGTAGTCGGCAAAACGTAGTAGATAAGCCCATTTCGTGGCAAGCGAGTCAACTCGGGGCACAGGGCAGCTAAAAAAGCCTCATCCCAAATTGACTGCTTTTGAGTTGCGGTGAGATACGGACTATTTAAGGCTTCTAGCCAAGAAAACAGTCCGTATTTCACCGCAACTGATGAGGGGATAGGTTAGCGCAGCAGGCCGGCTACTTCGCCGGCTAGGGTGATGGTGCCGGCTGCTACGAAGGGCTCGTTGGCTGCATCGAAGGCAGCGAGGGCCTCGGATACGCTGGGGTATACGCCTGCGAGCTTGTCGGCATCAACGAGGGCGGCAAGTTCCTCCGCCGGCAGGGCGCGATCGGAATCGGTCTGGGTCACGACCACGCGGGGGAACGCCGGAACCAAAACGTCAACGATACCCGCCACGTCCTTATCGGCCAGCGCGGCGCACAGCAGCGTGGGGCGATTCTCCACGCACGGATCGATCTCGTCCAGCGCGCTCACAAAGTTCTCGCAGCTCTGAGGGTTATGGCAGGCATCAATCAGCTTGAGCGGATCAATGCCCAGCACATCAAAGCGACCCGGCGTGGGACAGCCCATAAGCGACGCATCGAGCTTGTCGTGATCGAGCTCGCGGCCCAAATACCCCTCGCACAGCATAATCGCGCACGCGGCATTCTGCGGCTGATACGCCGGCTTAACCATGCTCGAGGTGTAAATCGCACGCGGCGTGGTGCAGCTGAACTCGACCGTATCGCCCACATGCGCCGGCACCTTGGTCGTGACATGATTCACCACGAGCGGCACAACGCCGCACTCGCGACAACGCGCATCCATCACGCGCTGAACACTCGCCTCGTGCGTACCCTCGCCCAAAACAACCAAGCGCCCAGGCTTAATAACCGCAGCCTTCTCCCCCGCAATGGCCTCGAGCGTGTCGCCAAGGACCTTCATATGGTCGAGTCCAATGCCCGTAATGGCAACGGCCACCGGATCGGTCGCGCTCGTAGCGTCCCACCGTCCGCCCATGCCAACCTCAAGCACGGCAACATCCACCGCAGCCTCGGCAAACATGGTCAGTCCAGCCACGGACAAAAGATCGAAGGGCGTAATCGCACGGAGCTCCTCGCCTGCCGCCTCACGACGCGCGTTGAGACGACGACCCGCCTCATACGCCGCGGAGACACCGTGGGCAAAAACCTCGTCCGAGACGACCTTTCCGTCAATCTCCATACGCTCGGGATAGCGCACGAGGTGCGGCGATGTAAAGAGTGCCGTCTTAAGGCCCTCACCACGCAAAATGGCAGCCGAGAACCGCGTCGTCGAGGTCTTTCCATTAGTTCCGGCGATCTGGACGCAATCATAAAACTCGTCAGGACGACCAAGCTCATCGAGCATCTCGACAACAGTCTCGAGCAACGGCGTAGAATAACGCGCAATCTTGCCCGTATCGGCCGCAAGCGCAACAGCCTCATCAAAAGAAAGCTCCGGAACCTCAAACGGCACCGAATATAACCCAGAACGCTTCGCCATAACCAAAGTCCCCTCAACATAAAAAGAGGCCCGTAATCAACAACGAGCCCCTCCCATTCAAAATATCAGCCAAACACCGCATTGCAGCGAGATCAAGGCCACAACCCAGTGGCCCTAACACGCCAGATGCTTACAACCACGTAAACGACCTGGGAGCGGTTTGGGGCTTTGCTCGATACAAGTTCCGCACGAGCCGAAGGCCACTTAATGTGGCCTTCGTGCGAGCAGGACTGTCCGCAGTAGCGAGCAATGCCCCAAACCGCGCCCCCAGTACCGCCTACGAGAAGTCAGCAACCTGAGCAGTCAGCGCCGCCAGGATCTCCTTGAGCTCAGCTGCACGGTCCCTCTTCTTCTGGACCACCGCGGGCGCGGCCTTAGCCACAAAGCCCTCGTTGGCGAGCGTCTTCTCGCAGCCGGCGAGCTCCTTCTGGGCCGCGGCGATCTCCTTCTCCAGACGTGCCTTCTCAGCGGAAAGATCCACCTTGCCCTCGAGCACCACAAAGACCTCGACGCCGCTGTCGACCACGGCGATGCTCGCGGCCGGCTTCTCAACGTCGGTGCCCATAACCAGCGAAGACGTGTTGGCCAGCGGCTCGATGGTCGAGCGCAGGCTCTCGAGCTTCTCGATGTCCTCGGCACCAGCGCGCACGACCACGTCGAGCTCGGCCTTGGGGCTCAAGCGATAGCGCGAACGCGTGGCGCGGGCGGCGGAAACGACGGTGCGGCACAGCTCAAACGCGCGCTCGGCGTCCTCGTCGACATACTTGGCGTAGTCGGCGGGCTCGGGCCACTTGGCGATCATGAGCGCCTCGGCGCGGTCAACGTTGCCCTCGGCGTCCAGATCGAGCACGCTCGCAGGCATGTTGTCCCAGATCTCCTCGGTAACAAACGGCATGAGCGGGTGCATCAGGCGAATGGAGGTGTCGAGCACAAAGATCAGGTTGCGCTGGGCCTGCAGACGGCCCTCGCCCTTCAGGCGGGCCTTGGTGACCTCGACGTACCAGTCGCAGACCTCGTTCCAGAAGAACTGCTGCACGCCGCGAGCCATGTCGCCAAAGGTGTAGTTCTCAATACCCTCGGTGACCATCTTGACGGCCTTGGCCAGGCGGCTGAACATCCAGGCGTCGGCCGGCGTCTCCACGACAGGCTCGCCGGGCGTGTAGCCCTCCATGTTCATGAGCAGGAAGCGGCTGGCGTTCCAGATCTTGGTCACAAAGCTCTTAGCCTGGTCGGTACGCGGGCTGTCGATGAGCTTCTTGGTCTTCTTGTCGATGTTCGCGTCGAACTTGACGTCCTGGTTGTTGGTGCACAGCGTGAGCAGGTTATAGCGCATGGCATCGGCGCCGTACATGCCGATGAGATCCATGGGGTCAACGCCGTTGCCCTTGGACTTGGACATGCGGCTGCCGTTCTTGGCCAGAATCGTCGGATAGATGACGACATCCTTAAACGGCACCTCGTCCAAGAAATACAGCGAGCTCATGACCATACGGGCGACCCACAGCGCGATGATGTCGCGCGCGGTGACCAGCGCCGTCGTGGGATGATGGCCCTCGAGCAGCTCCGGCTTTTGCGGCCAGCCCTGCGTGGCAAAGGTCCACAGCTGCGAGCTAAACCAGGTGTCCAGCACGTTCTCGTCCTGGTGCACGTGATGGCCGCCGCACTTGGGGCACACGTCGGTATCCTCGGTCAGGGCGTCCTCCCAGCCGCAGTCCTCGCAGTAGAACACGGGGATGCGGTGGCCCCACCACAGCTGGCGGCTGATGCACCAGTCCTTGAGGTTCTCCATCCAGGTGGTGTAGGTCTGCGTCCAGCGCGCGGGGTGGAAGGTGACCTTGCCGGAGTTGACGGCGTCGAGCGCCGGCCCCTTGAGCTTGTCGACGGCGACGAACCACTGCTCGGACAGCCACGGCTCCAGGGCGGCGTCGCAGCGGTAGCAGTGCATGACGGAGTGGTCGTGGTCCTCGACGTGATCGAGCAGGTCATGCTCCTCAAACCACTTGATGACGGCCTCGCGGCACTCCTCGCGGGTCATGCCGGTGAACTCGCCGTAGCCCTCGACGACCACCGCGTGCTCGTCGAAAATGTTGATCTGCGGCAAGTCGTGAGCCTGACCCATGGCGTAGTCATTGGGGTCGTGGGCCGGGGTGACCTTAACGAAGCCGGAACCAAAGTTGGCGTCGACGTGCCAATCCTCAAAAATGGGGATCTCGCGGTTGACGATCGGGAGCATGACGGTCTTACCCACAAAGGCAGCCTTCTCGGGGTCCTTCGGGGAGACGGCGACGCCCGTGTCGCCGAGCATGGTCTCGGGGCGCGTGGTGGCGACGACGATGTAGTCCTGGCCGCTGACCGGCTCGGTCAGCGGGTAGCGCAGGTGCCACAGGTGGCCCTTCTCGTCCTTGTACTCGGCTTCGTCGTCCGAGATAGCGGTGGTGCAGTTGGGGCACCAATTGACGATGCGCTTGCCGCGGTAAATCAGACCGTCGTGGTACCAGTCGCAGAAGACCTTGCGCACGGCCTGGGCATAGTCCTCGTCCATGGTGAAGCGCTCGTTGTCGAAGTCGACGGAGCAGCCCATGCGCTTGATCTGCTCGACGATGATACCGCCGTACTCGTGGGTCCAGTCCCAGCAGGCGTCGACAAACTTGTCACGACCGATCTCCAGGCGGCTAATGCCCTCGCTCTTGAGCTTCTTGTCGACCTTGGTCTGCGTGGCGATACCGGCGTGGTCGGTGCCCAGCACCCAGCGCGTGGACTTGCCGCGCATGCGGGCCATACGGATGATGGCGTCCTGGATGGAGTCATCGGTGGCGTGGCCCATGTGGAGCTTGCCGGTCACGTTGGGAGGCGGAATGGTGACGGTGCAGTCGCCCACGCCCTCGCGGCGCTTATAGTAGCCGCCGTCGAGCCACTTCTGCAGAATCGCCGGCTCGTTGGTCGACGGATCGTAGTTCTTGGGCATTTCTTCCATATATCTCTCCCTGTCCCGCCGGGGAGGAATGTAGGCCCGACAGGGCCTACATTCCTCCCCTTAGGTATCGATTACTTCAGTCTGAATGACTTCGCTGAGGCTTAAACAAACACACAGAATAACACAGGTAGTTGGGGTTATTGCGTTTATATAAAATAGCCTCCGACCGCGGGTGGTCGAAGGCTATTTGCAAACACGTTTTAGACAGGTCTAGCCGTAGATGCGCTGGGGCTGTTCTTCGCCCTTTACGGAGGCTTCGGTTACGACGACCTTGGAAACGCCCTCCTCGCTGGGGAGGTCGAACATCGTCTGCTGCAGCACATCCTCGCAGATGGACCGCAGGCCGCGGGCGCCGGTCTTGCGGGCAAGGGCCATACGGGCGATCTCGTGCAGGGCGGCGTCCTCAAACTCAAGCTCAACGTCCTCGAGCTGGAACATCTTGCGGTACTGGCGCACCACGGCGTTCTTGGGCTCGGTCAGGATCGACACCAGGTCGTCCTCATCGAGCGCCTGCGTCTGGGTGACGACGGGCGTACGTCCCACGAACTCGGGGATCATGCCAAAAGCGTTGAGGTCCTGCGGGAGCACCTGGCGCAGCAGGTCGTTCTCGTCGACCGAGGTGGGACCGGCGATCTCGGAGTTAAAGCCCACGCCCTTGTTGCCCACGCGATCGGCAATGATCTTATCCAAACCCACAAAGGCACCGCCGCAGATGAACAGGATGTTGGTCGTATCGATCTGCAGCAGCTCCTGCTGGGGATGCTTGCGGCCGCCGGTGGGCGGAACGCTGGCCACCGTGCCCTCAAGAATCTTAAGCAGTGCCTGCTGAACGCCCTCGCCCGAAACATCGCGGGTGATGGAGAGGTTCTCGGCCTTGCGGGCGATCTTGTCAATCTCGTCCACGTAGATGATGCCCACCTGCGCGCGCTCAATGTCGCCATCGGCAGCGTTGATGAGTTTGAGCAGGATGTTCTCCACGTCCTCGCCAACGTAGCCAGCCTCGGTGAGCGCGGTGGCGTCGGCGATGGCAAACGGCACCTCGAGGATGCGCGCGAGCGTCTGGGCCAGCAGCGTCTTACCGGTACCGGTGGGGCCAAGCAGCAAAATGTTGGATTTGGCGAGCTCCACCTCATCCATATCGTTGTCAAACTGGGCGCCCATGCCCGAGGCCTCGTCAAGGGCGGACACCGCAGCGCCCCCCTCGATCACGCGGCGATAGTGGTTGTACACGGCAACCGACATGGCGCGCTTGGCGTCCTCCTGGCCCATGACATAGGCCGAAAGCTCGTCATAGATCTCGTGCGGCGTCGGCACGTGCGTGATGACCTGACGGTCGTCCTCGAGCTCAAAGCCCTCGGCCTCGGGGTCAACGGCGGGCTGGGACGCAGCCTGGCCGTGGTCGTTGAGGAAACCCGGGAGATTGCCGTTGCGGGCGGCGTCCATAAAGTCCGAAGCCAGCGACTCTTCAAGGATCTCGGAGCAGGCGGCGACGCACTCGTCGCAGATAAAGATGTTGGTCGGACCCTTTACAAGACGACGGACCTGGCCCTGCTCTTTTCCGCAGAAGGAGCAGCGGATGGGGTTGCCGTTCTCGTCAAAGTTGTCCTGCATGTTACCTGCCATCCTAGGCGTCCTTCGCGGCGAGATCGCGCGAGGTGACGATACGGTCAATCAGGCCGTAGTCGAGGGCCTCGGCAGCGGTCAGGTAATTGTCGCGCTCGGTATCGGCCTGAACCTTCTCGATCGGCTGGCCCGAGGCGTCGGACAGGATTTGGTTGAGCTCGCGGCGGGTCTTCTTAATCTCCTCGGCCACGATCTCGATTTCGGTCTGCTGGCCCTGGGCACCGCCACTGGGCTGGTGAATCATGACCTTGGAGTGCGGCAGGCAGAAGCGCTTGCCCTTGGCGCCGGCCGAAAGCAGCACGGCGGCCATAGAAGCAGCCATACCGACGCAAATGGTGGAGACCTGCGGCTTAATGAAGTTCATGGTGTCCAGAATCGCCAGGCCGGAGTAGACCTCGCCACCGGGCGAATTGATGTAGAGCGAGATATCCTTCTCGGCATCCTGGCTCTCAAGATGCAGCAGCTGGGCAACGACCAGGTTGGCGCTGACGGAGTTGATCTCCTCGCCCAAGAAGATGATGCGGTCGTTGAGCAGGCGCGAATAGATATCGTAGCTGCGCTCGCCGCGCGGCGTCTGCTCGATAACGTATGGCACGAGGGCGGAATCGAACTTAGCGATCATACGCATCTCCATTTCTCTTACGGACCAATAGTGGTTCTAGACAAACGTACGGTGCCCGCATGCTATGCATTGGCTGGCACCGTACGAAGCAACCGGATAACCGGCTTATAACTTTACCCCATCACGGGCGCATCCATGCGCTCGCGGAAAAGGTGGCGAGAATTACTCGGCGTCCTTGGCGGTCTCGTCGACCTCGGTCACCTTGGCGTTCTCGACCAGGTGGTCGACGGCCTTGGAGCGACGGATGGACTCACGGACGGCAGGCATGCGGCCATCAGCGATGAACTCGGCCTTGGAAGCCTCGACGTCCTTGACGCCGGCCTTCTCGAACTCGGCGTTGATGTCGTCCTCGGTGACCTCGATCTTGAGCTCACGCGCGAGGGCGTCGAGAGCCAGGGACTCACGGGCAACGTCGTTGGCCTGCTTGTGCAGGTCGCCGATGAACTGCTCCATGGTCAGGCCGGAAGCGGGCAGCCAGGTGTCCAGCGTCATGCCGCGGGCAGCGAGGTTGGACAGGAAGTTCTGGCCGAGCTCCTCAAAGACGGACTGCTCGTAGTCGGCGTCCATCTCGTCGAGCTGCAAACGCTCGGCGAGAGCGGAGACGCAACGGTTCTCCTTCTCGGCCGGGAGGCGGGAAGCCTTGTCCTGCTCGATCTCGATCTTGATGGCGTCGCGCATGGCCTCGATGCTGTCGAAGCCAAAGTCGGACTTGACGAGCTCGTCGGTGAGCTCGGGGGTGTTGCGGACCTTGATGCCCTTGACGGTGACCTCGACGGTGTGGGTCTCGGCCTCCTCGCCCTCCTCGACCTCGTCGGTCCAGGTGACGGTCTTGACGTCGTCGACGTTAGCGCCGATCAGGGCCTCGTTGAACTCCTTGGGGTTGCTGTCGCTACCGGCGATGAGCATACGGCCCTCGGCGGCGAAGTTGTCGGCGTTCTCGACGGCCTTGAGGTCGACGGTAACGTAGTCGTCAGCCTCGACGGCGCGACCCTCGACGTCCTCGAAGGTGGCACGGTAGTTGAGGAGCATCTCGACCTGGTTGTTGATCTCGGACTCGGTGACCTCCGCGGGGGGCATCTCGATCTCGACGGCGTCGAAGGAGGAGAGCTCAGCGGCGGGACGCAGGGAGAACTCGACGGTGTAGGTGTAGTCCTCGTGATCCTTGGCGAGGTCGAGGTCCTTGTAGTCACCGTTCTTGGTGGGGACGATGTCCAGCTCGTTGAGGACGGCGGGCTCGTTGGCGGCGATCAGGTCGTTGGTGGCCTGAGCGAGGGTAGCCTCGGCGCCAAGGGCGGAGTCGATGACCGGACGGGGAGCCTTGCCGGCGCGGAAGCCCGGGAAGCGGTACTTCTTGGCGGTGTCCTTGTAGGCCTTCTTGATCGCGGCGTCGACGTCGGCGGCCGGGATGGTGACCGTAGCGGTGAGCTTGGCGTCCTTGACGTCAGAAGCGGTGATGTTCAACACGTTCCTCCTCATACTGCCCAGCTTATCTGAGGTGCTGGTACCTTTATGCAACAAAGTGTCGCGACGGCCAAGGCCGACGCAAGTGCGATGGTGCGGGCGAAAGGACTCGAACCTTCACGGGAATCCCACCAGAACCTAAATCTGGCGCGTCTACCAATTCCGCCACGCCCGCATGAGCGCACAGACTAGGAATGATAACAGATACGAACGGCAAGCGCACGCACACCTTTTACAGGCTCACGACCTCACCACGAGTGCCCATCGGAGGGAAGGGTAGCTAATTTGGGACGGGGCTATTTTAGCTACCCCGGCTGATAGCGCGAATGGTTGGCCAATTAACGGCTGGGGTAGCTAAAATGGCCCCGTCCCAAATTAGCTACCCCCAGCTCGTCTACTCCCCCAGCAGGGCCTTCTCGGGCGTGATCGGCAGCGAGCGGACCTGGTGGCCGGTGGCGTGTGCGACGGCCGAGGCAACTGCGGCGAGCGGCGTGTTGATGACGACCTCGCCGATCGACTTGGCGCCAAACGGGCCCGTCGGCTCGTAGCTCGGCTCAAAGGCCACGCGAATGCTGCCGATATCCAGGCGCGTGGGCAGCTTGTAGCTCATAAAGTTGCCGGTGCGCAGGCGGCCGCGGTCGTCATGCTCAACGATCTCGTAGAGCGCATGGCCAATACCCTGGGCAATGCCGCCCTCGGCCTGGACGCGCGCGAGCGCCTCGTTGATCACGGTGCCGCAGTCCACGGCCGCCGCATAATCCACCACGGTCACCTTGCCGGTGGCCTTGTCGACCTCGACCTCGGCAATACCGGCCATAAACGGCGGAGGCGAAACGGGCAGGCAGGCAGAGGCGTGCGAGGTGAGCGCGTCGCCGCCCTCGATATTCTTGACGCACAAGTTGGCAAAGTCGCGCAGCGTGAGGTAGCGACCGCGCTCGCGGGCGGCACGCTCGTCGGACAGGCGCACGTACTGGCCATCGAAGACCACATCGGCGGCGTCCACGTCCCACATCTGGGCGGCCTTGGCGCAGATCTTCTCGCGCAGCTCGGTCGCGGCGTTCTTGGCGGCCAGGCCCGTCACGTAGGTACCGGAGCTTGCGTACGAACCGGCGTCGAACGGTGACACATCGGTGTCCACACCGCGCACCACGATAAGCGAGCTCTCCACGCCCAGCTCCTCGGCGGCAATCTGCGCCAGGATCGTATCGACGCCCATGCCGTTGTCGGTGGCGCCGGTCGAAATCGTAATGAAGCCGTCCTCTTCCAGGCGCATGTCGATGCCGGCGATATCCACGTTGGAGATGCCCGAGCCCTGCATGGTGAGCGCGCAGCCCAGAGCACGCACGCGATCGCCCAGGTCGACGGCCAGCGGCTTGTCGCGCCAACCGATCATGTCCATCGCGCGCAGCAGGCAGCGGTCGAGCGCGCAGGCGTTGAGCTTCTCGTTGTAGTACTGCGGCATGATCTCGCCCTCGCGCACGATGTTCTTAAGGCGCAGGTCGGCGGGGTCCATGTGCAGCATATCGGCGAGCTCATTGACGGCGCTCTCCACGGCAAACTGGCCCTGGGTGGCACCGTAGCCGCGATACGCGCCGCCGCGGTTGGTGTTGGTGTAGACGGCGTCCCACCTAAAGCGGCTCGCCTTCACATGGTTGTAGATCGGCAGGCTCTTGTGGCCCGAAAGGCCGATCGTCGTGGTGGCGTGCTCGCCGTACGCTCCGGCGTTGGACAGCGTATGCAGGTCGATGGCCGTGATGGTGCCATCGTTCATGGCACCCATCTTGACGGTCATCTGCATCTGGTGGCGCGAGTTACCCGCGGTGATGGTCTCCTCGCGGGTGTAGCAGCAGTAGCTCGGACGGCCGGTCTGCTGGGTGACGAACGCCACGAAGATCTCGCAGCAGCCCGTCTGCTTGGAGCCAAAGCCGCCGCCGATGCGCGGCTTGATGACCTGCACCTGCGACTGAGGGATGTCGAGCGACTGCGCGATCATGCGACGCACGTGGAAGGGTACCTGCGTGGAGGTGGTCACCGAGATGCGGCCGAACGCGTCGGTCGTCGCGAAGGCGCGGAAGGTCTCCATGGGCGCGGTCTGCGTGGCCTGGCTGGTGTAGGTGCGCTCAAAGACGATGTCGCTCTGGGCGAAGGCCTCGTCCAGGTCGCCATAATCGCTGGTACCGCTGCACACTAGGTTGCGCGGGACGTCGCCGCCCTGCGGGAACATAAAGGTCACGTCGCCCTCGGGGTGGACCACGATGTCGTTATCGAGCGCCTGCGTAAAGTCGAGCAACGGCTCGAGCACCTCATAGTCGACCTTGATGAGCTTGAGCGCCTTGTCGGCGGCCTCCTCGGTCTCGGCGGCGACGATCGCCACCTCCTCGTTTTGGTAGCGCACGAGGTTCTCGAGGATCAAGCGGTCATACGGCGAGGGCTGCGGATAGCTCTGCCCGGCGATGGTAAAGCGGCGCTGGGGCACGTCCTCGTAGGTGTAGACGCCCACGACACCGGGCACCTTCAGGGCGCGCGACGTGTCGATGGAGCGAATCTTGGCGCGGGCGTAGGGGCTGCGCTTGAGCTTGACGATGAGGGCACCGGCGGGCACCAGGTCGCCCGTGTAGACCGGACGGCCCTCGAGCAGGGCCTTCGAGTCCTTCTTGGGCTGCTTGTGAGTGATCTGCTTATACGAGACGCCATCGCAGCTGGTGTTATTGACCGGCAGCTCGGGCATCTCAAAGCCCACCTGCACGCCAGACTCGTTGAGGAAGCGAACGATGGCGCGCAGCTGGCTCTCGTAGCCGCTGCAACGGCAGAGGTTACCGGCGAGCTGGCGCGAGAGCTCCTCGCGCGTGGCGACGAGGCTCGGATCCTCCTTGGCAGCGCGGGCGAGCGCCAGCACGTTCATGATGAGGCCGGGGGCGCAAAAACCGCACTGCTCGGCACCTTCGGCTGCCATCGCACGGGCGAGCGCCTCTGACTCGGCCTTGAGACCCTCGAGCGTGGTGATGGTATGGCCCTCGACGCGCGCGGCGGGAACCGAGCAGCTCAGCACCGGGTCGCCGTCGAGCCATACCGTGCACAGGCCGCAGTTGGTGGTCTCGCAGGCGCAGCGCACCGACGCGCAACCCTGCTCGCGCAGCAGCGCAAACAGCATGGTGTCGGGGGCAATCTGAACCTTGACCTTGCGGCCGTTGAGCGTAAAGGAAAGATCGATGAGTTTGGCAGCCATTAGCGCACCTCGCTAGAATCGACGCCGGGCACGCGGCGGCAGGAATACTCGTCCGTGGCGAACTTGGGGATCTGCACGGTCTCGAGCTCGTGGGCAAGCGCGGCCGAAAGCTCAATGCCGGCGGCACGGCGCACGGCCTGCACGGCAAGCGGGGCCGAGATGCGACGACGGTAGTCGGCCGAGCCCCACAGGTTGGTGCCGTAACTCAGCGCGCGCACGGACGCGGCGAGGGCGCGAAGCTCGTCCTCGGAAGGTTGCTCGCTGGTGAGGCCGCACGCCTCGCCCTGCAGCAAGGTCGCACGCAGCGGGCGGGCACCCACGGTAACGTGCCAGGAGTTATCCCACCAAGCGGCGGTGACGTTGAGCGAAGGGAAGTCGGTCGCAGCCTTGCGCACGGCCTCGTAGCTCGCGCGGTAGTCGTGCTTGACGACCACAACATGCTCGATCACGTCGCGCACGTAGCCCATGTCGACGAACTCGACGAGTGGCACGCGACCGGCGCCCGTCAGCTCAACATAGGAATCGAGCGCCAAGAAGGCCGAAAGCACGTCCGAGAAGCCAAAGCGGCCGTAGATGCTCCCGCCCACCGTGGCGGTGTTGCGCAGCTGGACGCCCACGATATCGTGAACGGCAAACTCGAAGACATTGTTGACAAGCGCGTTGAGCCCGGCATGACGCTCGAGCTGGCGCAGGGTACACATGGCACCGATGCGAAACTCGGTCTCGGTCTCCTCGATCTGATCGAGTCCGCAGGCCGAAAGGTCAATCGCCGTCGCTACACGACGCGAACCCAGGCGCATCCAGATGCCGCCGCCCACAATCTTGTTGTTGCGGTTTTTCTGCAAGAGCTCATAGGCTTCGGCCGCGTTTCCAACACGGACGTAGGTACCGAACTTGAGCACGTTCTCCCCCATCTCTTCACTTGTCCAGTACGTTTAAGTGTACCAAACGAGGGGCACGCGCCGTTGCAGGACAAAAACGCCACGTGGAAAAGAGAAAGGCTCCCAGCCGAGATGACTGGGAGCCTTTTGTGACGCTATGAAGCAGAAGGCTTAGCACACGCCCTGAGCGAGCATGGCGTCGGCGACCTTCAGGAAGCCGGCGATGTTGGCGCCCATGACGAAGTTGTCCTCCTCGCCGTACTCCTTGGCGGTGTCGTCCACGTTGTGGAACATGCCGCGCATGAGCTGCTCGAGCTTGCCGTCGACCTCCTCGAAGGTCCAGGACAAGTGCTCGGCGTTCTGGCTCATCTCCAGGCCGGACACGAGCACGCCGCCGGCGTTGGCAGCCTTGCCGGGCATAAAGGCGACGCCGTTCTCCTGGAAGTAGGTCGTGGCCTCGATGGTCGTGGGCATGTTCGCGCCCTCGCCGACCACCTTGCAGCCGTTGGCGACAAGCGCCTGGGCGTCCTCAAGCAGCAGCGTGTTCTCGCGAGCGCAGGGCAGCGCGATGTCGCAGGGAAGCTGCCACACGCCGCGGCCGTCGCCCTCGTGCCAAGTAGCGTTGGGCTTCTCGTCGACGTACATGGCGAGCGTAACGCCCTTGTCGTGGCCGGAGCGCTTCTTGTTGTAGACATGCTCGAGCACGGTGTAGTCGATGCCGTCGGGATCCTCGACCCAGCCGTGGGTGTCGGAGCAGGCGAGCACCTTGCCGCCGAGCTGGGCGACCTTCTGGACGGCGTAGATGGCGACGTTACCGGAGCCGTGAACGACGACGTTCTTGCCCTCGAAGGAGTCGCCGCGGCTCTTGAGGTACTCGTCCACAAAGTAGACCAGGCCGTAGCCGGTGGCCTCGGTACGGGCGAGCGAACCGCCAAAGGAGAGACCCTTGCCGGTGAGGACGCCGGTCCACTCGTTGGTCAGGCGCTTGTACTGACCGAACATGTAGGCAACCTCGCGGCCGCCAACGCCCAGGTCGCCGGCGGGAACGTCGGTGTTGGGGCCGATGTGGCGGTAAAGCTCGGTCATGAAGGACTGGCAGAAGTGCATGATCTCGTTGTTAGACTTGCCCTTGGGATCAAAGTCGGAGCCGCCCTTGCCGCCGCCCATGGGAAGGGTGGTCAGGCTGTTCTTGAGGATCTGCTCCAGACCCAGGAACTTGAGCATGCCCAGGGTGACCGTCGGGTTAAAGCGCAGGCCGCCCTTGTAGGGTCCGATGGCAGAGTTGAACTCGACGCGGTAGCCGCGGTTGACCTGGACCTTGCCCTGATCGTCGACCCAGGGAACACGGAACATAACGATGCGCTCGGGCTCGACGAGGCGCTCAAGCAGGGCGGCCTCCTCGTACTCGGGATGGGCGTCGAGCGCCGGCTGGATGGTGCCGAGGATCTCGGTCGCGGCCTGGATGAACTCAGGCTGCTCGGGATAGCGGGCCTTGAGCTCGTCGAGAACTTTCTGCGTGTAGCTCATGCTTCCTCCAATTGATGGAAAAGAAAGGTGTCGTTCGCGGCGCCCCATGCGCCGTGAGCTTTATCGAGTATGGATAATATCGCACTGTTGCAACAAAGTTACGCATAAGCCGACGAGCAGATGTTTCGTTTTGATTACGATGCAGGTAGAAGCGTTTTTGAGAGTCTGACGTGCAAAACCCGTGTTTCAAACCTGTTTCGTCCACGTGATCCAAACCACCACAAAGGGGACAGGCACCTTTGTGGTGGTGTTGGTGGTTACAGGACGAGCTGATGGTAGTCTGCGGGGGTTATGCGGCCTTCGGTGGCAGCGCGGAAGGCGGCGAGGGCATCGCCGGAGAACGGCATGGCCCAGCACAGCCCGCAGCCGGCGGTGATGGAGCCGGGCAGCGGCATGATGCGCCCAGGCACATCGGCATCCAGGCACAGCTGCTCGCATTCCATCACATCGAAGGTGCTGTCGAACGACACGATAATCTTGCGTTCGTGGTCGAGGGCATCACCGGACGGGCCTTCGCGGTGTGCCTCACGATACGCCGCGGCGGCCGCTTCCTCTTCCGCAGTATGTCCACAGCCACCGCAGCCGCAAGTACAAGGCTCGGACCCATCGCAAGTGCAGGGTTCCCCGGTATCGGGGCAAATATCGTGAGGCATGGCATCTCCCATCGTCTAGGCGAGCAGCTCGGCTGCAGCAAACTCCTCGGGTGTATTGACGTTTTCGAAGCAGAGCGTGGAGCCGGCAACCTCGACAATCTGGGGCTCATCCAGATAGCCGGCATGGACCTGGTCGATCAAACAGCGGATGCGTTGGCGGTCCTGGTCGAGCAACTCACGGGCAACCGGCGCGCAAGTCTGACGGCGCCACACGGCGCACAGCGGCTCAATCCCCCGCTCCTCGCGCGGGACGCACACATCGAGCGGGCCTTCCTTGACCTGATCCGAAAGCGCGCCGATCAGTTCTGGTGAGACGAACGGCATATCGCAGGCAACGATCGCCACGAGCGGCAGCCGAGCCGCAGCCAACGAGCTCGCGATGCCGCGCATGGCGCCCGCCGACCCTTCAAGGTCCGCTACCACGCGCGGCACAAGACCGCCAAATGCGAGCTCCTCAAGATAGGCAAGCTCGCTGGGACGCGAGGTCGTCACGACCAATTCGCCGGCAACTGGCGCCAGCCGACCCAGCACGCGTTCGATGAGCGGCTCGCCGCAAAACAACATCCGCGCCTTATCGCAACCCATGCGCGACGACAGCCCGCCCGCCTGGACGATGCAAGAAAGATCGGCTCGTCTTACGGTAGTCATACGGCAAATCACTCCCATCGGCATGCTCGAAACCCGGTGCACGAAGCTAAATACCGCCGCCGAAATAGCGGCGCTACGAGAAGCTCGTGCAAAAACAAAACAGCGCCTTTGCGGCACGCAGCAAGACCGCGAGCACAAAAGCGCTGGTAGCGTGTGGCGGGAACGTATGTGAATCGAACACATCCAAGACGTTTTGCACGCCTCGCAACGGTTTTGAGGACCGCGGAGCCCACCGGAGCCCATCCGTTCCCAAGTGCGCCGGTATTTTACCAAACCGACAGGCCCCATCCCAAAAAGACAAGCAAGAAGTTGCGGTGGAATAGTTCCTGGTTTGGCGTTAGATGCCGAAAACAGGAACTATTTCACCGCAACTGAGGAGG
>NZ_JADNOH010000007.1 GCF_015557435.1 Collinsella aerofaciens
GCCCGTGGGTTATACCCTAAGAGCAAACCACCCTTTTTAAGGGTGGTTCTGATTGTTCGGCATCCAAAGCGAAGAGACTGTCCCCTTGCCGTGTCCCGTTCGTTTTTGCCCGGTTCGTTACATTCCTCACTGGTGTCGGTAGAAAATGGGAATAGAGTAGGACAAACGCGTCGAATACGAACGGCGGGGGAGAGCGGGCGAGGGCGCCCGCGCGGGAGAGGTTGCCGTCCATGCTGGAGCTCAAAGATATTTGCAAAAGGTACGTCACGCAGTCGTTTACGCAGGTGGCGCTCGACAGCGTGAGCCTTGCCTTTCGCGATAATGAGTTCGTGGCCATTCTGGGCCCTTCGGGCTCGGGCAAAACTACGATGCTCAACGTCATCGGCGGGCTGGATCATTTTGACTCGGGCGATCTGCTCATCGACGGTATTTCGACCAAGGACTTCCGCGACCGCGATTGGGATGCCTACCGCAACAACCGCATCGGTTTTGTGTTCCAGAGCTATAACCTTATTCCGCATCAGACCATCTTGGAAAACGTGGAGTTGGCGCTCACGCTTACGGGCGTGGGACATGGCGAGCGCCGACAGCGTGCGCGCGAGGCGCTTGAGGCAGTCGGTCTGGGCGAGCATGTGAACAAGCGCCCGAGCCAGCTTTCGGGCGGACAGATGCAGCGCGTGGCCATTGCCCGTGCCCTGATTAACGACCCCGAGATCGTGTTGGCGGACGAGCCGACCGGCGCCCTGGACTCGACGACGTCCGTGCAGGTCATGGACTTGCTCAAGGAGGTTGCGCGCGACCGTTTGGTCATCATGGTTACGCACAATCCCGAGTTGGCGTACCAGTACGCTACGCGTATCGTCAACCTGGCGGACGGTAAGATCACCGACGATTCCGACCCCTTTGATGTTGCAGAAGCCGCGCGTCGTGAGGCCAAGCCCACGCGTAAAACCTCGATGAGCTTTGTAACGGCGCTGGGCCTTTCTGCCCGAAACCTTATGACCAAGAAGGGCCGTACGGCTATGACGGCCTTTGCGGGCTCGATTGGCATTATCGGCATCGCGGCGATTTTGGCGCTCTCCAACGGCGTGAACAACTACATCAAAAAGGTCGAGGAGGATACGCTCTCGAGCTATCCGCTTACCATCTCCAAGCAGGATTATGACCTGTCGCCTATGATGGGCGGACAGGGGGCCGCGGATGACGATGCGTCCAAAAACGAGGGTTCGTCAGACGGTGGCTCCGACGGCAAGGCTCAAGGAACCGATAAGATTCCCGTGGTCACGGCCGTAAAGGATATGTTTGCGAGCGTTAAGTCCAACGATATGACGAGCTTCAAGGCATGGCTCGATGACGGGGGCGACGGCATCGACAAAGAGGTCAACGCTATTCAGTACGGCTATGGCGTAACGCCGGTTGTCTATCGCGCGGGCAAGGGCGATGAGAAGCCCGTGCGTCTGGTGCCCAATGCCATGACCGAGGCCATGAGCGGCGGCGCGAGCTCGGCGGCAACGGTGAGCGTGGAGTCCATGGGAACCTCGGTCTTCAACGAAATGATTGACGACCAGAGCCTGCTCGACAGTCAGTACGATGTCGTTGCCGGTCATTGGCCCACGTCCGCCAACGAGGCCGTGATGGTGCTTTCGAGCCGTGGCACGGTGGGCGACTATACGCTCTACAGCATCGGTGCGCTGGATATCGATGAGCTCAACGACCTGGTTAACAGTGCCATGACGGCCGACGGCAAGGTCAAGACGCCCAAGACCGGCAGCGACTTTACCTACGACGATGCACTGTCCACGACGTTTAAGGTGCTGTCGCCGGCCGATGCCTATCGCAAAAACGAAGAGACCGGCATGTGGACTGACATGTCTGGTGATGCCGACTTTATGGCGGCCAAGGTTGCCGAGGGTATCGACGTGCGCATTGTGGGCGTGGTGCGACCCAACGAAACGGCCAACGCGAGCGCATTGTCCCCGGGCATTGCCTACACGCATGCGCTGACTCGCCAGCTTATGGAACGCGCCGCCGATTCGCAGATTGTGCAGGAGCAGCTTGCCCGCCCCGAGACAGATGTTTTTACGGGCAAAACCTTTGACGAGCTGCAGGGTGAGGCCAAGCAAGGCGTGGATTTGAGCAGCATGTTCAGTGTGGACGAAGCGGCGCTGAAGAGTGCGTTCTCGTTCGATACGTCGGCGCTCTCGGGTGCGGCCGGCGGTATAGACCTTTCTGGTATCGACTTGTCCGGGCTGGACCTTGACCTTTCGGGCGTTGGGAAGGGCATTGACTTCACCGACATCATGGCCAAAGCGCCGGCCCCGGATTTCTCGGGCATCTTTGATGGCCTGGAACTCACGCCCGAGCAAATGCAGCAGGTGGGAGCGCTTGTCAACCAGCTGTTTGAGGGCTTTTTGCAGTCTGATCAGTTTAGGGCACTGTCACCCGAAGATCTTAAGGACGCGTCAAAGCTCGCTGCCGCATTCTCGGCGTATCTTGAGAATGATGACGCGGCCCAGCAAATCCTGGCCCAGCTCAAAGCGCTCGGCGGCGATGCCCTGGCCGAGCGCCTGCAACAGGCGATGACCGACTATGTGCAAAAGCAGCTGGCTCCGTATCTGCAGCAGGCTATGGATCAGGTGACAAAGGCAATCAGAGAGCAGATTGAGGCGACGGTATCAACTCAGCTCAAGGCGGGCGCGGCGGGGCTCATGGGCCAGATGGCGACGCAGATGTCTTCGAGTTTTGCCAACCTGGCGAGCGCCATGCGCGTGGATGCGAATGCCTTTGCTCGCGCCATCCACTTCAACATGGACGCCGAGGACCTGAGTTCGCTCATGATGAGCTATGCCAAGGCGTCAAAGCTCACCTACGACAACAATCTGACCACGTTGGGCTATGCGGACGAGGCGGACCCCATCTCGGTCAAGATTTTCCCGCGCGACTTTGAGGCCAAGGAGCGTGTGCTCGATCACATCGATGCGTACAACAAGCAGGTCAAAGCTGCTGGCCACGATGAGCAGGCAATCTCGTACACCGACTACATGGGCATCATCATGGGCTCGGTGACCGACATCGTGAACACCATCAGCTTGGTGCTCATCGCATTCGTGAGCATCAGCCTGGTGGTGAGCTCCATCATGATTGGCATCATCACCTACATCAGCGTGCTGGAGCGCAAAAAGGAGATTGGTATCCTGCGCGCGATCGGCGCGTCCAAGCGCAACGTGGCCAACGTGTTCAACGCCGAGACCTTTATCGAAGGCCTCATTGCCGGCGTCTTTGCCATTGTCGTCGTAGCGGCCGTGAGCTTTCCGGTTAATGCCTGGGCGCTTGCTGCCAAGCAGGTTCCTAACCTGATGAGTCTGCCCGTGCAGGATGCGCTGACGCTCATTGCGATTTCGGTGCTGCTGACGGTCGTTGCCGGCCTGCTGCCGGCCCGCAGCGCATCCAAGAAAGACCCCGTGGAAGCCCTGCGCTCCGAATAATGTGACAAAGGGACTGTCCCTTTGTCACGTTGGATGAAAAGGCGCGGGAAGGGGGTGGCCCCTCCCGCGCCTTCTAGTTTGTTTTGCCCATCAGCGTGATACGGATGCTTGGATGGGTGTACTCGTCAAACTCGTCCTCGGGATCCGTATCAAACGAGTAATACGTTTTGACTGGCTCGTCACTCGTCCTGATAGAGATTCTCTCGTAGAGCGAGCCGTTCAAAAATGCCTGTCTAAACTTTTCGGGGAGCTTATGCGGTGCCAGGAGCTCGGGGCTCACCGTCTTGACGTTTACGGCTTGAACGGCAGAGAACAGCTCGTCCAGGTCGCGCTCGATGCGGGCGAGGTTGTCCTCAAGGCTCGCACTGGGGTCGACCTCTGCCGCGTAACTCACTTCCTTGAGTGTCCCCTTGTTGTCAAAGTCCAGGTAGGTATAGGCCTTTTGGGTATCGGAGTCGCCTTCGTGCAGATGGCCGCGGACGTGATAGCCGTAATCTTGATATCGCTCGTAGGGGTCATCGGCAGACACGTACTCGCATGCGGGCTCTAACGCCTTGCGGGCGATGGCGATCTGCTCGGCCGCGGCCGCGGCGTTCTCCTGCATCTCGATGTTTCCCTGCGCCAGCTGCGGGATATAGGCGCCGCACACGATTGCGAGGGGCAGCGCCACAAGCGCGACGATCCACTTTTTTGCACGGGGGACAGGCACGCCACAGGCCTCTGCCATGGCCTTTGCGTTGGCAAAGCTCTCGGCAAGCACGTCTGCCGCGGTGGCGACGGCTCCTACGGCAGCGGCGACCTCTGCCGCGCCGCCCAGGTTGCGTGCGGTCTCGTTGTCGCTGTTCTTGAGCAGGCGCGCGGCGGCCTGCGTGCCAACGACGCCCGCAATCTGTGCCGAGCGATCTTTTTCGCTCTGCTCGACGGCAAGTCGGTGCTGCATTTCTCGCCACTGCTTACCGCGCATGCCAAAGCGCGGCGCGAGAGTGCAGTAGCAGAATATGATGAGCTCGACGACGGCGAGTGCCAGGGCGGCCATCATGCCCGTGTCTTGGAATCCTTCATGATGGAAGACGATGTCGTCGATCATCTCGAAAGGAATGATCAATAAGGGCAGCACGAATGCCATGGCAAGCGCTGCACCAGCAACCTTGGGGCAGATGCAGTATCGCTGGATACGTTTGCGTTCTTGTTCGGAAAGTGTTGCCATAGCTGATCCTTGATGTCGTGGCGGTCGTTGCGGCGCGCGGGATGCGTCAGTCTGGGCTAGCGTTGGATAAGAGCATAGAGCAAGATACTCACCGCAATGAGCAGAAGGCCGATGTCCCCAACCAAGATGAGCGCGAGCAAGGATATCTGCGACGTGGTCACGGCGTTTTTGAGCGGCAACCGGAGCGTAGACCTGCTCTGCAGCTCCTTCACTGTTTACCCTGCATCCCAAGTGCGGCGCAAGTGAGCAATAGCAAAACTTTGTCACGCGTAAAAGCAAGGAAGTCGCAAGGTCTGGGGCGGGGATGCTGGCATACGCCTCGGATACAATCGAAGCCATGCTAGAAAGAGGCTTCGATGATTAAAAAATCGTTCTTTAATCCGTTTTCGTCGCTGCTGCTTGCGCTTGCCGGCTTGGCCTTTTTGGTTGACGTCGTACCGCAGGCGCAAGGCCAGACGGGCGTGTTTGCACCTGCCGTGCTGTTTTTGATGTGGCTGGTTGGCGGCCTGGTGCGCCTGTTCTACGAAAACGAAGCCAAGCGCAGCTTCGACCGGCACATGTTCAAGGCGAACCATGCGGCCGTTTGGAAACGTGTCGACGCTTGCTGGATCCAAGTCGATGCTGACCGGCTTGTGCCCGGCGATGTGATTCGCCTGTATGCCGGCATGCTCTGCCCGGTCGATGCGGTTCTTGCCAAGGGCGACCACATCCTTGTCTCCGAATCGTCGCTTACGGGCGAGAGCGGTCAGACCACCAAGCGAGAAGGGGAGGCCGTCCGTGCTGGAACGACCATCGTCGACGGAAAGGCTTCGGCAACCGTTCTCGCTCGCGTTGCCGAGGAGCCGCCCACATCGCCGCAGCGCGCTCGGCTAGGCACGCAGTTTGGCGTTGGTGCAAGGAGCATCTGTGCCGCCCTGGCAAGGTGCATGCTCATCGTGCTGCCGTTTGTCATTATGATTCGAGGTTTTGTGCTGGGCGACTGGGCGCAGGCCCTGCTGTTTGCCCTGGGCACGGCCGTTGGCCTGGTCCCCGAGATGCTGCCGGTCGTCACGAGCGTGTGCCTTTCGGGCAGCGCGCATCGCCTTAAGAACAAACAGGTCATCGTTAAAAACGTTGACGCCATGGAATCGCTGGGTTCCATGGACGTGGTGTGCGTGGACAAGACGGGCACACTCACCGAGGACACCGCGGTGCTCGAGTACTATACCGATATCCTGGGCAACGAAAGCGAGCAAACGCTCAGCCTGGCGTATTTGGAGAGTAAGAGCCAGGGGGCGGCCGCCAACCAGCTCAACCGGGCCATTGCCGACGCGTGCGCCGCGCCCGAGTTGCGTCTCGCCGCCAAAGACCTCGCAGGCGCATTTACCCTGCACGCATCTGATCCTTTCGACCACGTCACCAAGGCTTCGGGCGTTAAGCTCGATGCCACGCCTGGGGCGCTTGGTTGCCTGGGGCTGCAGGCTCGTCCTGGCAATCACTTGACCATCGTAAAGGGCGAGGTCGAGAGTGTTTGCGCTCGTTGTGCCTGGGCCAACTTTAAAGGGGAACTCGTCCCCATGGACGCCGCGGGCCGCCAGAGCGCCTATGAGGTTGCGGAGGACATGCGTGCCGACGGCATCAAGGTCCTCGCCGTTGCCTACAGCACAACGTCTTCGGACTGGGGTGACCTGGTGCTCTGCGGCTTTTTGGGCTTTTTCGATCGACCCAAGGCAAGCGCTCGCGCCGCCGTGCGCGCGCTGTCCGACCTTTCCGTTGAGGTGCGCGTGCTTACCGGTGACTCGGCTTCGGTTGCCCGGTCAACCTGTTCGCGCCTGGGCATTCCTGCCGATAGCGTTATCACTGGCAGCATGCTCGATGCCATGGAGGAGTCCGAGGCGCTTGTTCGCGTGGGGCGTACTCGTGTGTTTGCCGAGCTCACGCCCGCGCAAAAGGCTCATGTTGTCAGTCTCATTCGACTCTCTGGCCATACGGTCGGCTATATCGGCGATGGTGTGAACGACGTGCCGGCGCTTTCGTCGGCAGATGTCGGCATCGTTGTGGACTCGGCGGCGGCCGAATCCAAGAAGGTTGCCGACCTGGTGCTGCTCGAGCGTGACCTGGGTGTGGTTGCCGAGGGCGTCAGCGAAGGCAGGGCCTCGTTTGCCAACGCCTCCAAGTACATTCGTATCGCATCAAGTTCCAACTTTGGCAACATCTGCTCGGTTGCCGCTTCGAGCATTTTCCTGCCGTTTTTGCCGGCGACCGCCGCTCAGCTGCTCCTGCTCAATCTGTGCTACGACGCTACGTGCCTCGCACTTTCGTGGGACAACGTCGATGACGTGGAAATCGCTCGCCCCAAGGCGTGGTCGGGCAAGGGCCTCGGCAGCTTTATGCTGCATTTTGGCTTTGCAAGCTCGGCATTCGATATCATCACGTTTGCCATTTTGCTTTTGGGCGTATGCCCCGCCGTGTGTGGGGCGCCCTTTGCCGCGCTGGATGCCGCGGGGCAGGTGACATTTATCGCGACCTTCCAGGCCGGCTGGCTGTTGGAATGCGCGTGGACCGAATCACTCGTGCTCTTGATTTTGCGAACGAGAAACGTCCGTAATGGGGACCGTCCTTGCCGTCCGCTCGTGATGATGGTTGTCGCGATGCTGGCTGCCTCGGCGCTCCTTGCGCTTACCCCTGCGGCGCAGCTGTTGGGGCTTGCCGCGCTGCCTGTATGGTATTTGGGTATCGTGGCGTTGCTGAGCGTGCTGTATCTTGTTGTTGTTTCGACGATCAAGCGGGTCTACCTGCCCGCTCGGCCAGTCTGTTCTAGGGCGGTTCTATGCGTACCAACAGAACCAACATAGCGATTACGCCGGCAGAGGCCGCCGAGCTCAGCAGCGCGCTGCTCTCGTCCGGCAGTGCCGTCGCCCTCGAACTTGCCCCCGTATTTGCCGATATCGCCTCGGGTAGGCTGACGGCTATCGAGCTGGCGATTGCCGGCTCGCAAACGAGCGCTGCCGCTGGGCCCATCATTATAGGTGAGCTTTCGATCGACCTGGCTTCGCGTGCTGTTAAGGTGTCGGGCGCGTCCGTCTCGCTTACGCCCAAGGAGTTCGACATCCTGGCCTTTTTGGCGAGCAACCGGGGCACGGTCTTTAGCAAAGAGGAAATCTACCGGGCGGTGTGGCAAGACGAGTATCTGCTCGACGACAGCAACATCATGGCCTTTGTCCGCAAGATTCGAAAAAAGATTGAGCCCGAGCCCGACAACCCCCGTTACCTGCTCACTGTTTGGGGCGTGGGCTACAAGATGGCCGAGTGACGCTCTGGGTTTTCGCTCCCATCGACCCAAATGATTACTCTGACAATCCTTGCCAAATCGCAAGAAAGCCGCAAGAAACCAGCCATGGGCTCGGTCTTGCGGCTTTTCTATTCTAAAGACAGTCGCAGACACGAAGGAGAGGTGAGGACCGTGAGCGGCAGTGACAGTACCGGCAACGCAGGGCGATGTCTGTCGGCGCGGGTCCACCTTGATGGAAGGCGCCGCAGCTAAGTAGCTCTGCATCCGATCGATAGAACGGAGCAAGGCAATTGAAGAAGCTGACTATGCGCCATACGCCGTCTGTGGTTCAGGCGCAAAACGAACTGATCAGGCATCGTGCGGAGGGTCGCATCCAGCATGCGGCGACCATCCCGTTGACCGAGGCCATGTCCTGGGTGGATTCGAACCTGGGCGGCCTTAATCGCGATGAGGTCGCGCACAGCGAGGCGGACAACGGCCGCAACGTGGTCACGCGCGGCAAGAAGAAGTCGCTGGCACGCAAGCTTGCAGATGCGTTCATCAATCCCTTTACGGCGATCCTGTTTTTCCTGGCCATCATTTCGGCGACAACCGATATGGTGTTCCCGGCGCTGTCGATGATGGGCAGCACGCCGGAGGATTTCGACCCGCTGACGGTAATTATCATCACCACGATGGTGGTGCTCTCGGGCACGCTGCGCTACATCCAAGAGGCCCGCAGCGGCAACGCGGCCGAAAAGCTGCTCGATATGATCACGACTACCGTGACGGTTACGCGTAAAGGTGCCCCTAGGACCGAGATTCCCATCGACGACGTGGTGGTCGGAGATATCGTGCACCTGTCTGCCGGCGACATGATCCCCGCCGACGTGAGGATCATCGAGGCCAAGGACCTCTTTGTGAGTCAGGCCAGCCTGACGGGCGAGAGTGAGCCGGTCGAGAAGGTGCCTGCGACCTGCACCGAGTCCGATTCGGCGACGTCGTTCGAGAACATCGCCCTCATGGGCAGCAGCGTAATCTCGGGCAGTGCGACGGCACTCGTCTTTAGCGTGGGCGAGCAGACCCTGTTCGGCTCCATGGCGTCGAGCCTGTCCGAGGATGCCGTAGAGACGAGCTTTTCCAAGGGTGTCAACGACGTCTCGTGGGTGCTCATTCGCTTTATGATGGTGATGGTTCCGTTTGTCTTTCTGATCAACGGTGTCACCAAGGGCGACTGGCTTAATGCTGGCCTGTTTGCCATCAGCATCGCCGTGGGCCTGACACCCGAGATGCTGCCCATGATCGTTACCACGTGCCTTGCCAAGGGCGCCGTGGCCATGAGCAAAAAGCAGACCATCGTTAAGAACCTCAACTCGATTCAAAACTTTGGCGCGATGGACGTGCTGTGCACGGACAAGACTGGCACGCTGACGCAGGACCAGGTGGTGCTGGAGTATCACTGGAACATCGATGGCCAGGAGGATTCGCGCGTTCTGCGCCATGCCTACCTCAACAGCTATTTCCAGACGGGCTACAAGAATCTGATGGATCTGGCGATCATCAAATGCACCGAGGAAGAGGAGCAAAACGACCCGAGTCTCACCGACCTTTCCGAGGCATATGAGAAGGTCGACGAGGTGCCGTTCGACTTTGCGCGTCGTCGCCTTACGACCGTGGTGCGCAACCGCAGCGGCAAGACGCAAATGGTCACCAAGGGCGCCGTCGAGGAGATGCTTTCGGTGTGCTCGCATGCCGAGATCGACGGTGCGGTGCGGGAACTGGACGATGAAGTGCGCGAGCGCATTTTGGCGACGGTTGCTGATCTTAACGACGATGGCTTCCGCGTGCTGGCGATTGCTCAAAAGTCTAATCCTTCGCCTGCTGGTGCCTTTAGCGCCGAAGACGAGCGAGACATGGTACTGATCGGTTACCTGGCATTTTTGGATCCGCCTAAAGAGTCGACGGCCGATGCCATCGAGGCGCTGCGCAATCACGGTGTCGCCACCAAGATCCTGACCGGCGATAACGAGAAGGTTACGCGCACCATCTGTAAGCAGGTGGGACTCGAGGTCGACAACATGCTGCTCGGCAGCGATATTGCCGCCATGGACGACACCGAGCTTGCTCGCCGTGCCGAGGACGTGCAGGTGTTCGCCAAGCTCACGCCCGATCAAAAGGCGCGTGTCGTCTCTGTTTTGCGCGACAACGGGCATGTTGTGGGCTACATGGGCGACGGCATCAACGACGCCTCGGCCATGAAGTCGTCCGACATCGGCATCTCGGTCGATACTGCCGTCGACGTGGCAAAGGAGTCGGCCGACATTATCTTGCTCGAGAAGGACCTGATGGTGCTCGAGGAGGGCATCATCGAGGGGCGTAAGACCTACGCCAACATGATCAAGTACATCAAGATGACCGCAAGCTCCAACTTCGGCAATATGTTCAGCGTGCTTGCCGCATCTGCCCTGCTGCCGTTTTTGCCCATGATGAGCATCCAACTGATCCTGCTCAACCTGATTTATGACTGCAGCTGCCTGGCGATTCCCTGGGATAACGTGGACGAGGAGTTCCTGCGCGTACCGCGTACCTGGGACGCCTCGAGCGTTGGCAGGTTCATGATCTGGATCGGGCCCACCAGCTCCATCTTCGACTTTATGACCTACATCTTTATGTACTTTGTCTTCTGCCCCCTGTTTGTGAGCCACGGCGTACTGTTTAACGACCTGGCGAGCGTCTACTCGGGCGCCGCACTGGAGCAGATGCAGCTGGCCTACATCGCACTGTTCCAGGCCGGCTGGTTCGTTGAGTCCATGTGGAGCCAGACGCTGGTCATCCACATGATCCGCACGCCCAAGCTGCCGTTTATCCAGAGCCGTGCCTCGGCGCCGGTGATGCTGCTCACGATGACGGGCATTGCGCTGCTCACGTTGATCCCGTTTAGCCCACTTGGACCCGTATTGGGGCTGGGCGCACTGCCCGTCGAGTACTTCTTGTTCCTGATTCCGTGCATCCTGCTGTACATGGCGTTGGCGACGAGCCTCAAGAAGGCCTACGTCAAGCGCTATGGCGAGCTGCTGTAGCAGGGTATTGACGCTGAAAGGAGCGTTCGCATGAACTGGACGCAGATTTGGATTGACCTGTTTGGTGCTACGGAGTGGCTGGGCCTCAACATGGGCTTTTGGGTGGCCAACGGCGTGGTACTGGTAGTCGTTGTGATCATGAACGTCGTCTTTTGGAACATGAAACCGCTGCCGAGGGATGAATAACGAGCGAGGGGGCCGCCCACCGGGCGGCCCCCTCGCTGTTTATAGGCACCAGTAAATCGAAGGTGAATACTTTTCCCGAGAAGTGAACGACCTAATTTGGACTCCGGTAGCATCCGCATTTTTCGATGCCAAAACCGCAGGATTTGAGCGACAAAACCGCAGGAAATAGCTCTCCAAAAGTGTCGATGCTTCGGGGGTCCGATTTCACTCGTTCACTTCTCGGGAAAAGTATTCACCTTCGTTTCGCGGGGTGGCGGTTGGAAGGGTCGCTGGTGCCGGTTTGCCATGTTTTTGGCAGACCGCGGGCTTAGATCTCCAGCGCGCCGTACTGCTCGTCGTCCACGGGCTCGAGCCACTCGTTGCACGTGTCCTCACCGGGGAATCCAAAGGCCAGGTGGCTAAACCAGCTGTTGGCGGTGGCGCCATGCCAGTGCTTGACGTTGGCGGGAATCTCGACGACGTCGCCGGGGTGCAGGCGCTGCGCGGGCTTGCCCTCTTCCTGGTACCAGCCCTCGCCGTCGACGCAGATCAGCACCTGTCCGCCGCCTTTGCTCGCGTGGTGGATGTGCCAGTTGTTGCGGCAGCCCGGTTCAAAGGTGACGTTGTGGATGGGCAGGTAATCGTCCGGGGTGGTCAGCGCATTGAGATAGCTCTGGCCGATAAAAAACGGCGCATAGGCGTCGTTGGGCTCGCCGAGGCCAAAGAACCCGCCGTGGAGTTCGGATGCTGCGCTATTTGCCCCGTCGCCCGCATAGACTTCCTTGGCAAGATTGAACGCAGCCCAGGCTTTGGGCCAGCCGGCATAGAAGGCCACGTGCGTGATGGCGCTCGCCATCTCCTTTTGACTCACGCCGTGCTTGCGTGCGTTGGCGATGTGGTAGGCGAGCGAGCTGTCTGTGATGCCCTGCGCCACGAGGGCCACCACGGTGATGAGGCTTCGCGTCTTAAGGTCGAGGTCGGTGTTGTTCCAGTTCTCGCCAAAGAGCACATCGTCGTTAAAATGCGCGAAATCGGGGGCGAACTTGCCCAAGGCATCGCGGCCTGCGGTCTGTTTAATGGTCATGGAGGTTCCTTTCTAACCAGAGATAATCGAGCGGAATTTGGGCGTTACGAGCGGTTACGCGCGACAAATTGCTTGAGTTCGGCATCGCTTGCTCCATTGAGTATCGCGCCCGGGACAATTGTGGCGCCGGGTGTGCTGGCCTCAAGAACCTTTGCGGTTTTGCCCATGCCGCTGCCACCGGAGGTCGCAAAGAGGACAATCTTCTTGCCGGCAAAACTCTGGGATTCCAGGAACGTTTTGATAATCGCCGGTGCAACATACCACCAGATAGGGAAGCCAAGGTAGATGGTGCTGTATTCATCGAGCTCCAAAGGCTTCGAGGCGATGGCGGGGCGGCAGGTGGGGTCGTTGGTCTCAAGCGTGCTGCGGCTGTTCTTATCGTTCCAGTTGAGATCGGCGGCTGTGTAGGGCTTGGCGGGCTCAATCTCAAATAGGTCAGCGCCGGCTGTTTTCGCAAGGCGCTCGGCGACGCTTTTTGTCACACCGCTGGCACTGAAATAGGCTACAAGGGTCTTTGACATGGTTGCTCCTTTATTTGATGGGTTTCTTGCAGCGTATAGATGAGGTAGTCGAGGGTTTCGAGTCTTTTTTGTTCGGCGTGGACACGTTCGAGCAGCTCGCGGCGGTACGTCTTGAGGCGACAGATGCGGGCGCACGCGCTTGGCAGCCCCGAGAGCTCGTCGATAAACGCATCGCAGCACCCGGCGTCGCGCAGGTTCGTGATAGTCTTTTCGTCCATTGTGCGGCTTGGCGTCCTCCTTGTTCTTGAGGGGATGACTATAGCGTACGTTGATGCGCCGACGATGTATATTGCTTATATCGACTAGCTGGATATACGAGAATTGAATGGCTAGTCGGAGGACGGATCTGGCAGGATTGGGGGCACCGTGGAGCTGCGAACGCTGCGTTACTTTTTGGCGGTGGCGCGCGAGGAAAACATGACCGAGGCGGCAAACGTGCTGCATGTGACACAGCCCACGCTGTCGCGCCAGATCGCCGACTTGGAGCGCGAGCTGGGCGTCGAGCTGTTTGAGCGCACCAATCGGTCATGTGTGCTTACGAGCGACGGGATGCGCCTGCGCCAACGTGCCGAGGAGATCGTCTCGCTGGTGGAACAGACCGAGTCGGAGCTGGCGGATTGGGAGCTTGGCATTGCGGGCAATATCCGCATTGGCGCTGGCGAGACCCAGTCGATGCGGCTGGTGCTCGACACTTTTGCGGAGCTGCGTCGAGACCATCCCGGCGTGACGGTTGAGCTTTACACTGGCAATGCCGACGCGGTGGAGGAGCGCCTGGAGCGCGGTCTGCTCGACTTTGCCCTGCTGTTGGAGCCCGTTAACGTCGAGAAATACGAGTGGATCCGTATGTCCGAGGTGGATCGAGCCGGCGTGGTCGTTGCGGTGAGCGGCCCCTGGGGCGACTTGGACGTGCTGACGCCTGCGGATGTTGCGCAGATGCCGTTGCTGCTGAGTTCGCGCACGTCGAATCGAGCGCTGGATTTAGCGGCGTGGTCTAGTGGTGCCCTTACTATCGATGATCTCAACGTTGTGGGACATTTCGACTTGATCGGCAACGCATCGCATTTGGTGCGCTCGGGTGCTGCGTGCGCTGTTGGCATTGGTAGCCTGCTGCAGGTGGATGAAAGCAGCGACCTGCGATTTATCCCATTTGAGCCGCCGCTTGCCATCGCGTCGTACCTGGTGTGGAAAAAATATCGCCTGCGCTCTCGCGCCTGCGAAGAGTTCCTGAACCGTTTGAATGGAGCGTGACAAAGGGCAGCTCCCTTGGTCACGTTCGTTGATATGAGAGAAGAGTAGATGATCCTATCGCTGGCCCCCATGGAGGGGATTACCGGGCATGTGTTCCGTCGCGTGCATGCGGAGTGCTTTGACGCGCTTGACTGCTACTACACGCCGTTTTTGCCGCCGCCGCGGGTGGGTAATCGCTTTGGTGGCAAGGCGTTTAAGGAGGTCGATCCGGCCAACAACCAGGGACTCAATGTCGTCCCTCAGCTTATGTCCAAGAATGCGGACGAGTTTGTGTGGGCGGCGCAGGTGCTCGCCGACATGGGCTATCGCGAGGTCAACCTCAATCTTGGCTGCCCTTCTGGGACGGTTGTTGCCAAGGGCAAGGGCTCGGGTTTCTTGCGTAACTTGGATGAGCTCGAGGTGTTCTTGAGCGATGTGTGCGAACGCTCGCCATTGCCGGTGTCCGTTAAGACCAGGCTGGGGCTCGAGGACGACGCGGAATACGAGCGCGTGCTCGACCTTTACTGCCGCATGCCACTGGCCGAGCTAATCGTGCATCCGAGAGTGCAAAAGGATCGTTACACGGGATCGCCGCGCAAAGAGTTTTATGGCGAGACGCTCGCGCGTGCGCCGTTCCCGGTGGCCTATAACGGCGACATCTTTGATCTTGAGGACATGGACGCGCTGGTGGAGGCCTATCCCGGCACGCGCCATGTGATGTTGGGGCGTGGCTTGCTCGCGAACCCTGCGCTGGCCCGCATGGTCAAGGGCGGCCCTGCAGCCACGACCGCCGAGCTCCAGCGCTTCCACGATACGCTGTTCGCGGCCTATGCAGAGGAGATTGGCGGCAACGCGGTCTTTCGTATGAAGGAGTGGTGGTTCTACGCCAAGTGTGCCTTCGCCGATCCCGCCACCGTCCACAAGCTTGTGCGCAAGACCAAAAAGGTCGACGAATACCGCGCCGTCGTCGACCGCGTCTTCCGCGAGCAACCGCTCGCGCCCACAGCCCGCTTCCACGGTTAACCAGTCATCGGGGACGTTCTTTAACGACTAGTCATTTAAGAACGTCCCCGATGACTACCCAAAAGTTGTACGTCAGCATCCAAAGATGTCGAAAAATGTCGTTTTTGGATGCTGACGTACATGTTTAAAGGCGGTATCGCCTCTGCTATCTGACGGCTTGAACGGCGAGTGCCTCTATTACGCGCTCGGCGCCGGCGTCGATCAGAATGCTGCGATTGGCGATTTCTGCCGGAGCGACTGCCTCGCCAAGGTTGACGCACGCGTAGGTGGCGTGCTCGTTTTTGGCCGTCATCTGCCAAAACGGGTACTTGATGATGACGGGCGTGTTGCCGCCTACGCCAAGCTCCAAGAACAGAACGCGCATATTGCTGTGGCGGCGCAGGAAATCCTGGTAGCGATCGGCGGCAGCGTACCAACCCTTGTCCTGGACAAACGTATCGTCGGCGCGCAGATTCATCGTAAGCGGGGCTCCACAGTGGGGGCAATGGGGCACAAGCGCGGACGGAATGCGCAGGTCCTGCTGGGCGGCAACCATATGGCGTACGAGTTCTTCGTTGTCCCAGGTCTCCTGACAGCAGGGCTTGCTGCACTGGAACAGGCCGTAGTCTCCCTGCGTGTAAAAGAGCCGCTGCTTGTCAAAGCCGGCGCGCTGGAAGCAATGGTCCACATTCGTAGTCAGCACAAAGTAGTCGCGCCCGCGCACTATGTCCAAGAGTTGTTCGTAGAGCGGCGTCGGTACGGGGTCGTATCGGTTGCACATAATGTAGCGGCTCCAAAACGCCCAGTACTCCTCGAGTGAATCATAGGGATAGAAGCCGCCAGAATACATGTCGGCAAAGCCATAGCGTGCGGCAAAGTCACCAAAGAGCTTCTCGAAACGCTCACCCGAATAGGCGTATCCGGCGGCGGTCGAGAGTCCTGCTCCGGCACCGATTACCACGGCGTCAGATGCATCGAGTGCGGCTCGGAGCTTATCGATCTGTTTGGAGAAGGCTGCGGTAGATTGCCTCGTCAGACGCGAGAAAAACATTGAAGATCACCTTAAGGTTGGGGTCGTTATGGTCTAGATGATGACGAACGGCATCGATGGCCACGCGCGCGGCGGCATCTTGCGGATAGCCAAACACGCCAGTAGAGATGCAGCAGAATGCGAGGGTGCCGAGTCCTCGACGCGTCGCTTCTTCCAAGCAGCTGGTGTAGCAGCGGCGTAATAGCAATTCCTCACGAGGGCCAGGCTTATGGCTGGGCACGATAGGGCCGACGGTGTGGAAAACGTAGCTGCTGGGCAGGTTGAACGCCGGCGTGACTTTGACGCGTGCGGTTGGCTCCTCGTGCCCCTGGTCGTCCATGAGATTGGCGCACGCCAGGCGTAACTGCATGCCGGCGTAGGTGTGGATGGCGTTGTCGATGCAACGATGCCCCGGCACAAAGCACCCGAGCATCTGGCTGTTGGCGGCATTGACGATGGCGTCGGCCTTAAGCAGCGTAATGTCGCCGCGCCAGATGGCAACGCGATCGCGGTAGGGGAGCGTGCCAGCGTTGGTCGCCCCGCCGCGTTCAAGTAGGCGTTGCTGCAAGTAGGCGTCTTGTATGTCGAGCGTCTCGGCCGTAAGCGCCTCGGGCGGGCGTACGTTCATGAGGGCTCGAAGCAGATTGCGCTGCTCGTTGGCTCCGGCAGGTGCAGCAATGCTGCGCCCGTCTGGCCGCTCGGCAAGCAATACCTTGATGAGCCAAACGCGGCGTTCGGCCTGATTCATGACCTTCCTCCTGTTCAATTGAGCCGGTTTCATTCGACAGTAGTGTGCCGTCTGGCGCGCAACAGTAAAAGAAGGCACAAAAAGGTAAGCGCCGTGGAGCGGTATGCCCCACGGCGCTCAATGTGCAGAAGCCCGCCGCTGTTAGGAGTTTCGCACGAGCTGCTGATAATCGGTGCCCCATTCCACCAGGGAATCGATGATGGGCATAAGGCTGTGGCCCAGCTCGCTAAGCGCATATTCGGTGCGGATGGGCGTCTCGGGGATGACGGTGCGCGTGATGAGGCCCGCGGCATCCATTTCCTTAAGGTTGGACGAAAGTACCTTTTGGCTAATGCCGGGGATAGCGCGATGTAGCGCGTTGAAGCCCATGGGTTGGTTAATGAGCTGCTGAATGATATAGATCTTCCACTTGTTGCCAAAGAGCTGAAAACACGTGGCAACAGGGCAGGGCGGCAGCTCTTCTTTGGTAAGCATAGAGACTCCTCAATCATGTGGACGACTTTCATTATCGCAGCTGCTGTCGCTTGTGGATACTACTTACCTTTTGGTGACTGGCTAATAGATTGGTGCCTTCTTTTGGTCGTTGCGCGCTTTTTGCATGATGCATATAGACGCAAGGAGCGTCAAAAACCGGGTGGCTTCGACCGGCCATCCTCGACCGAAAGGAAATGCCATGTCCGAGAATCTTGAGAACGTCGCCGCTTTCGCCTCCTGCGGTACCACCGATCCTGCGCCCGCTTGCGGCTCCGCCGACCCCAAGGCTGCCCCTGCCTGCGGCACCGCTTGCGGCGCTGCGGACGCTCAGTAAGCAATCGCTAGGAAGGGACTCGTAATGGATGCTCAGACTTGCCTCAAAAAGATGCAGCTTGCCGGGACGCTCTCCCTGGCAACCGTGGACGAGAATTGCGCGCCGCAAATTCGCTGCGTAAGCGCCGTCCATTACGAGCCCCGTGCTATCTACTTTCTCACGGCACGTGGCAAGGAGATGGCCCGTCAGCTTATGGCCGACGGGCGTGTCCAAACGCTCGTCCACACGCGATTTAACGAGATGATTCGCATGTCCGGCGTTGCCGCCCCCGTCTCGGATTCCGAGCAAGTTCACTGGCGCGACGTGATTTACGCCGAGCAGCCGTATCTTGCCAACGTGTATCCCGGTGATACGCGCGAGATCAACATCATCTTTAAGGTCGAGAACATAGTGCTCGACTACTTTAACCTGGGAGTTCATCCCATCGAGCGCGCGGTCTTTACTTTAGACGAGGGCATGGCGCCTGCGCCCGCCAAGGGTTTCCGCATCGATGCTGATGCGTGTATCGGTTGCGGCACCTGCCTTGAGCACTGCCCGCAGAAGTGCATCGAGCCGGGAGACTCATATCGCATAGAGCCCGAGCACTGCCTGCATTGCGGTGCCTGTGTCGAGAATTGCCCCGTCGGCGCCGTTGCGCGCCTGTAGCCCAAATACCGTCATCAGTTTCAACATCGACCAAGGGAGTCCCACGATGCAAAAGCCCGCGTTTGCCTTCCAATGGCACATTACGGATGAATGCGATCAGCGTTGCAAACATTGCTATATCTTTGCCAACGGTGCCTGCGCGGGTTTCAAGCGCATGCCGTGGGAGCAAATGCTCCAGGTCGTCGATCAGGCCCAGGCGCTCTGCGAGCGCATCGGTCGTCAGCCGTACTTTTACGTTACGGGCGGCGACCCCATTCTTCATCCCGATTTTTGGCACCTTGCCGAGCTCCTGCACGAGCGCGGTTTCATGTGGTGCGTAATGGGCAATCCGTTCCATCTGACCGACGAGGTCTGCGCTCGCATGAAAGAGCTGGGTTGCCGTAAATATCAGCTTTCGCTCGACGGACTCGAGTCGACGCACGATTACTTCCGTAAGCCCGGCTCGTTTGCTGAGACCATGCGCGCCATCGGTTGCCTTAAGCGTGCAGGTATCTGGGTTGCCGTCATGAACACGGTATCGAGCATGAACGCTGCCGAGCTGCCGCAGCTCATCGACCTTGTGGCAAGCCTCGAGGTCGACGTGTTCGCCTTTGGGCGCTACTGCCCCACGTCGGGCCAAAAGCGTGACGAGTTCCATTTGGAGCCGCTTGAGTATCGGGATGTGTTGCTGGCCGCGCAGGAGCGCATGGAGTTCCATCAGGCGGCCGGCTGCAAAACGTTCTTCCAGCTCAAGGACCATCTGTGGACGCTGCTTTTGTGGGAGCAGGGTAAGCTCACCATTCCCGAGGGCGCCAAGCCCGGCATGATCTATGACGGCTGCCACTGCGGTACGGGCCATATGACGGTGCTGCCTACGGGTGATGTCTATGCGTGTCGCCGCATGGAGAGCAAGGTGGGCAACGTTGCCGAAAACTCGCTGGAGGAGCTCTTCTTCTCTCCGCAAATGGAAGCCAAGCGCGATTTTAAGAAGTTCAAGAAATGCTCTAAGTGCGAGCTCTTCGGTTGGTGTCGTGGCTGTCCTGCGGTGACGTACGGCTATACGGGCGACATGTACGAGGCCGACCCCCAGTGCTGGAAAGAGATTGAGGAGTAGGATTATTGTCGTCTAGTCATCGGGGACGTTCTTTAACGGCTAGTCATTTAAGAGCGTCCCCGATGACTACCCATAAAAAGCTGTACGCCAGCATCCAAAGATGTCGAAAATGGTCGACTTTGGATGCTGGCGTACATGTTTGGGTCGTATGGGTTGGGGTGAGCCGATCGCAAGGCGAGTGTTAGAGCAGATTCTCCTGCACCCATGCGATGATGTCGCTCGACTCGTAGAGCGGCTTGCCGTCGATGAACAGGCAGGGAACCTGGCGCTTTCCGCCGGCGGCGATGAGTGTCTGCTCGGCATCGGCGTCGGTCGAGATATTGCGCTCGGGGATGGTCACGCCATTGTCCGCCAGGAAGCGCTTGACCTTAATGCAATACGGACATCTGGTCATAACGTACAGCACGAGCTCGTGACGAGTAGCCATAGGTCTCCAATCAGTTGGGGTTTTGATTGAGATACCCAAAGCCGCTGCAATCTAAGCGCAAGTCAGCGACGACTCGATGGCCTGGACCAGAAACGTCGTGGCTCCGGTGCCGCATGGCTTGTCGCAGTAGTCTACGAAGCGCTGGTCGGCGAGGTAGCCGCGGGCGAGTCCCAGATATGCCTCGTCTTGGGGCTCGCTGCCCCAGTTGAGAGCAATCCAGCGGCGATGCATCGCGACGAGCTTGCGAGCCTCGCTGCCTTCCGGTTCGCCATCGCCCATGGCAATCGAGAGCTGGCCCAAAATGGCGCGCTCAAGCTCCTTCATGTCGTTCCACGTCTGAGGGTCCATGTCCAGCAGCGCCTCGTTTGCCGCGTCGATGGCTTCATCACCATAACGCGCCCGGGCCTCGGCTCCGTAGCGCTCCTCGTTTTCCTGCACGGTGTGCCAGCGCTCCAGTTGTGGCAGCACGGCTCCCATGAGCGAGACGGCTTCGTCGAGCGACATACTGGTGTTTTGTGCCAGCCGCGGGGCACAATCCTCGATCATCGCCTCCATGGTGGTGTCGTAGGTGTACTTGCCGTGGTCGTAGCACCACTTGCAGTAATGATCGGTCGTGGCGCCCGTGGCGTCGGTGCCGCAGTCTTCGGGCGTGAGTATCATGCCGCAGCTCTGACAATAGTGCTCGGGCATTTCGAGCAGATGAGGCAGCGGCTCGCCGGTCACGGCGGCAATGAGTTTCATCATGTCGATGCCCGGTGTGACCTCGCCGCGTTCCCAACGGCTGATGGCCTGGCGTGTGACGAAGAGCTTGGCGGCGAGCTGCTCTTGGGTAAGGTGATGAGCGCGACGGACAGCGATGAGCTTTTCTGCAAAGGCCATAGCGGCTCCTTTCTGCTGGTTGATGGCTTAAGCATACGCGGCAACAGACGCCCTTCCAAGCAACCGTTGGTTGCACGACGGGGGACCGCGGCGAAGAATTGCGCGCAACGCCCCACACCTCCATGCCGTACAATGACCGGCATGGAACCTATTGCACACATACATACCGACCTGCCGCAGAAGTTCGGCATTCCGCGCAACAGCTTTTTGGCGCCTCATCTGCAGGGACGCATCGTTTTTGAGCCGGAATTTGCCTCCAATGCAGCGGTCGAGGGCCTGGACTCCTTCTCTCACCTATGGCTGTTGTGGCGCTTCGAAAACGGCACGCTCGGCGGCACGGCTAAGGACATAGCTACCGATGCCAAGACGCAGGACAGGTCCGGCACCAATGCCAAGTGGTCGAAAACCGTGCGCCCGCCGCGTCTGGGTGGAGCCGAGCGCGTGGGCGTGTTTGCCACGCGCAGTCCGTTTCGCCCTAATCCCATCGGGCTTACCTGCGTCAGGCTCGATCGTGTCGAGCTTACCGACGACGGCCCCATCATCCATGTGCTGGGGGCCGACCTGCGCGACGGCACGCCCATCTACGACATCAAGCCCTATATTCCGTTTGCGGACTGCCATCCGGATGCGACGGGTGGCTGGATCGAAGACGCCCCGTGGCAAGAGCTCGACGTCGAGTTTCCACAAGCGCTGCAAGACGAGGTCCCGCCCACAAAGCTGCCCGGTTTGATCGAGATTCTTCGCCAAGATCCGCGCCGTGCTGGAAGCAAGCACGAGCCCAATCGCGTCTACCACTTGGCCTACTCCGGGCTCGATATTTCGTTTACGGTCGATGGGACACAGCTGACTGTAACGGCCGTCACCGAAGCTCAGGACTAGCTGTCCGCCCGCCCACATCAGTCAAATTCAACCCCAAAACCCGTGCCAAAGCCGCCCGTCCTGATGGACAATAACGCCTACCGAACCAATCCACTTTGCACGGGAGCCCAGCATGAAATACGACTTCACCTCGCTTATCGACCGCCACGGTATGGATGCCATCGCCGTTGACTCCTGGGGCGAGATCCCCGGTATGGCGCCAAACGCACCCGATGAGGGCTTCGACCGCATCCCCATGTGGGTGGCGGATATGAACTTTGCCACCGTCCCTACGGTCCAGGAGCACATCATTCAGCGTGCCCAGCATCCCATGTTTGGCTACTTTGATCCGCGCGCCGAGTACTTCGACAGCATCATCGAATGGCAGAGCCGTCGCAACGGCGTTGAGGGCCTGCTTCCCGAGCATATCGGCTACGAGAACGGCGTGCTGGGCGGCGTCGTGTCGACGCTGCGCGCGTACGTTCAGCCGGGCGACGCGGTGCTGGTCCATAGTCCCACCTACATCGGTTTTACCAAGTCCATCGAGGCCGCGGGCTACCGTATTGTGCACAGCCCGCTTAAGCTGGACGAACAGGGCATATGGCGCATGGACTTTGAGGACATGGAGCACAAACTCGCACAAAACCACATCCATGCTGCTGTTTTCTGCTCGCCGCATAATCCCTGCGGTCGCGTGTGGGAACGCGACGAGATCGAGCGCGCCATGGACATCTACCGCCAGCACGATTGCGTGGTGGTCTCGGACGAGATCTGGTCCGACATCATCCGTCCTGGGCACAAGCACATCCCGACGCAGTCGGTGAGCGAGGACGCCCGCATGCGCACGGTCGCCCTTTATGCGCCCAGCAAGACCTTCAACCTCGCGGGCCTAGTCGGCAGCTACCACATCATCTACAACGAGACGCTGCGCGACCGCGTGTGCGCCGTGTCCAACAAGACCCATTACAACGAGATGAACGTCCTCTCCATGCACGCGCTCATTGGCGCCTACCAGCCGCAGGGCTACGAGTGGGTGGACGAGCTCAACGAGGTCATCAAGGGCAACGTCGACTACTTCTGCGATTACGTGGACGAGCATTTCGAAGGTGTGGCCTATTCGCGTCCGCAGGGCACGTACATGGTGTTCCTGGACTGCACGGAGTGGTGCCGCGCACACGGTCGCGACATTCAGTGGCTGCTCGACGAGGGTGCGCGCGTGGGCGTGGGCTACCAGGACGGCCGTCCGTTCCATGGACCCTGCCACATTCGCGTGAACCTGGCACTGCCGCTTTCGCGCGTGCAGGAGGCGTGCGACCGCCTGGATCGTTACGTTTTTAATGCATAGCAAGCCGTAACGAACGGACGACATGCGCGGGGTCTTCTGGCTTGATTGTTATGCGGGGGTCTGATCCCAGCCCCCTACTTTTCGTGAATCTGCTTGCCGCAGAGATGCTCAATCGTAATTTCGTACAGCTGAACGCCCTTGATGTCTTTGGCGATTTCTTCCTCGACCTCTTCGGCGGTGGGGTAGTACTTGAGCGCGAGCTCACGGACCTTGTCCTCGATAAATGCGGGGGTGTCATTCGCTAGGCGGCAACGGCCAAAGACAACGGTGCTCTGCACGTAGGGCGCCCAATCGTCGTCCTTGTACCAGTCGTTGCCGTAGACGGTAAAACAGACCTTGTCGTCACGCTTGAGAGCGTCGACCTTGTGGCCCGCCTTGGCGCCGTGGAAGTAAATCTTGTCGTGCTCAGCGTCAAAGAAGTAGTTGACGGGAATGGCGTACGGGTAGCCGTCATCGCCGTTGACGGCAAAGACGCCGCGCTTGCAGGTGGCGAGCAGCTCACGCGCCGCCTCGTCGGTGATGGCACGTTTCTTTCGGCGTAGAGGCCTAAACATCGCGGGATTCCTTTCCAATCGGGCACATTTCTTGGGGAGAGACTATAGCGAACCGGCGCCGTACTGTTTGATGCGGGCGAGAATGTTTTTGAGCTTTTCAAAATCGATCGGCTTGGGCAGATGGGCGTTCATGCCGGCGTCACGTGCGGCCTTGGCGTCCTCGGCAAAGGCATTGGCGGTCAGCGCGATGATGGGGATGTCGGCGGCGTCGGGCTTGCCGCTCAGACGAATCACGCGCGTTGCCTCATAACCGTCCATACCGGGCATCATGATGTCCATGAGGATGGCGTCGAAGCTGCCAGCGGGACGACCGACGTATAGATTGACTGCTTCGCTGCCGTCGTTGGCGCGAGTCACGATGACTCCTTCGCTCTCGAGCAGGGTCTGAGCGATCTCGGCATTGAGGTCGTTGTCTTCGGCCAAAAGGACGTTCATATCGACAAGTGAACAGCTGCCTGCCTGTTTGTCCAGGTGCTCTCTTGCTTGAGGGTTCTTATCGACGTCGAGTGGAATTTGGACGTTGAACGTGCTGCCCACGCCGAGTTCGCTTGAGATCTCGATGGCGCCGCCCATCATGTCGATGAGCGATTTGACGATGGGCATGCCCATGCCGGTTCCCTGGAATTTGCTGCGGGCGTCGTTGCCCTCTTGAGCAAACGGCTCGTAAATATGCTTCAAAAACTCGGGCGTCATGCCGATGCCGGTGTCTTCGATGGTGAAACAAAAGAGCGCGTGTGCGTCGTTGAGCGGCTTGACGGTGGAAGAGAAGGTGACGGTGCCGCCGTGCTTGTTGTATTTGATGCTGTTGTCGAGCAGGTTGATGATGATTCGGCGGATATGGGTGGGGCTGCCGATCATACTCTGGTCGACGGCATAGGGCTCGCTGGTGTTGATAAGCACGATGCCGCGGTCCGATGCACGGAGTTTGCACAGCACCAATGCATCGTCACAGAGCTCCTTGAGGTTGAACGACTCGTGCTCGAGGGTCATCTTGTGCTCTTCGATCCTGCCCATCTCGAGGATGTCGTTGATTAGAGAGAGCAGATGGTTGGCGGCAACGCGCGCCTTGGCACGGCTCTCGCGGACGACCTGCATATCGCCCTCTTTGAGCTCTTCAATTTCGATAAGGCCCAAGATGCCGTTGAGCGGTGTGCGGATGTCGTGGCTCATGCGCGTGAGGAATGCGGTTTTAGCGGCGTTGGCGGTGTCGGCTTTCTGCCGCTCTTTCCGCGCGCGTTGAAGCGACCAGACAAGGATAACGATGCCGGAGAGCAAAATGCAGATGATAACGGCGGCAGCGGCGGTGCGGTTGCGGTAGAGAAACCGGAGTGTGTCCGATTCTTGCGCCGAATACGATGTGGGGGAATAACTGTTCGCGGAGAGCGATTCGCCGGCATTGACGATACCCTTATTGATGATTCCTAAAAGCTGGGGATTGCCGCGCGAAATCAAGCACGATAGCTCTGCTGTGTTGGTGAGTTCCTGCGTTTCGAAATCCTCGATGTCGTAGGTTTCACGGATGGTTTCCAGGCGCGTGCTGGGGACAATTATGCAACTGGCCTCTCCTTTATTGAGGGCTCTGAGCGCTTCGCTGGCGGTTGGGTATTCGGTTACCGTTGCGTCGGGGAACAGGCTCTCGAGCTCAGGGCGGCTGACGATCGCGCTCTCTGAGCAGACGATGCTCTTGAGGTCCTTGCTTAGGTCGCTGCTGCTGTGAATGGCGGTCAGGGAAACCGTTCCCATCGAGTTTGACTGGATGACTCCTTCCTGTTCAGCGAGCCAGTAGTCGCGGAAAAAAGGCAGGGCGACATCGATGGCGCCTTCCGAAAGGGCTTTTGCCAGCTGCTTGTTGTTTGAGATGGCGACCGTTTTAACGTTAATGCCAAATTTGTCGCGCAGCGTCGTCGCGAGTGTGGCGAGCGATCCTTCCATTTCGCCGTCGTCATTTTGCGTGCAGTAGGGGAGCTGGTTTTTAAGATAGCCCAGCGTGATGGTGTTTCCGTTCGCTTTGAGCCAGGAGGTCTCTGCACCGTCAAGTGATGATGACCCGCTGTTTTGGGCCGAGTAATTTGCCTTGACCTCGTCGTTATAGCGCGGGTTGTCGCGGTTGATCGCTGCCATCGCGGAGTTGATATCGTCCATGAGGTCGGGACGGCTTTTGGGAACGGCGAAATAGTAGTCACTTGACCCAACGTAGAACATGGGGGAGGCGCTGGGCGACGAGATGGTGTCGTTCATGATGATAGCGTCGACCTCGTCGTTTGCCAGCGCCGCAAAGAGGTCGCCACTACCAGGCATTTCTTTATAGGTGCAGGTGATGCCCTCGCTGGTAAGCCACTGCTGGCCGACGAAGGTTTGCATGACGCCGGGATTGCAACCGATGGTGAGACCCTGGAGTGCCTGGGGATCACCCTTTGCGAGGTCGTCGCGATCGGGTTTGGCATAGATGTAGTAGCGCTCGGTGCCTTCGGGGTTCGAGGAATAGAGCAGCTTTTGTGCGCGCTCCTCGGAGTACGAGATATTGGGTATAAGGTCGATCTCGCCCGCCTCGAGCATGTCCATGAGCTCGGTGAACGTGCCGGAGACATATTCGTATTTCCATCCGGGGGTGTAGTACGAGAGGGTTTGGAGGTATTCGTAACCCCAGCCCGAAAGGCGTTCGCCCGGCGTGCCTTCCTGGAAACCCTCGCTGCTGACGAGCCAGCCAACGCGTACCGTTTTGACCTGCTGATCAGAGTCATCGGCAAAAGCCGGAGTAGGCGCAATGGCGCTCAGTGCGGTAAGCGCGGCAAACACGATGACCAGAGCGCGATATATGGATAAACGAAGGACGGCGAAAGGCTTCACAAGCAATCCTAACGAATCGAGGCAATACCACGTAAGGATACCAGCTCAGGTGCCCCGTTTGGGCCGCACGCCGTTAAACGGGTCGCCGTTTGGCGCTTGGCAGGTGGGGACGTTCCTTTCCTGCCGGCAGTTGGGGACAGTCCCTTTCTGCCGGCAGGAAAGGAACGTTCCTAACTGCCGGATGTGGGACAATACCGTGCGGATGTGATTGATTATCTGCGGAAGGGGTCGCGATGAAAAAGCTCAGGACGCTTGCCGATGTGTTGCATCAGGCTGGGTTCGCCCACATAACAGGCGTGTTTCTTGTCTTTTTCCTGCTCTGCTCGACGGCCGTCTGGCTGTCCGAGCCCACGACCCTTACCTTTGGCGATGGGCTCTGGTTTAGCTTTGAGACGGTATCGACCATCGGCTTTGGCGATATTCCGGCCGAGACACCGGTCGCCCGCGTCATCACGGTCGTCTTGAGCGTCATTAGCATCTTCTATATCGCTATGCTCACGGGCGTTGCAGTGAACTACTGCAACACGCTCATCAAGATGCGCCAAAAGGACACCATGGCGCGCTTTATGGACGACTTGGAGCATTTGGAAGAGCTCGACCGCGATGAGCTCGCCGACCTATCGCGTCGCGTACGTGAGTACCGCCGTCGGCAGCGCTAGGGCAAGCGTATCGCGCAGCAAGGGGGATTGCATATGAACATCACGGTGTACCTGGGCGCGAGCGTCGGTAGCGACCCGGCGTTTTTGCCTGCGGTGCAAGAGCTCGGCACATGGATTGGCGCCAACGGTCACGCGCTGGTGTACGGTGGGTCCAAGTCGGGCTTGATGGGCGCGCTTGCCGATAGCGTCCTCGATGCCGGCGGCCACGTGACGGGCGTGGAGCCGAGCTTTTTTATCGAGGCGGAGTTTCAGCACGATGGCATCGACGACCTCATCGTGACGAGCGATATGGCCGAGCGCAAGGCGAAGATGATCGAGCTCGGCGACGCGTTTATCGCTTTCCCGGGTGGCACGGGCACGCTCGAGGAGATTGCCGAGGTTATGTCCGCGGTGTCGCTGGGACGCCTCAACGCGCCGTGCATCCTGTATAACCTGGACGGTTATTACAACGACCTGAAGGCGCTGCTCGGCCACATGATTGAAAAGGGATTATCGAGTCCGGGTCGCCAACAGGGCATTTACTTTGCCGAAGATTTGCACGAGATTGCTTCGATCATCAATGGTTAAGTTCTAGATTGGGCGCGCATTGCGCCCAATGGTGCCGTTTGGGGTGCAGATGGTTGGCTCGTCTGGGCAGCGCTCGCTCTACAATAAAGCGTACTTTTGTCGACTTTGACCACGGGAGGGCCCGATGGATAAGCTTGCAAAACCTAAAAACCGCGCGCTGTTTTTGATCAGCGTAGCCGTGACTGGCGCGCTCGCCGGCGCTGCGGTCTGGCTGTTCTTTTTTGCGATGGAACACGGCATCGATTTCTTTTGGACCGAGATTCCGCACATGCTGGGTGCTGCTTCGCCCGAGCTTGCCAGCGGTCCCTTCGGTTGTCTGCCGTACCCGTTTTTCGTCTGCCTGCTGGGCGGTCTGCTCATTGGCCTGTACGAAAAGGTGACCGGCACCAAGACCGACGACCTCAACCAGGTGATGGCCAAGGTCAAGCAAGACGGACGCTATCCGTATGACAATCTGGGCAAGCTTTCGCTCGCGGCATTGATGCCGCTGCTGTTTGGCGGAAGTATTGGACCGGAGGCCGGACTGACCGGCGTTATCGCGGGCCTGTGCAGCTGGGTCGGCGACCGCATGCGTCGCTTTGGTGTCGAGTTTAGGGAACTCACGCTGCTGGGCACCCAGGCCGCGCTGACGGCGCTCTTTACCGCGCCCGTCTTTGGCTTTGTGGCGCCGCTTGCCGGCAGCGCCGATGGCGATGAGGATTCCGCATCTGATGAGATCACCATTAAGCTTCCCAAGGCGCAAAAGACCGTGGTCTACGGCATCGCGATTGCCGGTGGTCTGGGCACCTACCTGCTGCTCGGCCAGTTTATGGGCGGTGGCATGGGCATGCCCAGGTTCGAGGCTGCCGAGGTGGGCAACCTCGAGCTCACCTGGCTCATTCCTCTGGCGCTGATCGGCACCGTCTGCGGTTGGCTGTACTTTGTCTCCGAGCACGCGAGCGAGGCGCTGTCCCACGCTATAGGGGGGCGCCCCGTCGTTAAGGCCATGCTCGCGGGCTTGGCGCTTGCGGCTTGCGGAACGGTCCTGCCCTACACCATGTTTGCCGGCGAGACGCAGGCCGACGTGCTTATGGAAACCTACTTCACCATCCCCGCCGGTGTGCTCATCGCAACCGGTCTGGTCAAGGCTATGCTGACCCCTGCTCTCATCAACATGGGCTGGCGCGGTGGCCATTTCTTCCCCGTAATCTTTTCGGGCGTGAGCCTCGGCTACGGTTTCGCACTGCTCACGGGTGCCGATCCGGTCTTTTGCGTTGCCGTCTGCACGGCCTCGACGATGGGTGCCGTCATGCGCCAGCCCGTCATGGTCGTGGGCCTGCTGCTCATGTGCTTCCCGCTCAAGGGCATCGTCTGCATGATTATCGCCGCCGTCATCGCCGCCGGAATTCCGCTGCCCAAGCCGCTGCGCAAGTAGTGGGCGGCCCGTTTTGGGCTGATTCATAATCCGTTTTGAAAGAAGCCGTGCGGGGCCGTATGTCTACGGTCTCGCACGGCTGTTGTTTAGAGCTTCTTCAGCACGATGGCGATGGTGTTGAGATACTCGAGCGCGCCGGCTTCAACGGCGGCGCGGTCGCTCGCTGCGTATTCGTTGTCGCAAGCGAGCCAGTCTGCTCATGCCTCGTCGGTGCAGAGCATGGGCTGCATCGAGACAATCTCGACGCCGGCGGTCGGCTCGATCATGGCGCGCCACCAGGCTATGTCGTGCATGTAATCGAGCTGCTCGGGCGTCCAGGATTTGAGCAGGCAGGCGGGTAGGTTGTTGTGACAGTCGCAGGCCATGCCGGGGATGCTCAGGTAAAGCACGCCGCCTTGCTTTACGTAGGGGAGCAGACGCTCGCCCAGATAATGCGGGTCGCGCCCGTAATAGTTGTACGAGTCGATGCTCACGACCGCATCAAAAAAGTCGTGCTCAAACGGCAAGCCTTTCGAGGCGTCCGCCTGTACGGGGTGAATCGTGTCGCGCGAAATGCCGAGTGAATCAAAGAACGCGCGGTTCTCCTCGGGGTCGCTCCACAGATCGACGGCGTAGGTGTCAAACCCATATTCGCGGGCGAGCAGGGCACTGGTGATACCGGTGCCCGATCCAAGGTCGCAGACGCGAGCGCCGCGGGGAATACTTGCATCGCAAAGGAGCTCCTCGCAGAGCTTGAGGGGATTGGGCCCCATAATCTTAGAGCGCACGAGTGCCGTATCGAAGCTGTTGGCTTTTGGGAAGGATTGAGATTCCTGGGATTTCACTGTTCTTTCCTATCAGGTGCAAATTGGCAGATGACGGGGGCGGAACGGCGCAACAAACCACGGCCGTTGGACGGCCGTTTTCATGGTTCTATGCGATTGACCGTTCCCTAAAGAACAATGACCAAAAAGACATCCCCTTGGATGATCGAGATTGGGCCAAGGCCCGTGACGTCTCTATTGTAAGACGTCACGGGCGTGCCGGGGACATGTCGTTTGTCATGTATTCGTATTCGCTGACGACCGATTGTGCCCTTGCGCGCCCGAGGCGCGTCTGGCTACAGGTCGCGTGTTCGATAGATCTTGGTGCTGACGGTGCAGCTGATCATGAATAGCACGAACGCCGCGACGGCAATTCCGGCGCACAGAAAGCTGATGACGGCGGGGTCGGGGTTCGCTCCGGCAAATGACATGAGCCAGTTGCTGATGGGATTGGAGGAGCTCAGCATTGCCATGGTGCCGCAGCCAAACAGGGCAAACAGGCCGACGGACAGGCGCAGCGCCTCCATGTGTCCAAATCGGAAGAATATCGGCTGTGCCAAAAACACCATCATGAGGGAGATAAGCATCGACGCCGCCGAGGCTGTTGCGATTTCAAAGACCGTCTGGCCTGTCGAAGGGATGCCCATGTGGTCGAAGAACGGAAGGGCGAGGATGTTCAGAAGCGTAGCCGCGCATGCCATAACGGCCGAGAAGGCAATAATGCACAGGTAGCGTGCGCAGACGATGTCTTTGCGCGAAAACGGCAGCGTTGCCCGATAGCGCTCCCAGCCGTTTTGGTTATCGTAGCCAGCTAGCGAGTTCATGATTATGATGGGCGACATGGCGCTGACCGCACAGGTGCCGGCGCTCATGCCGGAGTCGCCGTCCGTCGCGTTGGCAAGGGTCAGCACGACGAAGATGAACAGGCCGACGCCCGCGATGCTCGGGAGAAACGAGCGCATGATGGCGGTCTCGGATATAAAGGCGCGTTTCATTTGGAGGCTCCTTTCAGCGTAAGGCGCAGGTAGTCATCGATGGAAATCCGGTCACAGGGAATCTCGGGAAAGGCCTCGAGCGCTTCGCGGCGATTGGGGACGAGTACGTCCACGCTGTAGGCATGACGGGTGGCGCGGGCGCCTTCGACGCAATCCATGAGCTCGGCGGCTTGTGCCTGGGTACAGTGAGCGATGCCGGCGCGGTCGGTAATGTCCTCGCGCGGCAAATCGAACACAATCGAGCCGTTGTCGATGCAGACGACACGGTCTGCCGCGCGTTCAAGGTCGGATGTAATGTGGCTCGAGAACAATACGCTGCGCTGTCCGTCGGCGACAAAGGCGAGCAGCTCGTCGAGCAGCTCCTCGCGTGCCATAGGATCGAGGCCAGCCGTGGCTTCGTCCAAGATGAGCAGCTCGGCCTTGTGGCTGAGCGCACACGCGAGCTGCAGCTTCATGCCCATGCCGCGGGAGAGGTCTTTGACCTTCGCCTTGGGGTCCAGACCAAACCGGTCGATGAGGCCAGCAAACGTTTCATGACTCCACGTGGGGTACGCCGGGCTTACGAGTGTCTCGACCTCGGCCACCTTGAGCGTGGAAGGGAAGGGGCACGTGTCCAGAACGAGACCGATGCGAGAGCGCACGCGACGTTGGAGTTCATCGGGCGCATTGGCATCGCAGCGCTGTCCAAACAGATGCACCTCGCCGGCGTCGAGCTTTATGAGACCGAGCGCGGCACGGATGGTCGTTGTCTTGCCGGCACCGTTTGCGCCCACAAAGCCAACGATCTGACCGGGCTCCACGGTGAGTGTGACATCGCGCAGCGAAAAGCGGTCACTTACGCGGCGTGAGACATCTTTGAGTTCTAGCAGGTTTTGCATGGTATAGCCTTTCTTGCAGATGGCTACTGCATGGTTTCGGGGGCTACCAGGTCGAGCATCTCGTGCAACTTATCGCGCGTGACGCCCAGGGCTTCTGCCTGTGTCGCTGCCTGTGCAAGCAGATCTTCGACATGGCAGAGCTGGTTTTCGCGCAAGAGCTTTTGGTTGCCCTCGGCGACAAAGCAGCCTTTGCCTTGCACGGTACAGATAAACCCGAGTTGCTCCAGATCTGCATAGGCACGCTTGGTCGTGATGACGCTCACGCCGAGGTCGCTGGCGAGCGCACGGATGCTCGGGAGTTTGGCTCCCGCGGCGAGTGCACCCGATAGAATCTGGGCCTTGACCTGCGAGGATATCTGCTCGTAGATGGGCTTGTCACTCGAATTGGATAGGATAATGTCCACAGCGGCTCCTTAGCTGATGGGCTACACGTGTATATAACCGGTAAGCACAGTATATATACACTATGCACAGTTATGCAAGAGGACAATCAGGATGACCGGTGACCTTTTGTCTCGATCTGTAACAGTAAGAGGGTCAAATCGGGTCTAACTGTTACAGATTGAGATTTTGACGGCAGGCCATCCGTTTGTCTCGGTCTGTAACAGGTAGAGGTTCAAAACCCGTCTAGATGTTACAGACCGAGACAAACTGCTGCGGAGTGCCGCCGCCGACCGGTATCCAAGCTCCGACTGATGAATTTGTCCTGATAGGTGCTCTGCCGCAGCATTTCGCGGCTACAATAGACGGGTTACATCGACGTAATGCATATAGAACGCAAGAAAGGATCCGCATGGCAAGCCTGTCGGATGAAATCTCGTCGCGCCGCACATTCGCGATCATCAGTCACCCGGACGCCGGTAAGACCACGCTTACCGAGAAGCTGCTGCTCTACACCGGCAGTATCCAGACCGCCGGCTCGGTCAAGGGCAAGAGCTCGGCCAAGCACGCCGTTTCGGACTGGATGGACATCGAGAAGGAGCGCGGCATCTCCGTTACCTCCTCGGTGTTGCAGTTCACCTACAACGGCGCCTGCGTCAACATCCTCGATACCCCCGGCCACCAGGACTTCTCGGAGGATACCTACCGTACCCTCATGGCCGCCGACGCCGCGGTCATGGTTATCGACGGCGCTAAGGGCGTCGAGGCTCAGACCAAGAAGCTCTTTAAGGTCTGTACGCTGCGCCACATTCCCATCTTCACCTTTGTGAACAAGCTCGACCACGAGGCCCGCGATCCGTTTGAGCTCATGGAAGAGATCGAGAACGTCCTGGGTATCAACACGTATCCCATGAACTGGCCGATCGGCAGCGGTCGCAACTTCCGCGGCGTGTTCGATCGCCAGACGCGTCGCGTCATCGCCTTTGAGGGCGACGGTCACGCCAACGCCACCAAGAAGGTCGCCGAGGTCGAGGCGGAGCTGGGCGATCCTTCCATGGATGAGCTCATCGGCGAGGAAAACCACAAGAACCTGATGGACGACATCGAGCTGCTCGATGGCGCTGGTGACGAGCTCGATCTGGATGCCGTGGCCTGCGGCAAGCTGAGCCCGGCGTTCTTTGGCTCGGCGCTCACCAACTTTGGCGTTGAGCCCTTCCTTAAGGAGTTCCTGCGCCTGGCCCCGACGCCGCGCGCCTATACCGACACGCTCACCAGCGAGCCGGTCGACCCCTGCCGCGACGACTTTAGCGGCTTCGTCTTTAAGATCCAGGCCAACATGGACAAGAACCACCGCGATCGCATCGCCTTCGTGCGCATCTGCTCGGGCAAGTTCGAGCGCGGCATGGACGCCTTCCACATGCAGGGTAACCGCAAACTCAAGCTGGCCACGGGCACCTCGATGATGGCCGACGACCGCGCCATCGTGGACGAGGCATATGCAGGCGATATCGTGGGTCTGTTCGACCCGGGCATCTTTAGCATTGGCGATACCGTGTGCTCCGGTAAGCATCACGTGCAGTACCCGCAGATTCCGACGTTCGCGCCCGAGATGTTCGCCCGCATCACGCAGGTCGATACGCTCAAGCGCAAGCAGTTCGTGAAGGGTATGGAGGAGCTTGCCCAGGAGGGTGCCATCCAGATTTTCCGCGAGCTGGGCGCCGGTATGGAAAGCGTTATCGTCGGCGTGGTCGGCGTACTGCAGTTTGAGGTGCTCGAGCGCCGTCTGAAGGCCGAGTATCGCGTTGAGGTGCGTCGCCAGCCGCTGCCCTACACCGACATCCGCTGGATTCAGAACGACCCCGATACCATCGATATCCCGGGCCTCTCGCTTACGCGCGACACCCTGCGCGTCGAGGACATGCGCGGCGGCAAGCTGCTGCTGTTCACGAGTCCGTGGAACGTGGACTGGGCGACCGACCACAACCCCGACCTGATCCTGTCGGAGTTTGGCAACGTAACGTTTTAACACATCGGCGCGGTGACCTTGCGGGGCTGCCGCGCTCTTTGCTTGCCTGCCGCCGGCGGAGCGGCTATCATACCCACCGTCGTCTCAAGACCGGGGCGGCCGAGCAGTTCGGGTCCGATATCCTGCTCGTTAAACCCAAAACCAAAGGAGTACATAATGATCAAGAAGGTCATGGAGGACTACAAAGTCCTGTTGCGGAGCATTCCCGCGGCAACGGTTTCGCTGTTTATCGTGAGCGTTATCATGATGAACTTGCTGGCCAACAAAGAGCTCATCAGCCTGCCGTATCTGGCACTCGACTGCGGCTTTGTGGTGAGCTGGGTCTCGTTTTTGTGCCAGGACATGATTTGCAAGCGCTTTGGCGCCAAGGCATCCATCAAAATCTCTATCCTCGCACTGCTGGTTAATCTGGCCGTGAGCCTGTGCTTTTGGCTGTGCTCGCTCACGCCCGGCATGTGGGGCGCCTACTACGACACGGGCATGATCGAGGTCAACACTGCCCTCAACGCCACGATCGGCGGCACCTGGTACGTGGTGTTTGGCTCGTCGCTGGCCATGCTTACCTCTGCCGTGGTCAACTCCACGCTCAACCAGTCGCTCGGCCGCATGCTCAAAAAGAATAACTTTGCGAGCTTTGCCTTCCGTTCCTATGTATCCACGGGCATTGGCCAGTTTATCGACAACCTGGTCTTCGCCATTGTGGTGAGCCACACGTTCTTTGGTTGGACCTGGGTGCAGGTGTTTATGTGCTCGCTGACCGGCGCTGTTGCCGAGCTGCTGTGCGAGGTCTTCCTGAGCCCCGTGGGCTACAAGGTCGTGCGTGGCTGGGAGCGTGAGAATGTGGGCGCCGAGTACCTCGAGCGCCACGCAACCGCCTAAGGAGCAAGTATGCGGGTTTTGATCACGGGCGCTTCGGGCGGTATCGGAGCCGCGTGCGTGCAGCGCTTTTTGGACGAGGGCCACGAGGTCGTGGGCTTTGACCTGCTGCCGACGGCGGTCGAGCACGAGCGCTACCGCCATCTGATCGTTGATGTCCGCGAACCGGACTCGTTTCCAGACGACCTTGAACCCCAGGTAATCGTAAACGTTGCCGGTACGCAGGATTCGGCCGACGATATCGCCGCTAACCTGTGTGGCACCATCAACGTGACCGAGCGCTACGCCTTTGTGGGGGAGGGGCTTGCCGCCAAGCCGACGCCGGCTATCAAATCCGTGGTCAATGTGGGGTCGGCGAGTGGGCATACGGGATCGGAGTTTCCCGCCTATGCTGCCAGCAAGGGCGGTGTTATCGCCTACACCAAGAACCTTGCAAACCGCCTGGCGCCGCAGGCCATCGCCAACAGTGTGGACCCGGGCGGCGTTATCACGCCGCTCAACCGTTGCGTGATGGAAGACGAGCACCTGTGGAACCAGATTATGGAGCTCACGCCGCTTAAACGCTGGGCCACCGCCCAAGAGATCGCCGAGTGGATCTACTTTGTGGGCGTGACCAACCGGTTTATGACCGGGCAGAGCCTGCTGATCGATGGCGGCGAGGCCGGCCGCACCCAGTTTATCTGGCCCGAGTAGAAAACGCGCCCGATGGCAAGATTGCCGTCGGGCGCGTTTTTGATGTATTGATTTTTAGCCGAGGCAAGTCCAGTTGACGGGGGTCGAGCCGTGCTGTTCGAGTAGCCGATTGGCAGCGGAGAAGGGGCGCGACCCTATAAAGGCGGGGAGTTCTGCCGTGGCGCGGTTGGCCGAAAGCGGCGAGGGGTGCGTAGAAGCCAGGCAGAACTTGCCGGTTGCCTTGCCCGTGCCGATCGCGTCGAGCTTACCCTCAACCATTTGCTGAGCAAAGCGGCCCCATGCCAAAAAGACGACCGGCTGGGGCAGCTGACAGCAGCGTTCGATAATATAGTCGGTGAGCGTGCTCCAGTCCAGCTTGGCGTGCGAATTGGCGGCATGCTCGCGCACGGTGAGCGTGGTGTTAAGGAGCAGGACGCCCTGTTGTGCCCATGGGGTTAGGTCTCCCGTGGCAGGAATGGGGCAGTCCAGATCGGCTTTGAGTTCCTTATAGATGTTGCGCAGGCTCGGCGGCAACTTGGTTTGCGTCGCGGGGACCGAGAACGATAACCCCATGGCCTGGTTGGGTCCGTGATAGGGATCTTGACCCAAGATGACAACTTTGACCTGGTCGGCCGGCGTATAGGCGAGGGCATTGAGGATGTCGTCTTGTGCCGGGTAGATGGTTTGCTCGGCACGTAAAAGGGCGATGCGCTCGAGCAGCTGGTTCGTCGTGTCACGTACCGGCTGCGGCGCATCGCCCAACCAAGTTGCTATGTTGCGGTCGCGAGTTGCGGTGTCCATGGGGCTCCTTTATGGCAGATGCTCTGTTGGCATCTATTGTAAAGGCGCACCGGTTGCCTTTATGCCGCGGCTGCATGAAGAGTGGGGTCTACGAGACGCGCTCGGGCGCTCCTGCCATGTGAGCGTGTCCTTGCGAGCGAAGGCGCGGGAGCTCGACGGTTGCCACCATCACGCCGGTGAGGATGAGGGCGGCGCCAAAGAAGGCGATGGGGCTCAGGACCTCGCCGACCAGGAAGAACGAGAAGACGGCGGAGCAGACCGGCTCCAGCGAGAAGGCAAAGCCGGTGGTCTCGGCGGGCACGTGGGGCTGCACGAGCGTCTGGGTGATAAAGCCGTAGGCAGAGCAGATGAGTGCGAGCGCGACGACCACGACGATCTCGTTGGGCGTGCTGGGAAGCGTGAAGCCGCCAAAGGTGCACGCGGCGATGCCCGAGAACAGGCCGCCAAAGCCCAGCTGCCAAACACCCAAGGCCAGTGGGTCGACTTCTTCGACAAAGCGCTTGGCTACGATAATGTGGCTGGCATAGATAAAGGCTGAGAGCAACATGATGATCGCGCCGGGATTCAGGCTGGTAAAGTCGGCGCCCGAGAGCAGCAGCATACCGCAGGTGACGATGGCGGTGCCGATAAGCACCTTGCGCTCGGGGGCGCAACGCAGCAGGGCGGCGTTGGCAAACGGCACGATCACGACCGTCAGGCTCTGTAAAAAGCCGGCGGTGGAGGCGGAGGTAAGGCTAGAGCCCAAACACATGCAGGTGAGCTCGGTTGCCATGATGGCGCCGATGATGGCGGCGCGAACCATGAGGTCGCGGTTGATGCGCAGCGCGTGCTTGTGGAAGAGCAGCAGGCAGGCCACAAAGGCGATGATGCAGCGCAGCGCAACGATGCTCGTGGCGTTCATGCTGTCCATGCCGATCTTCATGAGGGGGTACGAAAAGCCCCATGCGACGGGAACGGAAAACGAGAGCGCGATTGCTTTTTTGCGATCCATGGGACTCCTTTTGTTACAGAACGGTTTCGCAAAAAGGATTCTGCTCCTAGATTTTGATGTAGTAAAGCGAATGTATCTTCAGTATGATTAAGCAATACTAATGTAGGTAGAAAAAGCCCTGGCAAAACGTTTTACGGCTACACCGATGTGGAGGCACGATGGCATCGCGATATCAGATTGTATGTATGGTGGTCGATTGCGGCAGTCTTAAGGGCGCGGCCGACGAGCTAGGCTATACGCAAAGTGCGGTGAGCCAGGCCGTCAAGGCGCTCGAGCGCGAGCTGGGCACCACGCTTATCGAGCGCGGCAAGCAGGGCGTTTCGCTTACGCGCGACGGCAAGCAGTACCTGCCGTATCTGCGCCAGATTGTAACTGCCGAGGCCGAGCTTGAGGGCAAGCGCCAGGAATTGCTGGGACTCTCCTCGACTGATATTCGTATCGCAACGTTTACCAACGTGAGCCGCACCGTGTTGCCGCGCGTGATCCGCGACTTTGGTGCCCTGCATCCGGGTGTACGCTTTACGCTCAAACAGGGCGATTACACGCGCAATGCCCAGTGGGTGCACGATGGCGTGGTTGATTTTTGCTTTACGGCACGCGGATTTACTGCTGGGCTCGAGAAGCGCGTGGTCTATCACGATGAGTTGGTGGCACTGTTGCCGGCCGCGCATCCGCTGACGGCAAAGGAAAAGGTGACGCTCGCCGACCTGGCGTCCGAGCCGTTTGTGCTGCTGGATGAGGGCGAACAGAGCCTGGTGCTCGATGCATTCGCGGCGCATGGGCTGTCGCCGCACGTGACGAGCGAGGTGACCGACGACTACACCATCATGGCGATGGTGGAGGAGGGCCTAGGCGTGAGTATGCTGTATCGCCGTACCGTCGAGGGCATGAGGGCCGATATTCGCGTGCGTCCCATCGTGCACGCTCCCTCGCGTGACGTGGTGGCAGCCTGGCGCAGCTGGGACACCATGCCTATCGCCACGAGGCACTTTATCGACTATATGAGCTCGCATATTGTCAATTAATGACTGGCATGGCGTTGAGTGCGGTGTTTAGCGGGCTGTCGCTTTGGCTTGGGCGGCGCGATAGGTGCGTGCCGGGTGGCAGAGTAGTACCGCCACGACCATAAAGAACGCCGTGGTGCCCAGGCTGATGGGGTAGACCATCATGATGTTCGCAAAGGTGCGGAAATGCGGGAACACGCAGAATACCCAATAGAAGCGAATACCGCAGACGCAGATCATGGTGATGAGGGCGGGCATGAGCGAGATGCCAAAGCCGCGCAGGTAGCCGGACATGTTTTCGTAGAACATGCTAAAGGCGTAGGCAGGGAAGATCGAACACACGCGGATGTAGCCGATCGAGACGATGTTGGGGTCGCTGTTAAAGAGCGATAGGATCTCGCGCCCCAGACCGACGATAACGATAATCGTGGTGAGTGCAACGATACCGCCTTCGATCAGGCAGACCTTGAGCGTCTTGGTGCAGCGGTCGATTTGGCGGGCACCGTGGTTTTGTCCCACAAAGGTGGTGCAAGCCTGGCTAAAGCTGTTGAGCAGGTTGTAGCACACGTACTCCAAGCTCATGGCGGCGCTTGATGCCGCCATGACCTCGGTGCCCAAGCTGTTGATGGCGGACTGGATGATGATGTTGGCGACGGCAAAGACAGCGCTTTGGATGCCGGCGGGCAGGCCGATCTTGACGATGCGCTTGAGGGCGACGGGGTCTAAGCCTAAGTCGCGTGGGGTGACGCGGACGACGGAGTCGGTCTTGAGCAGGTGGACAAAGAGTGTGGCGGCGCTGACGGTGTAGGCGATGGCGGTGGCGATGGCGACGCCCGCGACGCCCCAGTGGAGCACGGGGACAAAGATGAGGTCCAGGCCAATGTTGAGGACGGTGGACACGGCGAGCGCCTGCAGCGGCATGCGGGTGATGCCGACGGAGCGGAAGATCGCGGCCTCAAAGTTGTAGAGCAAGATCGAGGGCATGCTGAGCAAAAAGACGCGCAGGTAGAGCGAAGCGAGCGGCATGGTCTCGGCAGGCACGTTGAGCGCAGCGAGCATGGGCTCGGCAAAGATCTCGCCCAGTGCGATGACGACAAAGCCCACGAGCGCCATTAAAATCGAGGTATGGACGGCGCGTTTGACCATGTTCTGATCGTTGCGGCCGATAGCGTTGGCGATGACCACGTTGGAGCCAAGCGACATGCCAATAAAAAGGTTGAGCATAAGACTGGTAAGCGGAACATTGGAGCCGACCGCCGCCATGGCGAGGGTTCCCTGGTCGCCCGAGAAGTTACCGATGATGACCGTGGCGATGAGGTTCGACAGCTGCTCCAAGATGCTCGTGGCGGCTACGGGGAAGGCGAACAGGGGAATATTGCGCCACAGCGAGCCGGTAGTCATGTCAATGTGCTTAGATGCGGTGTCTGCCATACGCTCTCAATCTCTAATATGCTCTTTCGTGCTTATTTGCGCAGACGATGATACTCCTAATGCAGCCAGCCGGCACTTAGGGACGTTCCTTTTAATATGAGCAGGACATTGTCAAGAGGCAAAATCGGGCC
>NZ_JADNOH010000062.1 GCF_015557435.1 Collinsella aerofaciens
ACTTGCAGCGACGGACCTCAGGACACTCTTACACCACGTCTGCGCGCGCGACCAAATCTGTAACAGATAGAGCCAACTTCGGCCCCCAGATGTTACAGATTGAGACAATTCCCTTGGTGCAAAGGGGTGGTGCAAAGGGGTCAGGTTTGTTTGCACCACGTTGGTGCAGATTAACCTGACCCCAATGCACCAATCTGGCCTGCCTGCGCTACAAGGCCTTTTTGGGGCAGACCTTCGTGCACTCCATACACAGGATGCACTCCGTGCCGTTGCGACGGTCGAGCGAATTGTCCGTCACGTCCACATCCATCGGGCAAATCTTGCGACACTTACCGCACGAGATGCATTTGTCCTTATCACAGGTAACGCGCACGACCGCCCGCTTGGACATGGGCTTTATAAACACCGTCACCGGGCAGATGTACTTGCAAAACGCGCGATTGTCCTTAAGGGCAAACGCGAGCGCGATGCCCACCACGTAATAGATCACATTGCCCACGATAAAGGCAATCCACATGACGTCGGCAAGGTTGGGAACGCCCAGAAGAAACAGCGCACCCACAAATGCGAGCGACGCCACAAAGGTCACGTAGCGCAGCCAGCCAAACGACCGACGCTCGTGCGTTGCAGGCACCTTGTACGACAGCAAATCGAGCACCATCGCCGTCCAACACGCATAGCCGCACCAACCGCGGCCAAATACAAGCGGCCCAAAGATCTTGGCCACGGCGTAATGAATGGTCGCCGCCTCAAAAGAGCCCAGGAAGAGGTAGTACCAAAAGCCCTCGATCTGCATATTCTCATGACACAGAAAGCCCAGGTAGACGAGCATATATGTGCCGACAGCAAACTGAACGGCATGACGCGCGTACCTCCAGTTGGCGATATAGAGCGCCGTGCCTGTGGCCAGCGCCGTGCCAATGTAGGAGAAATTGCCCAGATAGAACAGGTTACCCGTAGCACGCCACAGAACAACCGCGACCGCCTCGAAGACAATCCAAAGCAGCGCGGGAACCTTGTACTTTGCAATGCGATTCATCCGAGGGCCTTTCTGCGTCGTAACCTTTCCTGCCATTATGCGCGCGGTCGGCTGAAGTGCGGGCGCAGTTCGATGACTCGGCATGTAAGGATTTTGCAGACAGCATGGGCGCGCCGACATGTGCCGCTTCCCTCCCGCCGAACATCTCGATCTGTAACAGTTAAACCCAATTTCGGTGTCCAGATGTTACAGATCGAGATGTTTTCGAGAGACGGTTCCGAATGTCTCAACCTGTAACACGAAGAGCTAGTTTTTGCTGCCAACTGTTACAGATCGAGACATTCCGTCCCCACTCCCATTTGGTACAAGGGGGTCAGGTAAATCTGCACCACCTTGGTGCAAACAAACCTGACCTCCTTGCACCAATCTTGGCTAAAACCACATTTTTGTTAGTCTTGGTTAACTTCCTAGCCTAAAACGGGTATCCTTTGCGGCGTCAAGCAAACGGCACGTACACCGTGCCAGATCAAGGAGGCCCCTATGGCGCGCCAAGCAGACCAGCAGACGATGCAACTCGTCCTTATCCGTCACGGAGAGTCCGAGTGGAACAAGCTCAACTTGTTCACCGGCTGGACCGATGTCGAGCTCACCGACACAGGCCGCGAAGAGGCGACGGCAGGCGGTCGAGCCCTCAAAGAAGCGGGCTTCGACTTTGACGTCTGCTACACTTCGCGCCTCAAGCGCGCGATCCACACCCTCAACATCGTGCTCGGCCAAATGGATCGCGAGTGGTTGCCCGTCATCAAATCCTGGAAGCTCAACGAGCGCCACTACGGTGCGTTGCAGGGTCTCAACAAGGCCGATGCCGCCGCGGAGCACGGCGACGAACAGGTGCTCATCTGGCGCCGCTCCTTCGATGTCTGCCCGCCGGCACTCGAGCCGGACGACGCGCGCGACCCCCACACCCAGGAGCAATACCGCGACATCGCGCCCGACCAGCTGCCCTATACCGAGTGCCTCAAGGACACGATCGCCCGCGCCTGGCCTTATTTCGAAGACGAGATTCGCCCCCAGATGCTCGCCGGCAAGCGCGTACTCATCGCCGCCAAGATCGACGCCGTTGCCAATCAGGGCAAGGCGCACAAGTAGCCCCATCTCGAACCATGCGCGCGGCGCCGTACGACCCCGGTGCGACGCCGCGCCGCCCGCACGCAGGAGCCGACCATGCTCAACCATCTCAAACAACACTTTGGCTCGCACCGCACCGGAGGCCATGGCGGTCTGGACATCGCCCGGCACATCGGCCCCGGGCTGCTCGTCACCGTCGGCTTTATCGATCCAGGAAACTGGGCCTCCAACATGGCCGCGGGCTCGCAGTTTGGCTACGCGCTACTGTGGGTGGTCACCCTGTCCACGATCATGCTGATCGTCTTGCAGCACAACGCGGCGCACCTGGGCATCGCCACGGGCGTCTGCCTTGCCGAGGCCACGACCCGCTATCTCCCCCGCATCGTCGGACGCGCCGTGCTCGCCAGTGCATACCTCGCAACCGTCGCCACCGCCATGGCCGAGGTCCTGGGCGGCGCAATCGCACTCCAGATGCTCTTTGGGCTACCCGTGCGCGCCGGCTGTGTCATCGTGGCGGCGGCATCGATGGCGATGCTCATGACGAGCTCCTACAAACGTGCCGAGCGCTGGATTATCGCCTTCGTCGGCATAGTGGGCCTGTCGTTTTTGGCCGAGCTCGCGCTGGTCAAGGTCGACTGGCCGCAAGCCGCCACAAGTTGGATCACGCCCGGCATACCCACCGGCTCAGCCGCCATCGTCGTCAGCATCCTGGGTGCGGTCGTCATGCCCCACAACCTCTTTCTACACTCCGAGGTCATCCAGTCCATGCACTTCGAAGGCCAAGGCGAGCAGGTTATCGAGGAGCGCCTGCGCTACGAGCTCTTCGACACACTCTTTTCGATGGGTGTGGGCTGGGCAATCAACTCGGCAATGGTCATCCTAGCCGCGACGACTTTCTTTGCCCACGGCATCGTCGTAGACGACCTCGCCGTCGCGGCCGCCACGCTCTCCCCCATCCTGGGCCCGGCAAGCTCGATCATCTTTGCCGTAGCGCTGCTGTTCGCGGGCCTCTCGAGTAGTGTGACGGCGGGCATGGCGGCTGGCACCATTACGGCCGGCATGTTCGACGAGGAATACGACATCCACGACCGACACTCATCGATTGGCGTGGCGCTCTGCTTTGCCGGCGCAGTCGCCGCCTGCTTGGTCGTTTCGAATCCTTTTGAGGGTCTCATCTGGAGCCAGGCGCTGCTGTCGCTCCAGCTGCCGATCACGGTCTTCGTACTTATACGACTCACCAGCTCGCGCCGCGTCATGGGCAAATACGCCAACTCTCGCCCACTTACGGTACTGCTCGTGGCGATCGGTGTGGTCGTAACTGTGCTCGATGTCGTCCTGCTCATGGGGACGTAATTGGTGCAAAGAAACCTGACCCCAATGCACCAACAAAAAGGGTCCCGGCCGGAATAACCGACCGGGGCCCTTGGACAGAGCTCTGTATGGCTAATCGCCGTACGCCTGCGAGTTACTCCTCGACGAGCTCAAACTCATCGGGACCGACGCCGCACACCGGGCACACGTAGTCCTCGGGCAGCTCGGGCGTGTCGACCTCGACCTCGTAACCGCAAACGGTGCACACAAACTTATAGGTCTTCTTCTCCTCAGCCATGATGTTCTCCTCTCGAACGTGACTGCTGATGTACTTCGCTTATTAGTATAGGTTCTCAATAATATAATGCAAGTGTTTTTAGAGCATTTCTATCCCTGATACGAAGATGCCTTGGGCGGCGTCTTGCCCTTCAGGACCTTGTGGTAGTAATCGTAGGTAAGCGGTGTCTCGTCGCTCAGGCGCTCGGCGTCCTCGACCTCGCCGATAAACAGCAGGTGCGTACCCACGTCCACGGTGTCAATCAAACGGCAGCTAAACAGCGCTGCCGCATGCTCGGGCACATAGGGCATGCCCAGAGCCGTCTCGCGGGTCTCGTACTTGGCAAACTTGTCGTAGTCGCTGCTGGTGCGGAACCCAAAGTTACCGATGTAGAGCATGTCGGCCGTCTGATCGATCACGGTCAGCGCAAACGCCTTGGCCGATGCGATGACACCCGAGGTGACGTTGTCCTTGTTTACGGCAACCGAAATGCGCGGCGGCATGGACGTCACCTGCACCGCCGTGTTGATGACGCAGCCGGCGCGCAGCCCGTCTGCCGCGGCGCTCACCACGTACAGGCCGCTCGGCATGGTAAAGAACGCAGTTTTGTCCATAACGATCACTCCCCTAACCCGGGTTGGAACCTCATGGATGTATGTACCCACAAAAAAGGCGGCACCCCTAACGGATGCCGCCTTTGGGGCATATGTGTCAGAACAGTAAGAAAGATGAGACAGCTGAAGTCGAGGTGGGACAAAGTTATCAGTAGTTTTTGTCCCACCGTCCCTGCAGGTCGAGCGCCTAGCGGTTGCGCTCCTTGAGGGCGCGGTCAATCTCGCGCTGGACATCGCGCTTGGCCATATCCTCGCGCTTGTCGTAGAGCTTCTTACCGCGGCCCAGACCAAGCAGCAGCTTTACGCGGCCATCGGTATTAAAGTAGAGCTCCAGCGGCACCAGCGCATAGCCGCGGTTACGTAGCTTGCCGTCGAGAAAATCAATCTCCTTGCGGTGCAGCAGCAGACGTCGACGGCGGTCGGGATCGCGATTCCACACGCCACCGTGGCTATAGGGGTGGATATGCAAGCCCACGAGCCAGCACTCACCGCCACGGATGAGCGCAAAGGTGTCGGTGATCTGGCAGGCGCGCTCGCGAATCGACTTGACCTCGGTGCCGCTCAGTTCAATGCCGCACTCAAAGGTCTCATCGATAAAGTACTCGTGATGTGCCGAGCGGTTCTTGGAGATGAGCTTGCGCTCGCGCTTACTGGGCATCGCCGGCCTCCTCGGAACCGTCGGCGTTTTTGCTCGCGGCCTCGCGCTTTGCTTTGCGCTCGGCGTTGAGCTCAGCATCGCTCTCGCGCACCAGCTTGATGATCGCCGCGCAGGCCTCCTCGCCCACCAGGTCGCGGGCGCGCACCGTCAGGCGCGTCGCCTCGCGCTTATCACCGTCGTTAGCGGCATCGGTCGCGCACATGATCAGGCAGATGGCAATCTCGGCCGAGGGCGAGGTCGGCACGCCCTGCAGGGCCAGCTCGCCCATCACATGATCGTCGCTCTCGTCGGCGGCATCCGGATAGGTGGTATGGATCTTGTTGAGCAGACGCGTCGTATGCGCATCGTTGGGCGCCAGACGCAGCGCCAGACGCGCGCAGCCCACGGCAGCCGAGACGTTCTCGGTCTCGGGCTCCAAGAAGTACTGGCCCAAGTTAGCGTAGGCGCGGGCGGCGCACTTGCCATCGCTCGCACGCTCCAACACCGAATACGAAAGCGACGCCCACTCCTGCTTGTCCTCGAGCGCACGGAACAGCTCGGCCAAATCCAGACGATAGTTGCAGTTCATGGGATCCCAACGCACAGCTTGCATCAGGGCGTTGCGAGCGCTCACATAATCCTGCTGGCGAATATAGGCAAACGCCATGTCGGAGTACAGGCGGTCAAAGGGAACCTCGACCTGCACGAGCTCGCGCGGATCCTTTTCCACGCGGCGATAGGCCAGACGCTCAAACTTGCTGTCGAAGCTAAAGTACTGGCGCTTCTCCTCCGTCTTGCACTCGGCGTCGATATATTCCTCGGCGAGCTCCACCAGACGCTCCAGCAGCGGCGTCGCCGTGGCCAGGTCACCCTGCGCCAGATAGTTCTCGGCATACGTAATGTCTTGCAAGCTGATGGGCAGGTCCATGGCTACTCCTCGAACGGGACGAAACGCGGCAAACGCCGCTTGCGGTCAATACACAAAACCCGGGTCTCTTACGAGGCCCGGGCGTTCATTTCTGGGTAGCCCGTACCAGATTCGAACTGGTGATCTCCGCCTTGAGAGGGCGGCGTCCT
>NZ_JADNOH010000063.1 GCF_015557435.1 Collinsella aerofaciens
GGAGGCCACTTAATGTGGCCTCCGTCGTGAGCAGGACTGTAGAGCAGGAAACTTAACCCCCGCCCCGGAGCCCAGCGGGCAACCCCTCCCTTGTACTTTATCAAGGTAGAGTGTATTATTCTGAACGTTACATGACTCACTTTATCTAACTAAAGTGCCATCAAGGGGGATACCATGAATACCGATATGTCTCGTCGTCAGTTTGTTGGTCTAGCCGGCTCGCTTGCCACGGTGCTCGGCCTTGGCCTGGTAGGCTGTGGCGGCAGTGCCGACAAGGGCTCCGCAGCTGGCTCTGCCGCAGCCAAGGACGTGAAGGGCGCTGCGGAGTCCAAGAAGCTCGTGGTGGGCTTTGACAAGTCCTATCCTCCGTATGGTTTTGTGGGCGACGACGGTGAGTACACCGGCTTTGACCTCGACCTTGCTAAGGCTGTTGCCGACAAGCAGGGCTGGGACGTTGAGTACGAGGCTATCGACTGGGACGCCAAGGACACACTGCTCAACTCGGGTGCCATCAACTGCATCTGGAACGGCTTTACCATGGAGGGCCGCGAGGACGACTACACGTTCTCCGAGCCGTATATGCTCAACGAGCAGGTGCTCGTGGTCAAGAAGGACGCGGGCATTAAGAGCTGGGACGACCTTGCCGGCAAGACCGTGATTACCCAGACTGATTCCGCTGCGCAGGATGTGCTCGAGGGCGATCAGAAGGATTTGGCCGCGACGTTTGCCACGCTCGATACCATCGGCGAGTACAACACGGCCTTTATGCAGCTCGAGAGCGGCGCGGTCGATGCCGTGGCTTGCGACCTTTCGATTGCTCAGTATCAGCTTGCCGCCAAGCCCGATGCCTATACGCAGCTTGATGAGCCGCTGTCCAGCGAGCACTATGCCGTCGGCTTTAAGAAGGGCGACACCAAGTCTGCCGACGCCGTGACCGAGTCGCTCAAGGCACTCTACGAGGACGGCACGGTCAAGGACCTGTGCGACAAGTATGAGAGCTATGGACTCTCTTTTGATAATTGGGTGCTTAAGTAATGTCAATTCAGGTCATGATGCAGATGCTTGGCCAGGGGTTCTTGGTCAGCCTGCAGCTATTTGTGCTGACGTTGCTGGGGTCGATTCCGCTGGGAATTCCCGTGGCGTTTATGCGCATGAGCAAAATCGCGCCGCTTCGTTGGATTGCGCGCATCTACATCTCGGTCATGCGCGGCACGCCGCTCATGCTGCAGATGTTTGCCATCTACTTTGCCCCGTACTACGTGTTTGGCATTTCGCTCACTCCCGATTCCAAGTGGACGGCGTGCGTCGTGGCGTTCATCATCAACTACGCCGGCTACTTTGCCGAGATCTATCGCTCGGGCTTGCAGTCGATTCCGCGCGGTCAATATGAGGCCGCCGAGGTGCTGGGCTACTCGCGCATGCAGACGTTTCTGTATATCGTGATGCCGCAGGTCGCCAAGCGCATTTTGCCGGCGATGGGCAACGAGATCATCACGCTGGTCAAGGACACGTCGCTGGCGTTTGCCATTGGCGTGGGTGAGATGTTCTCGACGGCCAAGGCGCTGGTCGCCTCGCAGGTGAGCATGGTGCCGTTTGCGATCGCGGCGCTAATCTACTGGGTCTTTAACTTCGTCGTCGAGATGCTGCTGGGCGCCGCCGAGAAAAAATTGGATTACTACCATGATTAATTCGGTAATGAATATATCGAACGCGCGTAAGGCGTTTGGCGGCAATGAGGTGCTCAAGGATATCTCGCTTGAGGTGAAGCGTGGCGAGGTCGTGGCGATTATCGGGCCTTCGGGTGGCGGCAAGTCCACGCTGCTGCGGTGTGCCACGCTGCTCGAGACACTCGACGGAGGCTCGCTCTCGTTTGGCGACCTTGCCGTTGCGACGGATGCGGGTTCGGGCGCGGTCTATGCGAAGGGCGATGTGCCCAAGCAGGCGCGCTCGCGATTCGGCCTGGTGTTCCAAAATTACAACCTGTTCCCGCACTATACCGTGATGAAAAACATCACCGATGCGCCGATTCGCGTGCTTAAGCGTCCGCGCGAGCAGGCGGAAGTCCGCGCTCACGAGCTGATTGCGCAAATGGGGCTGACGGGCAACGAGAACAAGGTGCCGTGTGAGCTCTCGGGCGGTCAGCAGCAGCGCGTGAGTATTGCCCGCGCCCTAGCGCTCGACCCGGAGATCCTGTTCTTTGACGAGCCGACCTCGGCGCTCGACCCCGAGCTGACGGCCGAGGTGCTGCGTGTCATTAAAGACCTTGCGGCGCAGAACATGACGATGGTGATCGTGACCCACGCAATGCAGTTTGCGCGCGATGTTGCCGACCGCGTGGTCTTTATGGATGGCGGCCGCATTGTCGAGGAGGGTCCTGCCGAGCAGGTTATCGACCATCCGCGTGAGCAGCGCACCCGTGAGTTCTTGAGCCGTATCGAGGGGTAGGCTCAGGTATTTACTCAACTATTAATTGAGGCGAAGCCGCCGCAGGTCTTACGGTCTGTGGCGGCTTTTTGTTTGCATCGACGGGGTTCAATAATCGCCTCACAAGCTTGTCTCTTCCTCTCGCCGCCTGTATTCATACGTGCGCCGAAAGGTATGCATGGACAGCCGCCCGTGAGGGTAGGGTGGTGGCATAGGACATTTGGAGGGTGAGTCGGCTCGGCTGCCGACCATGCTGCTCCCGGGATGGCACCGACCGCGAACTCTCCCCGTTGGCGTCGCGCATTGAGCGCGGCCCTGCAAGGAGGTCATCATGGGTGCTCCCAAGACCGGTAACGTAAGGAACGTGGTGCTCGTAGGCCAAGGCGGGGTGGGCAAGACTTCACTCGCCGAGGCCATGCTCCACCTTTCCGGCAAGACCGCCCGCCTGGGCGGCCACGACGGCACCAAGCCCACGCTCGACTATGACCCCGAAGAGGTCAAGCGTTCATTCTCCATCTCGACGACCATCGCGCCAATCGACTGGAAGGGTGCCCGCATCAACGTGCTCGATGCCCCGTGCTACCCCGATTTTATCGGCGACGCCTTTGCCGCGATGAGCGTCTGCGAGACGGCTCTGTTTGTGGTTGACGCCGAGGCCGGCCCGCAGCCTACGACCGTCAAGCTTTGGTATGCGGCGGAGGATCTGCGTCTGGCGCGTGCGGTGTTCGTGAACCGCTTGTCGCGCTCCGAGGCCAGCTTTACGACCACCATGGACCTGCTGCAGGAGCGCTTTGGCACGCGCCTGGGCGCCGTGACCCTTCCCTGGGGCGAGGGCGAGGACTTTGACGGAATCATCGACCTGGTGCGCATGAAGGCGCGCCATTGCAACGGCGCCGAAGCCGTTGAGTCGGAGATTCCCGAGGAGTATCGTGCCCAGGCGGAGGAAGCCCATGACCATCTGTGCGAGCTGGTGGCCGAGGCTGACGACGAGCTGATGATGAAGTACTTGGAAGGCGAGGAGACGCTAACTCAGGAGGAGCTTGAAGGCCTGCTGTCGAAGGCGATCGCCGAGCGCATCTTTGTGCCGGTCTTTGCGGGCGATTGCATTAAGGAGCAGGGCGTCAACTCGCTGATGGACGACATCGCGACGTACTTCCCAGCGCCGACCGACTATGGCGAGATGCCGCTTATCGACGGCGATTCGCTCAAGATTTCGAGCGACGATGACCGCCCGGTGGCGTTTGTGTTTAAGACGCTGGCCGATCCGCAGCAGGGTCGCATCAGCTTTATCAAGGTGCTGACGGGCACGCTTGAGCCGGGCCTTGAGCTGATCAACGCGCGTACCCGCAAGAGCGATCGTCTGGCTCACCTGTATGTGATGTGCGGCCGCGACATGACCGAGGTCGGTCACGCCTATGCCGGCGACATTATCGTGGCGCCCAAACTGGCTGCCGAGACGGGCGATACGCTCTCCATTACCGGTAAGGTCGAGGCTGCGGCGTTTAAGTTCCCCAACTCGCAGTACCGCATTGCCATCGAGGCCGAGAATCGCGGCGACGAAGAGAAGCTCTACACGTTTATCGAGAAGGCCTGCAGGGCCGATCCGACCATGAGCATCGACCGCGACGAGGAGACCGGCCAGACCATTATCTCCGCCGTTGGTGAGGCGCAGGTTTCGGTGCTGCTCAACCGTCTGGAGGACCGCACCAAGGTCGTGGCCAAAAGCGTGCCGATCCGCATTCCGTATCGCGAGACCATCCGCCGCACGGCGAGTGCCCAGGGCCGCCACAAGAAGCAGACTGGCGGTGCCGGTCAGTATGGCGACTGCTGGCTGCGCGTTGAGCCGCTCATTGGGCCCGACGGCACGAGCGACGGCTACGAGTTTGTGGACGAGGTCGTGGGTGGCCGCATCCCGCGCTCGCTCATCCCCGCCGTGGACAAGGGCGTCCAGGAGACCATGAAGGACGGTATTATTGCCGGCTATCCGCTCACGGGCATTCGCGTGGCTGTGTACGACGGCTCGTATCACAGCGTCGACTCCAACGAGATGGCGTTCCGCGCGGCGGCTCGCATCGGCCTGCGCAAGGCATGCGCCGATGCCGACCCGGTGGTGCTGGAGCCCATCGAGGAAATCACGGTGACTATCCCCGAGAGCTACGCCGGCGCCGTGATGGGCGACATCTCGGCATCGCGCGGTCGCGTGACGGGCATGGAGACCGATGAGCGCGGCGACACCGTGGTCATCGCCCAGGCGCCGCTGGCCGAGTTGACGGATTACTCGACGCGCCTGCGCTCTATCACGCGCGGCACGGGTGACTTTACCATGAAGCCCGCTGGCTATGAGCAGGTTCCCTATGACGTTCAGGCCAAGCTGGTCGAGCGCTATGAGGAGGGTCGCGCCAAGTAGCGTGCGATTTTGCCTGCAATGTAGGTGCTGACGAAAGGGCCGCCTTGGGTAACAGGGGCGGCCCTTTTTGGTCCCCGGTGGGTTGCAAATCGGTTCTTGTCGTGGCTTGGGGCTAGTTCCCCGAGGCCTGGTTGCGGCCGGTGACGTAGTCGATCTGAACGTGCGGCTGTAGGTTATAGCAGTACACGTGGAAGCACAGGGTCTTGCCGTGGTCTTCGACCGATTGCGCCTCAAGGCGCACACCGCGGCAGACAAGTTCCTCTTCGTTATACATGGGCGTGACGCGGTAGAGCACATGGTTGCCCGTGTCGCGGATGTAGCCGAGAATCTGCTCCTCAAACGGCAGCATGCCCGTTTCGTTGAGATAGCGCGTGCCGGTGAGGAGATTTTTGCGGTTGGCGTTTTCGCCGCAGAGCGACCAGGCGATAAGGTGGCAGCGGTTGTAGAGGCTCTGGCCCGGAATAAAGTCGTAGCGCTGCTGGTGCCAACCGGCAGGATGGATACGCGAGATATCGCCGCGCTCGCCTTGACCGAGTGATTCGGGGCCCACGCAGGCGAGTGCTTTGCGGGTGCGGCCCAGGCTGTCGAGCTTGGAGAACTTCTTAAAGCAGCCCTCTTCTGTAGCGCGCTCGTATTCATCGAGCGTGAATGATGGTGTGCCGAGCGGGTGGGTGCTATCGGCGCGAAGGGCAACGTAGGGGTTGCCGGCGTAGTCGGGAATGCTGCTGAGATAAACACCGCGGGCGCGGTTGAGGTTGGGGTTTTCCACCTCGTCGATGGGGGCGGTGGAGCTGTCCTCGGCAACGTTATCGTTGGTGTTGGTCGCGGCGGATTCAGGGCCATCGCCAGAGTCGTGGCTATTTTGAGAGTCCGAGGAACTCGCTGTTCCCGATTCGAGCCGGGCGACCAGGTCCGCCTCGTCGTCGGTGCGGCTGGGGCTCTCGTTTTGTTTTTCGGCCAGAGCCGCCGCCTGTTCATCGCTTTGCGGCGACAGCAGCTTGGGAGCTCCGTCGAGCGATCCCGTAAACAGCGCAAACCCCAGCACCACGGCGGTGCCGATGGAAAGTACTTGCTTGTAGGTGGACTTGCGCGACATTGAGGCTCCTGGATGGACGGTTGGGAATCTACCAGTCTAGCAGGTGCCGTCGCGGGTCATTCGATCGAACAAATACTTAAGATTTGGGACAAACACTTCTGATAACTTTGCCCCAAATAAAGTTGCGGTGGAATAGTTCCTGTTTGGCCGTAAAAAGCCGTTAAACAGGAACTATTTCACCGCAACTTAGGGATGTTGGGGGTGCTGGTGGGCTTGTTCTGTGGGCTAGATTGAGGTGGAGTCGAGCCAGTTGAGCTTGCACTCGAGAATGCGCTGCTCGCCGGGTTCGCTGCTTCCGTCAAGTAGGGCGAGCAACATCTCGGCTGCTTCGCGACCTTCTTGGTCGACGGGCTCGATGATGGTGGAGACGGTCGGTGTGGTGAGATTAGTCCAGTCTTCGCAGTTGAGTCCCAAAAGACCGATTTGCTGCGGAAGTAGATGGGCCATGGGCTGAAGCGCCTTGTAGACGCGGGGGAGCGCCCATTGGTTTTGGACAAAGACGAGCGTACGCTTGGCGGGATTGAACTTAAATTTAAAGTATTCGGTGAGCTCGTTGATTGACGGCTTGTTGTGATCGATGGGAATCGCTTTGTAGAGCTGCCCATTCGCTGCCAGTGCCTCGGCATACCCCTGAAAACGCTCCATGCGGGTGCGCATCTCGGTCATGTTGGCGGCAATGGAAAAGAAATCTTCGTAGCCGGCGTCGAGGAGTGCCTGTGTGGCGTTGTACACGCCGTCGTAAAGGTTGGTTTTGATCCAGCTGGTACCTGGGCTATAGATGGCCGCATCGAAAAAGACGACCGGCTTGCCGGCGCGTCTAATGCGGTCGTGCACAGCTTTGAAATTTGCCGTGGGTTGGATGATAAAGCCATCGACGCCCAGCGAGAGCATCTTGTCGACGTACATGAGCTCGGTCTCGGGGTTAAAGTTGCTCGTGCAAACGACCGTCTGGTAGCCCGCGGGGAGCATGACCTGCTCCATGCCATTGAGAACGAGCCCCGCCCATTTGTTGGTGTTATCCAAAATGATGATGGCGATGACGTGGGTTTGTTTGCCGGTGAGCGTTTGCGCCTGGGCATTGGGAACGTATCCGAGTTCCTTAATGACGCGCGCAATCTTTGCCTGCGTCTTTTCGCTAAGTTTTTCTCGTTTGTCGTTGAGGTAATACGAGACGCTTGCCGTCGAGGTTCCCGCCTCTCGAGCGACGTCTGCGATCGTAACGCGCTGTTTTGCCACAGCGACTCCTTCCGACAGATGAGCATTTTCCAACATGATGACTTTGAGTCTTGGTGAGGGATACGCTTCGGTGAGCGACCCTTTCCTTTCATATGAGTATGCAACAAATGAGGTATACGGGTGGGGTCGAAATTTGTGACCGGCATGCGCATCTGCCGTCTACCGAGAAAATCAAATACTTCTTGACTTTTGAAATCGAGGGTAAAATCGCAGGATTTATTTTTGGTTAAACGCATAACCAAATTGCATAACCAACGCTCTGACCTGCGCGTTTACCGAAATAAGCTGGCATTAAGAAAAACGAGCACCTATATTGGTCTTGTCGAAAAGACAGCAAGTCCAAACGGCAGGGGATGCTCCGGAGGCCTCCGCAAACGGTGTCTTGCGCACGCAACTCTATGAAAAGAGGGAAGCAATGAAGATCGTAGGCGTTGCCGCCTGTACTGTGGGTATCGCCCACACGTATATGGCCCAGAAGGCGATTCAGGATGAATGCGCCGCCCGTGGCATCGAGTGCAAGGTCGAGGCTCAGGGTGGCCTGGGTATCGAGAATGAGCTCACGCAGGAAGACGTGGACTCCGCCGACCTAGTCCTGGAGTCCGTCGACGTGGGTGTCGAGAACGAGGACCGTTTTGAGCAGAAGATGGCCGAGGGCAAGTTCCTCAAGGTCGGTACTTCCGATGTGATCGCCGATCCGGTCAAGATCATCGACCAGGCTGTTGAGATTATCAAGGCGACGGGTGGCGCCGTTGACGCGCCCAAGGCCGAGGCCAAGGCAGAGAAGAAGGCCGTCTCCGCTGCCCCGCAGGCCCCGACACCGGCGTCCAAGCAGTCTATCTTTGCCGATCCTGGCAAGACGCTGCTCAATGCATTCAATACCGGCGTTTCCTATTTTATCCCCATTGTCGTTATCGGTGGCGTGTTCCTCGCCTTCTCGTTGGCATCCGGTACCGCCGGCGCCAACGGCATGGAGGTTACGAACCCGCTGATGGTGAGTCTTAACACCATCGGCATGGCTGGCATCTCCATGATGATCCCGGTGCTTGCGGCATACATCGCCTACTCGATGGCTGGCAAGCCCGCGCTCGCCCCCGGTTTTGTCCTGGGCTACCTGGTCAACAACGCCGTCGTTACCCCGAGTGGCAACAGCGTCTCGACCGGTTTCTTGGGCGCCATGATCATGGCGGTCATCTGCGGCTACTTTGTCCGCTGGATGAAAACCTGGAAGGTCAACAACACCATCCAGACCATCATGCCCATCCTGATCATCCCGATTCTGACCTCGCTCGTCCTGGGCATGGCCTACATCTACATCCTGGCCACGCCGCTTGGCTTTGTGATGGATTGGCTCACCAACGTGCTCGGTAGCCTGCAGGGCGGCTCCGCGGTTGTCCTGGGCCTGGTCATTGGCGTTATGACCGCTTTCGATATGGGTGGCCCCATCAACAAGACCGCCTCGACCTTTACCATGGCCATCATGGCCTCTGGCATCTATGGCCCCAACGGCATGTTCCGCGTCGCCGTCGCCATTCCCCCGATCGCCTGCGGCCTTGCTGCGCTCATCGCCAAGAACAAGTTCGATGACGCCGATCGCCAGATGGGTATCTCCGCGCTGTTCATGGGCTGCATCGGTATTACCGAGGGCGCTATTCCCTTCGCGGTCAAGGACCTTGGCCACACCCTGCCCGGCATCTGCATCGGCTCTGCCGTGGGCGCGGCGCTTGCCGCCTTCCAGGGTATCGACTGCTACGTTCCGCACGGTGGCTTTATCGTCGCCCTGGCCACGAACAATGTCGCGCTGTTCTGCCTGGACATCGTGATCGGCTCCGTGGTCGCCGCTGCAATCCTGATTGCCATGAAGCCCACGCTCGATAAGCAGGCCAAGTAAACCTTTAAGGACTCCGGTTGTGCGGAGGGATGGATTTGACTCCGCGCAACCGGCCCTAAACAACGAAATCCATACGTACTGAAAGGGTCCGAACCTGGACCCCAGGGAACTTTTGTCAAAAATCCTTAGGAGAAGGAGAACAAAATGTCCAACCTCACCATCCGCCAGGCCGTTCAGGGCATGCTCAAGCTGCAGGACAGCGGCGACCACGCAACTATGGTCGGCATTGGCCCCATGAGCCCCAATCTGATCCAGGCCGTGTTCGAGCTTGCCCGCGACGAGGACTTCCCGCCCATGTTCATCGCCAGCCGCAACCAGGTCGATATGGACGAGATGGGCGCCGGCTACGTCAACGGTTGGGACCAGACGCGCTTTGCCGCCGACATCAAGAAGGTTGCCGACGAGGTTGGCTACACCGGTCCGTACTACCTGTGCCGCGATCACGGCGGTCCGTGGCAGCGCGACGAGGAGCGTAACGCCCACCTGCCCGAGGACGAGGCCATGGAGCTCGCCCGCAAGTCCTTTGTCGCCGACATGGAGGCGGGCTTTGACCTGCTGATGGTCGACCCCACCAAGGACCCCTATCAGATCGGCAAGGTTATTCCGCTCGACGTGGTGCTTCGCCGCACGATTGATCTTATCGACTACCTTGAGCAGTACCGTCGCGAGCATAACCTGCCCGAGGTTGCCTATGAGGTCGGTACCGAGGAGACCAATGGCGGCTTGACCTCTACCGATAAGTACGAGGAGTTCATTTCTCAGCTGCAGCCCGAGCTCGAGAAGCGCGGCTGCCCCATGCCCACCTTTATCGTCGGCCAGACCGGTACGCTCACCCGTTGGACCGAGCAGGTCGGCCATTACAACTTCAAGAATGCCCGCGAGCTCGCCGACATGGCTAAGCGCTACGGCGTGGGCCTGAAGGAGCACAACGCCGACTATCTGGACGACGCGACGCTGCTCGAGCACATCCCGGCTCACGTGACGGCCTCCAATGTCGCCCCTCAGTACGGCACCGAGGAGACCCGCGCCTACCTCAAGCTCTGCGCTACCGAGCAGATTCTGGTCGACAACGGCCTGTGCGACGATCCCTCCGACTTGTATCACACGCTGCTGGTCAAGGCTATCAAGACCGAGCGCTGGCGCAAGTGGATGACCGGCGACGACGTTAACCTGCAGGTTGATGACATCCTGGCTGACGACGAGCTCAGCCTGAAGATTCTGGATGTCTCCGGCCACTACGCCTTCAACGATCCCGAGGTCAAGGAGCAGGTCGAGAAGCTTTACCGCAACCTCGCCGCTCAGGACATCGACGGCAAGCGCTTTGTGATCGAGCACATCAAGCGCCCGATCAAGCAGTACGTCGTCGGTCTTAACCTCAAGGGCGTCACGAGCCGCATCGAGGCCGCTCTTGCCGAGTAAGTAGCTTTTCCTACGCGACGCCGGGCCTGGGGCATGTCCCAGCTGCAGGCCCGGCACATGGGACAAAGGGGCAGTCCCTTTGTCCCATTCTTTTGAGTTTTAGCTTCCTTTGAAGGGGTTCACCATGAAGTTCTTTATCGATACCGCCAACCTGGACGAGATCGCCGAGGCCAAGAGCTGGGGTTGCCTGGCCGGTGTTACCACCAACCCGTCCCTGTACGCCAAGACCGGCGGCAAGCTTGCCGACTTTGAGCCTCATATGCTCAAGATCGCCGAGCTCTGCGAGGGTCTGCCCGTTTCCGCCGAGTCTACCGCTACCACGGCCGAGGGCATGATCGAGGAGGGCAAGCGCCTTGCCGCCCTCGCCCCCAACATCGTGGTCAAGCTTCCCGTGTGCGAAGCCGGCCTTGCCGCCTGCCGTGCGCTGGCCGATGCCGGCGTGCGCGTCAACATGACGCTCGTCTTTTCGCCGACGCAGGCCCTTATGGCCGCCAACGCCGGCGCTCGCTACATCAGCCCGTTCGTCGGTCGTTTCGACGACATCGCCGAGGACGGTATCTCGCAGCTCGACAACGTCGTGACCTGCATTAAGAACTACGACTGGACGGGCAAGAACGTCGACGACACCGTCGAGATCATCACCGCTTCGGTTCGTACGCCCAACCACGTGACCCAGGCAGCGCTGCTTGGCGCCGACATCGCGACCGTGCCCATGGCAGCCCTTAAGAAGTGCCTGCACCATCCCCTGACCGATCAGGGCCTCGCGAGCTTCGAGGCCGACTGGCAGAAGGTCGTCAGCGCCCAGTAACGATGGTTTCGCCTGCCCGGCATTTGTCCATGCTGGGCAGGCGCGCTCAAGAGAGGAAATCCCCATGACCAATCAGGAGCTGGCGAAGGTTGCCAACGAGGTCAGGAAGGGTGTCGTGACGGCGGTCCATGCGGCCAAGTCGGGACATCCGGGCGGATCGCTTGGCGCTGCCGACATCATGACCTACCTCTACTTTGCGGAGATGGATGTCGACCCGGCGGATCCACACCGCGCCGACCGCGATCGCTTCGTGCTTTCTAAGGGCCACTGCGCCCCCGCCCTCTACGCCGTGCTTGCCGAGCGCGGGTTCTTTGGCAAGGAAGAGCTCGAGACGCTCCGCCATATCGGCAGCCGTCTGCAGGGTCACCCCAATATGAACGACACTCCGGGCGTCGACATGTCCACCGGCTCGCTCGGGCAGGGCATTTCCGCTGCGGTTGGAATGGCCCTTGCCGCCAAGCACTGGGGCGACAGTTACCGTGTCTACACGCTGCTGGGCGACGGCGAGTGCGAGGAAGGGCAGGTGTGGGAAGCGGCCATGTTTGCCGGTAACCATGCGCTCGACAACCTTGTGGCGGTCGTCGACCACAACGGCTTGCAGATTGACGGAACGATCGACGAGGTTAACTCGGCAATGCCGCTCGCAGATAAGTTCCGCGCCTTTAAGTGGCACGTGATCGAGCTGGCCGACGGCAACGACATGGAGCAGGTTGCGGCTGCTTTCGCCGAGGCTCGCGAGGTGAGTGGCGCACCTGTGGCCATCATCGCCGAGACGGTGAAGGGCAAGGGCGTCTCCTTTATGGAGAACCAGGTGGGCTGGCATGGCAAGGCGCCCAATGACGAGCAGTTCGAGCAGGCTATGGCCGAGCTCACGGCAGCAGGGGAGGAGCTCTAATGGCAGAGGTCAAAAAAGTCGCCACGCGCGTAAGCTACGGCGAGGCGCTTGTCGAGCTGGGCAACGAGCGCGATGACTTCGTGGTTCTCGATGCCGACCTGGCGGCCGCCACGCAGACCGGCAAGTTTAAGGCCGCCCATCCTGAGCGCTTCTATGATGCCGGTATCGCCGAGAGCAACCTGATGGGCCTTGCCGCCGGCATCGCGACTACGGGCCGCGTTGCCTTCGCGAGCACCTTTGCCATGTTTGCCGCTGGTCGCGCCTACGAGCAGGTTCGCAACTCCATCGGCTACCCGCATCTCAACGTCAAGATCGGCGCTACCCACGCGGGCATTTCGGTGGGCGAGGACGGCGCCACGCACCAGTGCTGCGAAGACATTGCGCTCATGCGCACGATTCCGGGCATGACGGTGATTGTTCCCGCCGACGATGTCGAGGCCCGCGCCTGCGTGCGCGCCGCCTATGAGTTTGAGGGGCCGGTCTACATGCGCTTCGGCCGCCTGGCGACGCCGGTCATCAACGACCGCGAGGACTATGAGTTCAAGATCGGTCGCGGCGTAGTCGTGCGCGAGGGGTCCGATGTGACCATCGTCGCCTGCGGCCTTATGGTCGCCGAGGCGCTCGCTGCCGCCGAGGCGCTCGCGGCAGATGGCATCGATGCCGAGGTCATTAACATGCACACAATCAAGCCGCTCGACGAACGCCTGGTTGTCGCCAGCGTAAGGAAGACCGGTCGCGTGGTCACCGCCGAGGAGCATTCGATTATCGGCGGTCTTGGCGAGGCCGTTGCCTCGGTGCTTGCCGAGCAGCATCCGGTGCCGATGCGTCGCGTCGGAGTGCGCGATGTGTACGGCGAGTCCGGCCCCGCGGTCGATTTGCTGCACAAGTACGGTTTGGATGCCGATGGCATCGAAGCCGCGGTCAGGTCCGTGCTGTAAGGAGGGTTTTCCATGGGATTTGTATCTGCTAACCAAGTGACGATTGGCTACGCTGCCGCCTCGCGCGAGGACGCGTTGCATTATCTGTCCGAGCAAGCTGTTGAGCTTGGTTTTGCCGACGACGCGTCTGCTGTAGAGGCGGCTTTTATTGCTCGCGAAAACGAGGCCGAGACTGGCCTCGTCGCCGGGTTTGCTGTTCCGCATGCCAAAAGCGACGCGATTCATACGCCGGGCGTGGCCGTGCTCAAGTTGGCCGAGCCTGTTGAGTGGCCAAGCTTTGATGGTGTGCCCGTTGATGTTGCGCTCGCGCTGTATGTTCCTGCGGGCGAGGCTGGAACCACGCATCTGCGTCTGCTTTCCAAGGCTGCCGTGATGCTGATGGACGCTGGTTTCCGCGACAAAGTGCGCGAAAGCACCGACCCCGCAGAGATTGCCGAGCTTATCAACGCCGGACTCGAGGGCTAGAACGGGTTCTCCGTTCCATTAATCGATCCTTCTCCAAGGAAAAGGGCCGCGACGCTTCATGCCGTCGCGGCCCTGTTTGCGTTTGCCCAAATAAACCTGCCAAAATAAACGTATGGGTTACGCCGTTTTACAAACGGCGTAACTGCTTGGCGCTGCGCAGACTCCGGGCACGGCAATCTGACGTTCAACTTCACGGGCGCGACCAAAAGGTCAGCGCCCGCTTGTTTCACGTCACCTTGCCGCACCCGGAGCCTGCTCGCTCACTTATGCTCAACCTGAATTAGCTGATTTAGGACGGGGCTTTTTTGACTAGTTGGGCAACTAGGCTGGAGCAAATAGTCAAAAAGTCCCGTCCAAAAAGACCGATCTGGTGTCGCGCCACAAAAACGGCCTATCTACTACGTTTGACCCGCACCGGTCGACCATGGCCGTGTTTTCTGAAAATCGGTAAGCCGTCTACCTGCGGTTTTAATTTCGTGTTTTTCGGCATGGTCGAGGGTGGCCAGCGAAACGTAGTAAATAGGTCCATTTCGTGGCGAGCAGTTCGATTCACGGTTCAAGGCAACCGGCTTCGAATGATCATTTGGAAGTTGCGGTGGAATAGTTCCTGGTTAGCGCAAAAAGCCGTTATTCAGGAACTATTTCGCCGCAACTTATTGGGGCGTTGCCTATTGATTCATCGCGCCGTGGATGTAGGGGGTGACCTCGGGGGAGATGTGGGCGCAGCCCAGCTCTCGCAGCGCGGATTCGATGGCGGCGGGCAGCGGGGTCTTGCCTTCGTCGTTGACCGCGGCGCCGCCGAGGGCGGCAATCTTGGCGACGTCGGACGGGGCGGCCTCGATATGCATGCAGCCGCCGACCAGGCGCGCGCGGACCTGCGAAAGGTCAAGATCGTGCAGGTAATCCTCGCAGGCGCGAATCAAGTCGACCTTTTCGCGCGTAAGCTCCTCGCCCGTGGGAATGCGCGTGGCAAGGCAGGCGCCGGCAGGCAGATTCCAAACGGGGTAGCCCCATGCGCGCAGCAGCTCGCGCTCCTCGTTCTTGGTAAAGCCGACCTCCATAAGGGGTGAGCGCACGCCGAGCTCCTCGGCGGCGCGCATGCCGGGGCGGTAATCGCCACGGTCGCTTGCGTTGCTGCCGTCGATGACGGTGGGGAAACCCAGTGACTTGGCGTGGTTGACGATGGCGGTGAAGCCGGCGCGCTTGCAGTGATAGCAGCGGTCGGCGTCGTTGCAGGCAACCTGCGGAAGTTGGAGCTGGTCAACCGAAAGATTAAGCACCGGAAGCTTAAAATGCGGGCCCTCATCGGCTTGTCCGTCAACAGATCGCTCAAACGAAGCCTGCTCGGGCGTGCCGATGAACGGCGTGGTGAGATGGACGAGAAGGGTGTTAGCGGGCATGATGCGGGAGCAAACGGCAGCCAAAAAGCTGCTGTCGACGCCGCCGGAAAAGCCGATGGCGACGCGTCCATATGCCAAAAGCAGCTCTTCGAGTGCTGCGAGTTTGTTCTGAAGCTCCTCTGCGGGTGCGGTGGTGTCTGAAAGCATGAAACGTTCCTTACAGTTAAAAGCTCGGACGAAACTATAATCCTACCGAGCCGCTCGCCATAAGACATCTATCTATGTAACGAAAGTGCAATATGTATATACGTTATATACAAGTTTGTAAAGTGCGGTAGAGTAGCGGCAATGCAAGCCGATGGGGGGACCGAAATGATCAAGGCTGTCATTTTTGATATGGACGGAACGCTCGTGGACACCGAGCGCTTGGGTATTAAGGCGTGGAAAGCGGGTGCCGTTGAGCTGGGACTCGCGATTGATGAGGCGCTGATTCATCAGTTTATTGGTCGCACGCTGCCCGATGTCATGGGCATTCTCGAGGAGCATTACGGCAGCCACGAAACTGCCGACGCGCTCTATGTTCGCCACAAGGAGATTCGCGACGAGATGGTCAAGACCGAGCTGGAGCTTAAGGCCGGCGCTGCCGAGTGCCTGGACGATCTTTTGGCTGCGGGCTATCACGTGGGCCTTGCGACGTCTTCGCGCCACGTTACCGCCGAGCGCAACCTTAAGGCGTTCGGTCTCTTTGACAAGTTTGAGACCGTGACTTGCGGCGAGGACGTCGTGCACGGCAAGCCCGATCCCGAGATGTATCTGCTTGCCTGCAAGCGCGCGGGCTTTGCCCCCGAGGAGTGCGCCGTGGTCGAGGATTCGCGCAACGGCTGCGTCTCGGGTATCACGGCGGGCTGCCATGTCTTTGCCGTGCCCGATATCGTCCCGCTGCCGCAGGACGTGGTGGACGGTTGCGACGCCGTGCTCGACACGCTGTTCGATCTGACGGCGGCGGTCAAGGCCGTGCGCTAGCGCTGGCATACCATCTATTTCAATTTCATTTTAAAAGGCGGTCGTCCGCGTTATGCGGGCGGCCGCCTCTCTGTCTGTGTGGAAGATTCTGACCCAGAACTACCGTTCACCGGCTAGAAACAACCGCTCGCCGGACTGAAATTGACTCATATTGAAATTGAAACGATTCAAATAATAATGAAAACCGTAAATGAACCGCTTCAAAAAGGGGAAAGCACATGGAGAGTCGCATCGAGTCCAAGCATTACGCAGCGGTCGATATCGGTGCTTCGAGCGGTCGTGTTCTTGCCGGCTGGGTCGAGGACGGCAAGATGTCCTACCAGGAGGTCTACCGCTTCGTTAACGAGCAAAAGCGCGTTAACGGACACGATTGCTGGGATGTCGAGGCCCTGTTCGACCACGTTGTCGCAGGCCTGCGTGCCGTTAAGGACCAGACCGGACAGGCTCCTGCCACTATCGGTATCGATACCTGGGGCGTCGACTTTGTGCTGCTCGACGAGCATAACGAGATCGTCGGCGACACGGTCGCTTACCGCGACGCTCGTACCGACGGCATCTACGAGGTCGCCGACCAGATCATGGACCCGGCTGAGGTCTATGCCCGCACCGGTATTCAGCGCCAGCCCTTCAACACGCTCTATCAGCTGCTTGCCCTTAAGAATGAGCATTCCGAGCAGCTCGAGGCCGCCCGCACCTTCCTGATGATTCCGGATTACCTCAACTGGCGCCTGACCGGCATCAAGGCCAACGAGTACACCAACGCGAGCACCACCGGCATGCTCGATGCCGAGAGGTGCACGTGGGACACCGAGATTCTTGCGCGCTTTGGCATTCCCCAGGGCATCTTCCTGGAGCCTACCATGCCCGGCGCGGTGCTCGGCGAGATCACGGCCGACATTTCCGAGAAGATCGGCTACTCCGCAACCGTCGTGCTGCCCGCCACGCACGACACCGGTTCCGCCTTTTTGGCCGTGCCAGCCAAGGACGACAACGCCGTCTATATCTCGAGCGGCACGTGGAGCCTGCTGGGCGTCGAGAACCAGCACGCCATTACCAATGAGCTCGCCCACAAGCAGAACTTCACCAACGAGGGTGGCTATCTCAAGCGCTACCGCTTCCTCAAGAACATCATGGGCTTGTGGATGAACCAGTCCGTCCGTCGCGAGGTCAACGGCGTCGACTACGTCGAGGGCAAGACCTCGCACAAGGCGCTCATGGACCACAAGGTCGGTTTTGACGAGCTCCGCACGCTCTGCCGCGAGGCCGAGCCCTTCGAGTCCTACGTCGATGTCGACGACGACCGCTTCTTGGCTCCCGATTCCATGATCCAGGAGATCAAGCGCGCTTGCGCCGAGGGCGGAGAGCCTGTCCCGCACACCGTGGGCGAGATTATGCGCACCAATTACTGTAGCCTGTCCCGTTCGTATGCCAAGGCTATCGAAGGCCTGCGCGAGCTTTCGGGTCACGATTACACGAGCATCAATATCGTGGGCGGCGGCTGCCAGGATTACTACCTCAACCAGATGACGGCCGACACCTGCGGGCTTCCCGTGTTCGCCGGCCCCATCGAGGGCACCTGCATCGGCAACTTTATCGTGCAGATGATCGCCGGCGGCGACATTGCCGACCTGGCCGATGCCCGTGCCTGCGTCGCGCGTTCCTTCGATGTCAAGCGCATCGACCCCAAGGGCATCCAGGCCTAACCGAGAGGGGAGATGCGCCCCTCGTCACGTACCTACCCCCAGCCCCGCGGACGGCAATTGACTCCTGCTGTACACGAGCGGCTCTCTCCGATGACATACGGCGCGGAGGCCCTACACGACACCATGCTCCGCGCCGCCGTCAATCGGCTTATCACGTTTTTTCAATTGGGCCCGCGGGCCCCGGAGAGGAGAAAAACAATGGCAATGGAAGATCTGGCGTTCATCAAGGGCTTTTGCCGCCTGTGCGACGATGGCTTTAAGCAGGGCTGGCACGAGCGCAACGGTGGAAACCTCACCTATCGCATGACCGACGAGGAGGTCGCCGAGGCCAAGCCGTTCTTTGAGGAGCCCCGCGAGTGGGTCAAGATGGGCGTGCGCGGCGAGAACCTCGCTGGCCAGTACTTCGTGAGCACCGGCTCGGGCAAGTACATGCGCAACGTCCTGGAGGATCCGCATGCCAACATCGGCATCGTCGAGATCAACGAGACCGGCGACGCGTTCCGCATCGTCTGGGGCCTTGCCAATGGCGCCCGTCCGACCAGTGAGTTCGAGAGCCACTACATGAACCACTGCGTGGCTGCCGCCCGTACCGATGGCGCCGACCGCGTAATCTATCACGCCCACACCCCCGGCATCATCGAGATGTCCTTCGTGGTGCCGCTGGAGGATCGCGCCTTCACGCGCATCCTGTGGCAGATGATGACCGAGTGCGTCGTCGTCTTCCCGGCCGGCGTGGGCGTTGTGCCCTGGATGGTCCCGGGTGGCCCGGCCATCGCCGAGGCGAGCTCTGAGCTCATGAAGACCTACGACACCATCGTCTGGGCTCACCACGGCCTGTTCGCCGCCGGCCCCGACTTCGATACGACCTTTGGCCTGGCGCACACCGTCGAGAAAGCCGCCGAGATCTACCTGGCCGCACGCGCTGCCAACGGTGGCTCGGACGACTTCCTCAACAAGATCAGCGACAAGGGCCTCAAGGACACCTGCCGCGACTTCAACATCAAGATCAACGACGCATTTGTTGACTAACAAGAAAGTGAGACGGCGCATTGGAGGAAATCATGCTCGTTAACACTAAGGCCAAGGTTGGCGTCTTCTCGATTGCCCTGGGTGCCTATCTTCCGCAGTTCCCGCAGCTCGTTCCCAATTTTGAGCAGCAGTACGAGGACTTTAAGGCCACGCTGCCCACGACCGTCGAGCTTATCGACGGCGGTATGGTGACCACCAAGGAGCAGGCTCAGGTCGCGGGCGACAAGTTCCGTGCCGAGGATGTCGACCTGGTCATCCTGCAGATGCTCACCTATGCCACGAGCTACAACGTGCTGCCGGTCGTGCGTGACCTGGACGTGCCCGTCGTCGTGGTCAACGTGCAGAAGAAGGCTCAGCCCGATTACGCCAACACCGACATTCCCACGTGGCTGGGCGACCTGTACGCCTGCGGTGCCCCCGGCGAGGTCGTGGCCGACCTTAACCGCGCCGGCAAGCGTCACGCCGTGGTGACCGGCGTCGTCGAGGGTGGCGACCCGGCTGTGGCCGAGCAGCTCGAGCAGTGGTGCCGTGCCGCTCAGGTGCGTCGTCGCCTGCGCCGCACCAACATCGCCCAGATCGGCCGTCCGTACCCGGGCATGATGGACCTCTACATCGACGAGACCAACCTCTACAACCGTCTGGGCCTCTACACCAAGCAGTTCGACTGGGAGAAGATGTGGGCCATCGCCGACAGCATCGACGACCAGACTGCCGTGGACGCCAAGGCCGCCGAGATTCTCGACACCTTTGACGTCGAGGGCGGTGCCAAGGTTTCCGACGAACCCATCCAGGAGATGGCCAAGTACGTTGTCGCCTTTGAGCAGTGGGTCAAGGACGAGGAGATCGGCCTGGTCGCCAGCCACTACGACGGCTATGCCAAGGGTCAGGCCGGCGTGCTCGACTCCATGCTCATCCCGGCGTTCTCCATGCTTATCAAGCAGGGCACGAGCTGCGCGGTCGAGGGCGATATGAAGGTCGCCATCGCCATGAGCATCCTCAAGACCATCTCTGGCACCGGCCAGCTCTCCGAGATGTACTCCATCGACTTCCCCGAGGACATCGTCATCATCGGCCACTCCGGCTCCGGCGATGCCGACATCTCGACCGCCAAGAAGCCGGCGCTCAGGGTTGTCCCCGTGTTCCACGGCAAGACCGGCGGCGGCTACCTCACCCAGTTCTACCCCGGCCACGGCACCATCACCTTCCTGGGCATTACGCAGGATGGCGACGGCAACTTTAAGTTCGTGGTTGCCGAGGGCGAGAACGTCGACGGCCCGATCTTCACGTTCGGCGACACCAACATGCGCATGAAGTTCTCGATCGGCGCCCGTGAGTTCATGGACCGCTGGAACGAGACTGGCCCGACCCACCACATGGCCGCCTGCCTGGGCAGCCAGACCGACACGATCCTCAAGGGCGCCAAGATTCTGAACGTGCCGTGCGAAGTTGTCTGCAGGTAATGGCTCAGCCGTTCGCGGGCTGAAAACAACCGTTCGCGGAGTCGTTTGAAACGTTTCATTGCAAGCGGCGGAATTCGAGTATCATAGCAATTAAGAAAAGCTGCGCCGGAGACAAGGCGTCAGTGGGATTGTTATTCCAGACGGAAGCATGACCGGCACACAGTGTGACAGCACGCTGTGTGCCGGTCTTTTTTGTTTTCGCCGCGGCTATTCTGAGTACGGCGTGGTGCACAACGTCGTGCCGAACAGGGCAAAAGGCAGCCCGAAGAACAGGAGGAGTCATGATCGAGCTCATCGAATGCATCGAAACCCTATCGGGTGGCGAGGCCAATATCAGCGCCCTCAAAGCCACTGAGGACGGCGTTCGCGTGACGGTCAAGGACCGCAGTGCGGTCAAGCTCCAAGATATCCGCGCTCTTCCGGGCGTTGCTTCGGCAATCTTTACGTCTTCTGTCCTGAAATGCACGTTTACCCAAGAAAAGGGAGGGCACATGGGCCAGTACCATGAGCTTGCCGGCGAGATTCTCAAGAACGTCGGCGGTATCGAGAACGTCAAGAGCGTTCGCCATTGCATCACGCGTCTCCGCTTCGTCCTCAAGGACGAGAAGATCGCCAATGACGACGTCATCTCCAACCTCGATGGTGTTATCCAGGTCATGAAGGCCGGCGGCCAGTATCAGGTCGTTATCGGAGCCGCCGTGGATGATGTCTACGAAGAGCTCGTCTCCGGCTACAAGGTGCCCGGTGTGGGCGCTGTCGCCGCAGGTGATGAGCCTGAGGAAGCCGAGGACGGCAAGAACAAGAACGTCTTCAACATGCTGATGGACACCGTCTCGGGTAGCATGGCTCCTACGCTCATGCCGCTCGCCGCGGCCGGTATGATCAAGGGCCTGCTTGCCCTTTGCATCGCCATGGGCTGGCTCGCCGCCGACAGCGGTACCTATATGATCTGGTACTCCATCGCTGACGGCTTCTTCTACTTCCTGCCCATCATCCTGGGCTACACCGCCGCCAAGAAGTTTGGCTGCAACGAGTTTTTGGGTATGGCTCTCGGCGCGGCGCTCGTGTATCCGGCCATGGTCAACCTGAGCGCCTCGGCAGAGGTTATGGGCACGCTCTTCGAGGGTACCGCGTTCCAGATGAGCTACTACAACACGTTCCTGGGCATTCCAGTCATCCTTCCCGCGTCCGGCTACACCTCGAGCGTCATCCCGATTCTTATCGCCGTCTGGGCGGCTTCCAAGCTCGAGCGCAGTCTTAACAAGGTCATTCCGCAGCTCATCCGTTCCATGTCCGTGCCGTTCCTGTGCTTTGCCGTCATGGCCCCCGCGACCTATCTGATCATCGGCCCTGTCGCCTCCATGATCTCGGGCGTGCTGACCCTCATCACCGAAACGCTCATCAATATCCCCGTCGTTGGCGGTGCCGTGGTCGGTATGGTCGTCGGTGGCGCGTTCTCCACGCTCGTCATGTTCGGCCTGCACTGGGCCATCATCCCCATCATGCTCAACAACATCGCCATGCTAGGTTACGACCCGCTTATGGCGGCCGGTTCCATCGGTGGCTTCGTAGGTGTGTCCCAGGGCTTGGCGGTCATCCTCCGCACCAAGAGCGACAAGACCCGCAACGTCGCCATCCCGGCTACGATCTCGCAGTTCTTCGGCGTCGGCGAGCCGCTGCTCTACGGCATCCAGCTTCCCAGCAAGTTCCTGTTTGTCCAGAACATCGTGTTCTCTGCAATCGCCGGTCTGGTGATGGGTGCCCTTAACGTCCACGCCTACAGCATGGGCAGCGCCGGACTCTTCGGTATCCCCACGTTCATGGACCCCACCGGTGCCGACACGAGCAATATCGTGTTCTACCTGGGCACGCTTGCCGTGATCATGGTCATCGCCTTTGTCTTCACCATGGCTACCTATCATGACGACGGCAGCTACCTGGGCAAGTCCCGCAACAAAGAGCAGGCCTAAGCAACTGCGCTTTTCATAGTTCCCAGCCAGTGCGGCGATCCAACGTGGCGGGTCGCCGCACCGTAACTTCCCGAAAGGTCGGATCCATGCAGCCTGATTTGTTCGACGCCCGTTGGATTTCGGGTGAGCCGTTTGTCTATGAGCCGGCGGAATCGTATTACGACGAGTGTCACCGCAACCATGTCGTGCGCGGCACGTTCGATCTTGAGCTGGTGCCCGCGTCGGCGGTGCTCACGATCGCCGTCTTGGGCTACGCGCGCGTGCGCATCAACGGCGTCAGGATGGATGCATCGGAGCTTTTGGGATGGTGGACCAACTACACCAAGGTGGTCTATTCGCACAGCCTCGAGGTGGCGGACAAGCTGGTCGTCGGCACCAATACGATCGAGATCGAGCTGGGCAACGGATTCTTCAATCCCTCGCCGTTGACGCTCTTTGGCAAGTATAACCTGCGCGAACGTCTGGTCGAGGTCGGGACCCCGCGCGCTGCGTGCGCGATTGTGGCGGCCGGCGGCCGCGTGCTCGCCAAGACCGACGCGTCTTGGACGGCGCATACAGGCGAGCTGCTGTTCAACAACGTGTATCTGGGCGAGGTGCGCGACTTGCGGCCGGTGCCCGGGGATGCGTTGCCGGTGACGGTTTATGACGAGGTGCGGGCTATCGAGCCCTCGCCGGTCGCGCCGTGCGTGCGCGACACGGTAGTGGAGCCCAAACGGATTTTCGAGCACGAGGACGCCGTCATCATCGACTTTGGCGAGGTCGTTGCCGGATTCATGAAGCTGAGTGTGGAAGCAGACGAGGGGCGGCGCATCGAGCTTGTCTATGCCGAGACGTGGCGCGACGGGGGTCCGTATGCGGGCACGGCAGTGGCGGGTTATGCCGGCATGGAGACGCCGCGCGGCGTGTGCCCGGGTGGCCCTGGTGCTCCGGAGCCTGCGGTACAGCGCGACGTCGTTGTGTGTCACGCGGGTGAAAACGTGTTTGAAAACGAGTTTTGTTGGCATTCGTTTAGATATGTGACGTTAACCGGATGCGATGTCGCGGCGATTCGCTCGGCCAGGGCGACGTATGTCCATACCGACCTCAAGCGCTGCGGTAAGCTATCGCTCGGCAATGACGCCTTCGAGCGACTTCACGACGCCGCCATTCGCACCAAGCTCAACAATAATCACGGTGTGTTCGAGGATTGTGCGCGCGAGCGTTTTGGCTACGGCGGCGACATGATCGCGCTTGCGGCCTCGCAGATGTTCTCGTTCGATGTCTCCGGCCTTCTCGATAAGACGCTCGCGGACTTCAACCGCGACCAGACCGAGTGCGGCGGTTTTCCCGAAACGGCTCCCTTCATGGGTATCGGATCCAATGGTCCTGCCTATGGAGAGGGTCCGCTCATGTGGCAATTTGCCCATCCGTACCTGGCGATTCAAGCCGACCGTATCTACGGGCGTCGCGATTTACTCGAGCGTGAGTGGCCGGCGATCGAGCGTTTTGGCGACTATCTGATGGGTTTCGATCCGGCGGAGCTGGCACCGCACTGCCTGGGTGACCACGGCAGCATGATTGCGAAGGGTTTCTCGAACGGTTCTCCCGATAAGGAGTTTGTCGGCTGGTGTGCGATTCTCTGGGGTTTGCGTTTGACGAGCGAGGCTGCGGGGCGTAAGGGCGCGGACGGCGTGCGTTTTGAGCGTGCTGCGGAACAACTGCGCGCCGAGATCATTCGGCGCTTTCGACATGCCGACGGGTCATTTGGCGACGGAACGCAGACGTCCTGGGCGTTTGCCGCGGCACTTGAGCTTGGCGATCAGCTCGAACTTGTCGAGCGACTGGCGCGGGCGGTCGATGCCGAGCGGGTGCTAACGACCGGCATCTTCGGCACGGCTTTCGCCTTTGACCTGCTGTCGCGCTGCGGCCGCAACGCCGTGCTCGAGCGCTGGTTGCTGCGTGAGCAGGGGCCGAGCTTGCTCAGTATGCTCGCTGACGGCAACAGGGCGCTTATCGAGATGTTCGACGATCCGCTGGCCTCGTACGACCACGCTATGTTTTCGAGTTACGACCAGTGGTTCTACGAGGGGCTCGGCGGCATTCACGTGAGCCGTGATGCGCGGGGGTGCGATGGCGTTACGGTGCGTCCGTATCTGTCGCATGCGACCGATACGTTCTTGTGCTCCTGGCAGACGGTGCGCGGCGAGATCCGCGTTGCTTGGGAGCGCACGGGCGCTGGGGTCGCGATTGATGTAACGGTGCCGGAGGACATCGAAGCCACGGTGGAGGCGCCGCTCGAGGGCACCTTGCTTGAGCGTGTGACCGATGGCTCGACAACGCATATGGTTGTTGAGCAGCTCGTTCGTTAGAAATCCTGGGGGGAGGGACTCATGAAATACCCGCATCTGTTTTCGCCCATCAAACTGGGTGATGTGCTCGTGCAAAACCGCATCGTCGCCAATCCTATGAGCGAGCATTTTGAGGACCGTTGTCTGGGCGGCGCCGGTATCGTCATCTGCGGGCATACCATCGTGGAGCCCGGGCGCTCCTCGTGGATGAGTGCCGACGAGCCGTACGTCTTTTCCAAATACGCTCGCGAGGAGGCTGTCCGTCGTGCTCGCATGGCGCGCCAGGCGGGCGCCGTCGCGAGCATCGAGCTTGCGCATGCCGGACTTTACGCCCGCACGATCGACTACGCCATGGGGCCGGACGCCTTTGTGCGTGAGGATGGCGTTGAGGTTCGCGCGATGACGCCCGACATGATGGGGCGCACGGCTGCCTGTTGGGCGCAAGCGTGTGTCGATGCTCGCCGCGCCGGCTTTGACATGGTGTTTTTGCACTTTGGACACGGTTGGCTTATTGACCAGTTCTTGAGCCCCCTATTCAACCATCGCACCGATGCATATGGCGGCTCTATCGAGAATCGTATGCGGTTTCCGTTGCAGGTGTTGCGGGCGTGTCGCGATGCTGTGGGACCGCGCTTTCCCATGGAGATGCGCATCTCGGCGGATGAATGTATGCCGGGAGGCATCGAGCTTACGGATGTCATCGCGTTTTGCCGTGAGGCTGAACGGTATGTGACGAGTATCCAAGTCTCGTGCGGGCTCGATATCGAGCATGAGGCCAACGTCCATACCTCTGCCACCAACCTCGATCCGCACTTACTTAACGCGCATCTTGCTCGTGCCATCAAGGCGGAGATTTCGGTACCGGTGACGCTCGTAGGCTCCGTCGAGACGCCGGAGGAGGCCGAGCGCGCGATCGCCGAGGGCACGTGCGACATGGTGGCGCTTGCCCGCGCGCTCGCCGCCGATCCGATGTGGCCGGCTAAGGCCCGCGCGGGCCGTGCGGCGGATATCGTGCCGTGCCTGCGCTGTCTGCAGTGCTATCACATCTCGACCGATCGTTGGAACGTGGGGTGCAGCGTCAACCCGCGTTTTGCCAACGAGAATTTTATTCCGCGTGAGGTAGAACCCGCGTCTCGACGCAAACGGGTGCTGGTCGTGGGTGCGGGTCCTGCCGGTTGTATGGCGGCGATTGTGGCACGCGAGCGCGGCCATGAGGTGGTTCTCACGGAACGCAGCGGTTCCGTTGGCGGGGCAGTCAGGCTTATCGCACAAGAAGCGCATAAGGAGGATGCGGCTCGCTACCTGCAGTATTTGCGGCATCGTATTGACACGCTCCGGCAGGGGGATGGGTTCGAACTCAGACTTGGTTACGCTGTCGATACGGATATGGTGCGCGCGATGGCGCCCGACGCCCTTATCGTAGCTATCGGTGCCGAGCCTTTCGTGCCGCCTGTTTCCGGGCTTGATCGGGCTACCGGCTTCGCGAGCGCCATCGAGCACCCGGACGCGTTGGGCCAGCGCGTGGTGATTGTGGGCGGTGGCACGATCGGTGCAGAGCTCGCGCTCGAACTAGCCGAGACGGGCCGCGATGTCACGGTCGTCGAGATGGGCGATACGCTGGCAGCGCAGGGTAACTCGCTCTTTCGCATCGTCTTGCGCCAGATGTTCGAAAAGCACGGTGAGAACCTCCATGTTATGCTTAACACGATGTGTCTCGCTGCTGGGGAAGGTGTCGTGTGGGTGTCGGGGCCTGATGGCGGAAAGCGCGAGCTTGCGTGCGATGACGTGGTCGTGGCGTCGGGTGTACGCTCGCGGACGGTGGAGGCCGAGTCGTTTGTGGGGCTCGCGCCCCAGACGTTCATCGTCGGTGACTGTCGCCGTGCGCGCATTATCAAAGACGCCGTGTTCGAGGGCTATAGTGCCGCTGCGCATCTGTAGCTGTCATAGAGCGCTTCTATTAGGAAGGTTGTTTGGCGATGTGGGTCTTAAAGAAGATCAACAACAACTGCGCGCTTGCCCGCGATGCGGATGGACAGGATCTTGTCGTCTTTGGCAAAGGTATCGCATACCGCCGACCGCCCTACGAGCTCAAGGACCTGTCGGTGGTCGAGCGTACGTTCTACGGCGTGGGCGGTGCGTCGATCGCTGCGCTCAAAGATATCCCCGAGGATGTCCTGTTGCTTGCGGCGGATATCATCGACTATGCAAGCGAGCGGCTTGATGTCGAGTTCAATCCCAACGCCCCTGTGACGCTGGCCGATCATATAAACTTTGCCGTGCAGCGCGTGAGACAAAGCGTGGTGATCGAGACGCCGCTTTCGTTTGACGTGATGCGCTTGTATCCGCATGAGGTTGCAGTGGCCAAGCGTGCGGTGACACTTACCAAAAGCAGGCTGGGCGTGGAGCTGCCTCCGGCGGAAGTTACCAATATCGCGCTGCACTTGATTGACGGTGAGGCCGAACAGAGCAACATGCAGGCGACGGTCGAGGCGACGCGTGTGCTCGAGGAGGTCACGCGAATCGTCTGCGAGCATATCGGAGACGTTGATACGGGCTCTTTCACCTACGCGCGTTTCGCAATGCACGTGCGGTTTCTGCTCGATCGCGTCAAAGCCGGCGGTGAGGTGGACGAGGGTTTTGGCACGATGCTCCCTGTGATGAAGGATGCCTATCCCGAAGCTTATGCGTGTGCGGCGGACATCCTTGCGTATTTCCTAGGGTCGCACGGTTGGGAATGCAGCGAGAACGAAACGCTGTATCTGCTTATGCATGTACAGCGCCTGCGCGCTAGTATCGATGGCTAAAAAGGTGTCGGTCTACCTGCGCATACACGATATGGGGAGTTATATCGGTTCCCGTTTACACGAAATGGGAAGTTACGGATTGGGCACTCGTCTTCGTCGAAGTTCAACTTTGTACGAGGCTCGTCTGACGTTTGTTAGCAAAACCGCTGGCGGAAAGCCCGGCAGACCGATCGGTCTGCCGGGCTTTCCGCATAAAGTCGAACCGCAGCGGGCACAGTCACGCTACAAGTACGCGCCGAGGTTGATCGCGGTAGCGTCGGTTTGGGTGTTTGCCTGGGTGCTGGCGCGCTCCAGCAGGAACGGGCGTACGAGCTCTTGGCGGTTGATGTCCTCGACGGCTGTGACCGCGGTGACGGTGCGCGCGGCGGATCCGATGCGGATGTGCTTGGTTTTTGCCGGCGCCTTGTTTTCGATCTGCTCCATGAGCAGTTGAACGCCCTTGCGGCCGATTTCGTAGCCCGGGGGCGCCACGGTGGTGAGCGGAACCGCTCCACTCCAGGCGAGCGGGTTGCCGTCGCAGCCGGCCACGCGGACCTGCCCGGGGACGGAAATGCCCTTGTCGACCAGCGCCGAGATGACGCCCGAGGCCAACACATCGGTCAGACCGACGACAAAATCGGGGCGCTCGGCGGCGGGGCGCTCGGCGATTTGGCTGCCGATGCCATAGCCGTCTGCCGCGGTATTCCATTCGCCGGCGTCGATGACTTCGATCTTGATATCGGGGCGCAAGGCAAGGGCCTTGTGAATGCCAAGCACGCGTAGGGTGAGCTGCATAAATGCTGCTCGACCCACAACGACAATATGGCGTGCGCCGCGGGCGATGGCGAGCTCGGCGATGATGCGGCCCTGGGCTTCGTTATCGGCCGCCACGTAGTAGCCGGGCTCGGAGCAGTGGATGTCCAGGTGGACGATGGGCACGGGCATCTTGGCCATGGCCGGGCGCCAGTCGGGGGATGCCATGGGCTGAACCATGACGCCGGACATCTGCGTGCCCATAAAGTAGCGCAGGTAATGATCCTCGAGAATATCGTCGTTGTCGGCATTGGCGATGAGCAGATCGTAGCCGTGCTTGCGGGCCTCGTTGTGGGCGCCGCTGGCAATTTGGAGTGAGAAGCCGTGGTCGAGGCGGGGGAGGACCAGGCCAAAGGACTTGGTGGTGCCGCCGGCCAGCTGACGGGCGCTTTGGTTGGGCAGGTAGCCCAGACGATTGATGGTCTCGTTGATGAGTTTGAGGGTCTCGGGGCGCAGCTTTTCGGGATGGTTGAGCGCGTTGGAAACCGTGCCCAACGAAACCCCGGCCTCGCGCGCGACGTCGCTGATTTTAACCTTTGCCATAGCGGCCCCTTTGATGCGTTTCAAGTACAAGCCTGATTGTAGCATCGTCCGCCCCCGGGGCGTCAAAACCTGCCAATTAGGGACAGGTTTATTTTGGCAGGTTTTATCTGGGGAAACGCCGCCGTCCAAACCACCACGAAGGGGACAGGCACCTTTGTGGTGGTTTGGACGTGTGTGCATCGGGTGGTATCTAAGTTGAGATACCACTTCTGGTATATCAGCTTGCGTTTGCGTGAGTACAATACTCGAACGTTGTACGTCTCAGCGCCCCTTGTGCGTGGACGTCTTGCAGTCACGCGGACGAAGGGATTTATCCTATGTGCGGAATTGTCGGCTACACCGGCTCTGATATTGCAAAGAACATCCTGGTCACGGGTCTTAAGCGTATGGAGTATCGCGGCTATGACTCCTCGGGTGTCGCGCTCGAGGTGGGCGAGGGCGCCGCGGCGCACCTCGACGTCATTCGCCGCGTGGGCAAAGTTGCGGGCCTGGAGAGTGAGCTTTCCAACATCGACAGCGACGCTGCCTGCGGCATCGGCCACACCCGCTGGGCCACTCATGGCAAGCCTTCGGTCGTTAACGCCCATCCCCACACCAGCTGCGACGGTCGTATCGCCATCGTTCACAACGGCATCATCGAGAACTTCGCCGAGCTGCGCGAAGAGCTGGAGGGCCGCGGCCACCACTTTAAGAGCGAGACCGATACCGAGGTCTTCGCGCATCTGATCGAAGAGGCTTATGCCGAGACGCACGACCTGATGGCCTCCGTGCGCGAGGCCTGCACCCACGTGGTCGGTGCCTATGGTCTGGCCGCCGTGTGCGCTGACGAGCCCGGCGTGATCGCCGTGGCCCGCAAGGATTCCCCGATCGTAGTCGGCGTGGGCGAAACCGGCTCCTATGTTGCTTCCGATGTCATCGCGCTCATCGACGCCACCCGCGATGTCGTGGTGCTCGAGGACGGTCAGTTTGCTAAGCTCACGCCCGCAGGCGTCGAGTACACCGACGAGGCCGGCAACGTTATCGAGCCCAAGGTCACCCACATCGACTGGGACCTGGACATGGCAGAAAAGGGCGGTTATCCCGACTTTATGCTCAAGGAGATTCACGAGCAGCCGCGCGTCGTGCGCGACACGCTGGTTGGTCGCATGACGCCGGCCGGCGAGCTCGATATCGACGAGCTGGGCCTTTCGCTCGAGGAACTCAACGACATCGACCGCGTCTACGTGATCGCTTGCGGCACCAGCTATCACGCTGGCCTCATTGCCAAGAATCTCATTGAGGGCTGGGCTCGCATCCCCACCGAGGTGGAGGCGGCCAGCGAGTTCCGCTATCGCAACCCCATCATCACGCCGACGACGCTCGTCGTGGCCGTGTCCCAGTCGGGCGAGACGGCCGACACTCTCGCCGCTATCCGCGACGCGCGCATCAAGGGCGCCAAGGTCTTCGGCATCACCAACGTGGTGGGCAGCCCCGTGGCGCGTGAGAGCGACGGCGTCATCTACACCAAGGCCAACAAGGAGATCGCGGTCGCCTCGACCAAGAGCTTCATCGGCCAGGTTGTGAGCCTGACGCTGCTGGCCCTGCTGCTGGCGCAGGTCAAGTACCGCCTGACCACCAAACAGGCACGCATGCTGTTCCGCGAGCTTTCCGATACTGCCGAGCAGATCCAGTGGATTTTGGACACGCAGACCGATGCCGTGCATGAGGCTGCCCTGCTGTGCAAGGATGCGCAGTCGGCGCTGTTCGTGGGCCGCGGCATGGGTGCCGCTATTTCCTACGAGGGTGCGCTCAAGCTCAAGGAGGTCAGCTACCTGCACGCCGAGGCCTACGCCGCCGGCGAGATGAAGCACGGCCCCATTGCCCTGATCGACCCGGGCTTCCCTGTCATCGCTGTGGCCACCAAGAGTGCCACCTACGACAAGACCGTGTCGAACCTTATGGAGTGCAAGGCGCGCGGTGCCAAGGTCATCGTCGTTGCCACCGAGGGCGACGAGGAGATCAACAAGATTGCCGACTGCATCATCCGCGTGCCGGCAGTCCGCGACGTGTTCAGCCCCATCACGGCGAGTGTCCCGCTGCAGCTGCTCGCCCGCGAGGTCGCCATCCTGCGCGGCTGCGACGTCGACCAGCCCCGCAACCTGGCGAAAAGCGTTACTGTCGAGTAATCGAGTTCCGTCATCCTAACAACTAAGGCCCGGCTCCGTTGCAGCGGAGCCGGGCCTTGTTGCATTTGCCCAGATAAAATCTGCCAAAATGAACCTGTCCCTTTTTGGCAGGTTAGCGGAGCTTGCTGGTCTCGAAGTACTCGGGGAACTGGTCCAGAACCTCGGTTTGGTTGCGGAACATCATGTGCAGGTGCTTGCTGACCAAAAAGCTCGCTTCGATGGGGTCGCGACCGGCGATGGCGCGGCGAATCTGCTTGTGCTCGTTCACGATGTCCTGATTGTCGAGAACCTGCGTGGCGGCGCGCAGCCAGCGGAAGCGCTCCAGGTCGGCATTGGTCTCTTCGAGCCACGACCACACGGTGCTGCGACATGCGATGCTAAAAATCATGTGATGCATGAGGTTGTCGCTCAAAAAGAAGCCGATGCGATCCTCTTCGGCCATGGCTTTTTCCTGCAGCACGATGGCGCGGTCGAGCTGCTCGATGCCGGCCGACGTGGCTCGCGCACAGCACTCCACGATCACCTGCTTTTCCAGATGCTCGCGGATGTAACAGGCACTCTCGGCAAGGGTGAGGTTGATGGGCGAGACATAGGTGCCGCTCTGGGGCACGGTGCGCACCAGACCTTCCTGCGCCAAACGAACCAAAGCCTCGCGCACAGGGGTGCGCCCCATATCTAGGTCGTCGCAAAGTTGCTTGACGCCCAGCTTTTCGCCCGGCTTGTAGTCCAGGTAGACGATTTTGCGTCGAATGGTGTGGTAGGACTGGTCCTGTAGGCTCGTTTCCTGCTCGCCGACGTGCATCGATTCTTCCATAGCGCCTCGCAACTGTTCTATCAAACTCATATGTCAGTTGTTAATTATGCCGCGAATCAGCTCTCCGCGGTGGGCAATTCGGCTGTTGCCTGAGAACTATTGCGGCATCTTAGTCTGTGTTTGCGCAAGGCTGTGCTCAATGTTGCCGTATCATAAGCCGTCGCAAACGTGAAATAGAAAGAAGGAATCCCATATGCAACTGGCAAATATCGTTCGCGAGCGCTGGAAAGGCGTCTTGTTCTGCCTGATCATTGCCATTCCCGCGACGTTGCTCGGCAAACAAATTGAGGTGGTCGGCGGTCCGGTATTTGCCATCCTCTTTGGCATGGTCCTGGCGCTCGTCTTTCCCAGGAAGCGTCGCGAACAGCTCGCCGCCGGCGTCACCTATACGTCCAAAAAAGTCTTGCAGTACGCGGTTATCCTGCTTGGCTTTGGCATGAACCTCTCCCAGATTCTGTCCAAGGGCGCCCAGTCGCTGCCGATTATCGTGGCGACGATCTCGACCTCGCTTGTCATCGCCTTTGTGCTCTGCCGCGTCATGAACGTACCGGGTAAGATCGCGACGCTTGTGGGTGTGGGTTCGTCGATTTGCGGCGGTTCGGCCATCGCTGCGACCGCGCCCGTCATCGATGCCGACGATCGCGAGATTGCCCAGGCCATTTCGGTCATCTTCCTGTTTAACGTTATCGCGGCGCTCGTGTTTCCGACGCTCGGCGGCATGCTCGGGCTGACCAACGAGGGCTTTGGCCTGTTTGCCGGCACCGCCATCAACGACACCTCGTCGGTAACGGCTGCGGCGAGCGCCTGGGACAGCATGCATCCCGGCGCCAATGTGCTCGAGAGCGCCACAGTGGTCAAGCTCACCAGGACGCTGGCCATTATTCCCATCACGCTGGTCCTCGCATGCTGGCAGATGCATCTGGCACGCAAGGCCGGCGGTGACGCCAAAAGCACGTTCTCGCTTAAACGTGCGTTTCCCATGTTTGTGCTGTTCTTTGTGCTGGCGAGCGTGATCACCACGGTGCTTCAGCTTCCCGCGTCCATCACGGCGCCCATCAAGGAGCTGTCGAAGTTCTTTATTGTGATGGCCATGGCGGCTATTGGTTTTAATACCGATATCGTCGAGCTGGTCAAAAAGGGCGGCAAGCCCATCGCGTTGGGCTTTTGCTGCTGGATTGGCATTGCGTGCATGAGTTTGGGAATGCAGCACGTGCTGGGAATCTGGTAGAGAAGTAGCTTATTCGCGTGCTGGCTGCCGGTGAGCGCAAGCCTTCGGTGGAGCGATAGGAGCTCTTGCGGGTATGGCTTGTCCGCAGGTTTATAAGTCCCGAAGAGCTCTTATCGCCCCGCCAGGATGGCGATGCGGGGCAACACCTATACTCGCAGGACGGCGCTTTCTGCCCTATAGTGTTTGGTGAGCAATATCGTTCAATTTTGAAACACTCGGTCGTGCGACCGTCGGCGGTTGCACGTCGCCGCGGACAGGGGCAAATCATGGATAGCAATGCTAAGCTGAACATCTTGACCGATGCCCTAGCTGCTGCCGGGGCCTCGGCATTGGCAATCGATGCGCGTGGGGACGTCGCGATCTCGACCATGAATGACGCGGCGCTTGAGCGGGATGTGGCGGCTTTTGTCGCTGAGCGTCTCGACCGTATAGGAGACGGCGCGCGTCTGGTTATGGGGCGTGAGGGTACGCGCCTGAGCCTGACCGTTCGCCCCACCGACAAAGAGGGCGGGAGGCTTTGGGTCGTTGTGGTCCGCGAGGTGCGCGGTGCCGCGGCGCATGCGGGCATCGAGTGGCTCAACGCCGACGAAGTTGAGGTCCGCTATGAATCGAGCGCGTACGGCATCGTTGAGGGGGCGGCCTCGGTGGCTGTACCGGTTACCGAGAGCTATGCGCGCGGCGTGCCCCTTATGCTCGAGGGCGAGCTGGGAGCGGGTCAGGTCGAGATTGCCAAGCGCCTCTATCTGGATGGCCCTTTTGTCGATCAGCCCTTTGTTTCCGTCGCGCTCGATGAACTCACCGATCGCGGTTGGCGCCATGTGCTCAAAAGCTCCGAATCGCCGCTGTTCCAAACGGGGCTGACCCTTTGCATTGAGGGCTGGAATGCGGTTGGCCCCCAGCGCCTCCGCGAGCTGGTCTCCACGATGACCGACACCGCGTTGGCGACGCGCTGCCATGTGGTGCTGACGGCGAATGACATGCCGGGCGGCGGCGAAAGTGATCAAGCCGCCTTTGTGACCGAGCGCTTCGCCTGTGCGGTGAGCGTCGCGCCGGCAATCGCCGAGCAGGGAGCCGCGTCGACGAAGGTCGCGCGCTATTTGGAATATCTCGCTGATGCATTTGGGACGGCAGCGCCCACGCTGTCTGCCGCGGCGACGAAGACGCTCGATGCTTACCGCTGGCCGCGCAACTATCTGCAGCTCCGCGAGGTCTCGGAACGACTGTATATATTGGTGGGGACGGGCACGGTGGACCGCGCTGTGGCGGAGGAAGTGTTCGCCCAAGAGGACGTGATTAAGACCGCAACCTTTGGCGCCCCGACGCTTGAAAGTGACCTGTATATCCTGCGACCGCTGGCCGATACCGAGCGAGATATCGCGCATCTGGTTGTAGACCATCTCCACGGCAACCGAACCCGTGCGGCGGAGGTGCTGGGCATAAGCCGTACAACGCTGTGGCGCTTGCTGAAGGACGATGACCGTTGAGCGAGGCGCCCGTGACCGCACGCGACGCGTGTGCTACAGTCCAAAGCGTTATTGTTTCGATTTGGTTACGGCGTGCGAGGGCATATGGCTGAGACTTCAAAACCGAGCCGCAGAAGGCGGAGTGCCGCGCCGGTCAACCGACGCACAACATCGGTGACGTGGGGCAAACACGCCTCGGGGTTTGATAGCTCGTTCAAGCGCACTAAATACGGCTATCCTTCGGCAAGCGCCCGCTTGGCAATGCAGGCAGAGTCCTCGCTGTGGGGCCGCAAACGCGTGGTGGGCTCAAAGCTCAAGCACGACGGAACGCTCGGCTACATCAGCCGCGGGGCGGCTCGCCGCAGCGGGCTCAATCCCGCCGGCTGGCATCGCTACGTGCCGATCGTGGCCGCCGTTGCAGTGATCGTCATCGCGCTCGCTGCGCTCGGATATGCCGGCGGTGGCGCCAACTTGGACGCAATGTTTAAATCGCCCGAGCTCGCGCATGTAGGTACAGAAGTTGTCGAGGGCGCTCAGGCCCAGACGAGCGTCGCGCCCCAGCGCGGTATCGTTGCGGCGGCCTCCACCATCGCCGATGTGCAAAAGGACGAAGACAAGCAAGGCGACGACGTCGATGCGAATCAGACGAGCGAAACGGCAATAACTCCATCGGCGGGATAAGTTGCGAGTGGGGCAGCTAATTTGGGACGGGGCTTTTTTAGCTGCCCAAGACAGTGGCTCATTCGATGTCAGTCGCCAAAAGCGAGCGAGCCGCATTTGCGCCAAGGTGACGTGAAATGAGAGGGCGCTGACCTTCTGGTCGCGCCCTCGAAATTGAACGTCAGATTGGCGTGAATGCGGCCCGCGCAGCGTCAACGAGCCCGCCGTTCGGTAGAATGGCGGAACTAATTACCTTACGTAGACCACGTTGTCGCGGCGGGGTTTGGGCTCGGGCAGCGTGTCCTCGGCATAGCCCAGAATGCAGTGACCGACACCGCGCAGGCTGCCGTCGGCGGGTAGACCCCAACTGGCCAGTAGCTCCAGGCCCTCGGGCGAATCGAAAACCTCGTGGGCGCGATGAATCCAGCACGAATCAACGCCCAGCGCATAGGCAGCGTTGAGCAGGTTGCCCATGGCGAGCGAGCCGTCTTCCAGATGTGTGGGCACGCTGCGGTCAACCAGCACCACCACAACGGTCTTGGCGCCATAGAAGGGGTCGCTGTTGCTGCCCATGACTTGCGCGTTGAGCTGCGAGAGACGCTCGACGGTCGCGGGGTCGGTGACGGCGACAAACGTCACCGGCTGGCGGCCCATGCCGCTCGGTGCATATTGGCCGGCTTCGATAATACGTGCAAGTTTTTCGGCCTCGACGGGACGATCGCTGTAGTTGCGGCAGCTGCGGCGGTGAATGAGTGCTTCGATAGTCTCCATGGTGTCTCCTTGCGGTGGCGTTGCAGATGCCCCGTTCATACCCGTCGGGCTCAAACGATAGACGGTCAATTGCCCGGCCAAAAGGATAGATTCCAATTGGGAAAGTAGGTTTGCATAAAAGTACCTTCAGAATGTGACAAACAAATGGGATGGTTAAACGTTTTATCCCGTCTACCCTGCGGTTTTTTACCACTTGCCTAAATGACGAACGCATAACCTCTGATAAGGGTTTTACTAAAGGAGTACCAACGTTTATCAATGCGCCGTGGTGGCGCCGGGCCAGGAGGTAACATCATGTTCCAGGCTGGAGATGTCGTCGAGACCGATTTCGTAGGATTTCTGAAGCTGCTGCGTTCCAAGACGCGCGCTTTCGTGTCGATCAACGATCACGAGTACTACATCACGCACACCGATGGCTATTGGCGTGTTCAGGATTGCGAGGCCCTCAACGACAAGGGCCACTTTACTGACTGTTCTGAGTTGGTCAACACGGTCTGCGAGGTCGTCGAGCTGCCGTGGATTGCCGGCAAGAGCCTGCATGACAGCTTCTCGGGCGCTACGGTCTATGAGGCCGTCGCCGCTTAACAGGCAATAAAACCCGATTTTCACGTGACCGCTGGCGCCGCCCCCGCGCCGGCGGTCTTTTTCTGCCGATAGGCCATAAAAATGCACGCATTTGCGGAGAGCCTGTTGACGATAGTCAAAACTCGGACTAATCTAGAGACACATAATTGGTCAAAAATCGGACAATTGAATGGTGGGATAGATGAATAGTGCGGTTACGCTGGTCGACTTCGATCGGTTGCTCAATGGACTCGACCATATCTATTCGGAGTTCTCGCGCGCCTGCGGCCTTTCGGACTGCGCCTACTGGATGCTCGTCGACACGAGTGCAGCGGGCGGAAGCGTTGCCGTGAGTCGGCTGACGAGTGAATGGTTCTACAGCAAACAGACCATCAATTCGGCGATTAAAACGCTTAGGGCGCGAGGGCTTGCGACGTTGGAGTTTGCCGAGGGCAGTCGTAAAAACAAGGTTGTACGACTGACCGAAGAAGGCGTGCGGTTTGCCAAGCGCTACGCGTTGCCGGCGCAAAAAGCCGAGCAACAGGCATTCGAGGCGCTCGAGCCGTGGGAACAGTGCGAGATCATGCGCTTGGTCGGTAAGTTCTCCCATGTTCTTAACGAAGAGTGCGAGGCATTTAAACGGCAAGTGGCCGCCGAGAACGAGACTGACGATAAGGGCGAGGGGGACGCATGCGACTCTTAATGAGGTTTATGAGGCCGTACCGCGGTCTGATTGCGGTGACGCTGTTTGCGGTGCTGATAGATAACGTCGGTACGCTGTTGGTTCCCACGATGCTGGCGAACATGGTCAACACCGGTATTACCACGGGTGATGTCGACTATATATTACGCAACGGCCTGTACATGCTTATCGCGACCGGCATGGCCAGCGGCGGCACGGTGCTGGGCTGCTATCTTTCGGCGCGCCTGGCCGCCAACGTGGCCTGCGATATCCGCAATGCCGTGTACGACAAGTCGCTCGAGCTGTCCGCCAGCGACTTTGAGCGCTTTGGCACGGGTTCGATGATCACGCGCTCGCTCAACGACATCAACGTGATTCAGCAAGCTGTCCTTCAGACGATTCAGCTGGTGCTGCCGGTGCCGTTCTTGGCCGTGGCAGGCATCATTTTTGCTTGGTTCATCGATCCCGCCATGGGTACGCTGCTGGGCGTGATGGTTGCGATCGTGCTGGTGGCGGCGGTCTTTACCGTTGCCAACGCCGCGCCGATCTTTATGCGCCTGCAGAGCTTTATCGACCGCATGAACGTGGTGCTGCGCGAGAACATCGTGGGCGTGCGCGTCATCCGCGCATTTAACAAGGAGCGCCACGAGGAGCAGCGCCTGGACGAGGTGTTTAGCGATTACGCGGCCAATGCCATCAAGGTCAACCACCTGTTTGTGGGTCTCGACAGCTCCAGCTTCTTTTTGATGAATATCGCCGAGGTGGCGGTGCTGTGGGTGGGCGGCGACCGCGTGGGCGTCCACGCCATGCAAATCGGTAGCATCTCGGCCGTGCTGGAGTACGCGATCCTGATCCTGTTCTTTGTGATGACGGCGCAGATGGTGATTCTGACGCTCCCACGCGCCGCCGCATGCCTGAACCGTGCGCAGCAGGTGTTGGAGATTGAGCCGAGCATCGTGGACGGCAAGCGCACGCTGGACACGTGCGCGGCGGAGTCTGTTGACGGTGCCGACGCGGTGGCCGTGTTCGACCACATGTCGTTCCGTTTTGACGATGCCGACGAGGATACCCTGTGCGACCTGAGCTTTGCCTGTCGCCGTAGCCAGACCACGGCGATTGTAGGCTCGACGGGTTCGGGCAAGTCGACGGTGGCCAAGCTCTTGCTTCGCTTCCACGATGCCACGAAGGGCGCCATTCGCCTGAATGGCATCGATCTGCGCGACCTTTCGCAAGACGACATCCGCGGGCGTATCGCCTATGTGCCGCAGAAGGCATGGCTGTTCTCGGGTACGGTGGCGAGCAACCTGCGCTTTGGCAACGAAGACGCGACTGAGGCTGACATGCTCCATGCGCTGGAGGTTGCCCAGAGCACCTTTGTGCTCGACCAGCCCCAGGGGCTCGATACGCCGGTGGCCCAGGGCGGCACGAACTTCTCGGGTGGTCAGCGCCAGCGCCTGGCGATTGCCCGCGCACTCATGAAGCATGCCGATCTATATATCTTCGACGACAGTTTTTCGGCCCTGGACTTTAAGACCGATGCGGCACTGCGCCATGCGCTGCAGGACGAGACGTGCGATGCCGCGGTGCTCATCATCGCCCAGCGCATCTCGACTATTTTGCATGCCGATCAGATCGTGGTGCTCAAAGACGGCGAGATCGTGGGCCTAGGCACGCACGACGAGCTCATGGAAACCTGCGAGGTGTACCGCGCAATCGCGGAATCGCAGATGAAGGGAGGTGAGTAGCATGACCGAGGAGCTCAAGAAGCAGGGCATCGTCGATGGCGCTGCGGTTGTAGAGACAGTCGAGGAGACGGGCGTCGCGCCCGACCTGGACGAAGCCGCCAAGGCGGCGGAGCGCGAGGCTCGCCGCCAAGCGCTCTACGAGGAAAACGAACGTGCCGAGGACGAGCGCGCCCGCGCCGAGGCAGAGCGTATGCGCGACGTGGACGACGAAGACGAGGACGAGACGCCTCGGGATACCTGGGCGACGGTGCGCCGCCTGTGGAGTGAGGCTGCCGGCGACCATTGGCGCTTCTATATCGTGTTCGCGAGCATTGTGTTCTATGTCATCTTTAACACCGCCGCGCCGGCATATAGCGCCCGCGTGATCGATGAGCTGTGGGGCCACATTCAGGTGGCGTTTGCCAACGACACCACTTTCAGCATCACCTGGGAGAACTGCGGCAAGACCATTTTCGTCTACTTTATGATCTGGACTGCCGCTGCCTCGTTCTATGCGCTCCAGAGCTTTTTGATGTCGAGCGTCGCTGAGCGTCTCAATCTGCGCCTGCGCAACCGCATCGCGCAAAAGCTCAACCGTCTGCCGCTCGCCTATTTTGACGCGCATCGTCCCGGCGAGGTCGTCAGCCGCGCGACCAACGACCTGGACAAGATGTCCGAGAGCATGCAGCGCGGATTGCTGCAGCTGCTCGTGTCGATCGGCACGGTTGTTGGTGCTGTGAGCGTGATGTTCGTGTTCAGCGTGCAGCTTACGCTCGTCTTTCTGTTCTTTACGGCACTGTCGCTGCTGGTGACGAAGGTCGTCTCGCGCCGCACACACGATGTGACGGGCGAGCGCCAGGAGTGGGTGTCCAAGATTACGAGTGCGGTCGAGGAAGGCTATTCGGGCCGTCTGGTGATCCGCGCGTTTAACCGCGAACGCCAAAGTTCTGCCGAGGTGCACCAGGCCTCGGGCGAGCTGGCACGCGTGAGTGCCAAGGCCGACTTTATGATCAATGCCGTCGGCCCTGCGGTGCGCTTTATCGGCCGTTTGGCGCAGATCGTGATCGCGCTGGTGGGCTGCAGCATGCTGGTTGCCGGTCACATGACCGTCGGCGTGTTCCAGGCGTTCTTCCAGTTTATCTACGAGGCGTCCGAACCCATGACGCAGCTGTCGTTTACCTTCAACTCGCTGCAGAGCGCGTTGGCGAGTGCGGAGCGCGTGTTCGACCTGCTCGATGAGCCCGAGATGGAGGCCGATCCGCTGCCGGACGAGGCCGCCAAGCTGCCGGGTCGCGTTGAGGGTCGCGTCTCCTTTGAGCACGTGCGCTTTGGTTATTCGCCCGACAAGCCGCTTATGCACGACGTGTCGTTTACCGCCGAGCCGGGCCAGAAGATTGCCGTGGTGGGAACCACGGGCGCGGGCAAGACGACGCTCATCAACCTGCTCATGCGCTTCTACGAGATTGACGGCGGGCGTATTACGCTCGACGGCGTGGATACGAGCCGCATGGACCGCGGCGAGCTACGGCAGCAGTTTGGCATGGTGCTGCAGGACGCCTGGCTGTTCGATGGCACGATTGCCGAAAACATCGCCTACGGCTGTCCCGAGGCGACGCGTGAGGAGATCGTGGCGGCTGCGCGCGCCGCGCAGGTCGACTTCTTTGTGCGCACCATGCCGCAGGGCTATGACACGCGCGTGGCCAACGATGCCGAAAGCATCAGCCAGGGCCAGCGTCAGCTGCTGACCATCGCACGCGTGCTGCTCAATAACCCGGCGATTCTCATCCTGGACGAGGCGACCTCAAGCGTGGATACGCGTACCGAGCTTGCCATCGGTCGTGCCATGGACGCGCTCATGCGCGGGCGCACGAGCTTTGTGATCGCGCACCGCCTGTCGACGATCGTGGACGCCGACCTGATCTTGGTCATGGATCACGGCAACATTATCGAGCAGGGCACGCATAAGGAGCTGCTGGCTGCCGAGGGTGCCTACGCCGACCTCTATCTGAGCCAGTTCGCATAATGTGACAAAGGGACAGTCTCTTTGCCACATCACAAATAAGGCGCGCCGGGGATGAATTCCCTGGCGCGCCTTTGCGTTGATGCCGATGTCGTTTTGTGCCGCTTGCGTTCCTAGCGTTCGTCCACGAGCTTGGCGACGAGGGCCTTGAGCTCGGCCACCTCTCGCTCGAGTTCCTTGACGCGGCGGGCATTCTCGGTGATGCCCTGGCGGTTGAGGGCGGACTGCTCGGCGGCGTCATCGGGCATGTACTCGCGATGCTGCTTGGCGTCGAAACTCTCCTCGAACACACGGCAGCCGTTGCGCTTGATGATGCGTCCCGGCACGCCCACGACGGTGCAGTTGTCGGGGACGTCCTTAACGACGACCGAGTTGCCGCCGATCTTGACGTTGTTGCCGATGCAGATGTTGCCGAGCACCTTGGCGCCCGTGCCCACGGTGACGTTATCGCCGAGCGTTGGGTGGCGTTTGCCGGTCTCGTTGCCGGTACCGCCGAGCGTGACGCCCTGGTAGAGCACGCAGTTGTCGCCCACGATGGTGGTCTCGCCGATGACGACGCCCATGGCATGGTCGATAAAGAAGTGCTTGCCGATCTGTGCGGCGGGATGAATCTCGACGCCGGTGATGTGGCGGGTGATTTGCGAGAGCACGCGGGCGAGCGAGCGATGACCGTGCTCCCAGAGCCAGTGCTCGGGTACGTGGTTCCACTTGGCGTGAAGACCGGGGTACGAAAGGAAAATGACCAGGCCGTTTTGCGCGGCGGGGTCCTGCGCCTGGACGGTCTTGATGTCCTCGCGAATGGTATTGATAAAGCTCACCGGCCGCCCTCCCTTAGCGCCATGGCAATGCGATTCAATAAAGTATAGCGATTCGCTAGGGATTAGGAAGAGCAATCTTTCACGGCTTTGCGTGACAGGTGTCAGTTATGCAAACTTGCTGGTAATGGAGTCATGCTTTTGTGCGGTCGTGTGCATGGTCGCGCCACAACCGTATACTGGTCAACTTGGACGTGTCCGCGCCCACAACTGAGAGGTTTTACTTCATGGGTTTCATCAATTTTATCGCCGAGCTGCTCAAAGACCCGCGCACCGCGATTGCTAGCTGGATTGCCGCCGGCCCGCTTATGGCCTACGGCTGCGTGTTCCTGATTATCTTTATCGAGACGGGCGTGGTGTTCTTCCCGTTCCTTCCCGGCGATTCGCTGCTGTTCGCCTCGGGCTTTTTTGCCCACAACGGCGGCTTTAACATCGTGGCTTTGCTGGCCGTTGCATGGGCCGCTGCCATCTTGGGCGATCAGTGCAACTTTATGATCGGCCATTTCTTTGGCAAAAAGATTATCGCTTCGGGCAAGGTCAAGGCCATGACGCCCGAGCGCATCAAAAAGTCCGAGGACTTCTTGGATAAGTGGGGCCACCTGGCCATCTTCCTGGGCCGCTTCTTTCCGTTTATCCGCACCTTTGTGCCCTTTATCGCCGGCATGGGCGGCATGCACTGGCGCAACTTTGTCATTTTTAACGTGCTGGGCGGCATTACCTGGTCGACGCTCTTTACGCTGCTGGGCTACTTCTTTGGCGGCATTCCCTTTGTGCAGGAGCACTTTGAGCTGCTAATCGTTGGCATCGTTGCCGTGTCGATCATCCCGACCGTGGTCGGTTTGGTTAAGGCTAAGCTGGGCAAAAAGAACGCGTAGATCGAGCCGGCGCGTAAGCCGTGCAGTTGAGGCCCGTCACCGCTTACGGTGGCGGGCCTTTTTGCTTCGGTCAAATGAAAATACTTTAGTTAGTTAAAGAAAAGCGTTTTATCCGACGCGCGTGCGGAGTACAATCTCGTGCATGCGAATCGACGTGCCATTGGCTTTGATGTCGCCCGCGTGTCCCGTCCGGCTCTACGCTCCGGGCGTGCGACGTTGCGACGCGGTCGGCCTCGGTCCTTGCGTGCGGGTTCGCGAGTATGCAACTGTGTATGTAAGGAGCGACATATGACTGTCGAGAAGAAGGATATCGATTGGGGTAGCCTCGGCTTTGGCTACATGAAGACCGATTACAGCTACGAGGCCCATTGGAAGGATGGCGAGTGGGACGAGGGCGGCCTGACCACCGACCACACCCTGCATGTCTCCGAGTGCGGTGGCATCTTCCATTACTGCCAGGAGGTCTTTGAGGGCCTGAAGGCCTACACCGCCGAGGATGGCAGCATCGTCTGCTTCCGTCCCGACATGAACGCCGAGCGTATGTACAACTCTGCGCAGCGCCTCGAGATGCCCCCGTTCCCCAAGGACAAGTTCGTTGAGGCCGTCAAGCAGGTCGTTTCTGCCAACGCCGCCTGGGTTCCGCCCTTCGGTTCCGGCGCAACCCTGTACGTGCGTCCGTTTATGATCGGCTCCGGTGACGTGATCGGCGTGGCTCCCGCTCCTGAGTACACGTTCCGTATTCTCGTGACCCCGGTCGGTCCGTACTTTAAGGGTGGTCTCAAGCCCGTCAAGCTGCGCGTTTCCGAGTACGACCGCGCCGCACCGCACGGCACCGGCAACATCAAGGCCGGCCTGAACTACGCCATGTCCCTCAAGCCCACGATGGAGGCCCATCGCGAGGGCTATGCCGAGAACCTGTATCTCGACTCCGAGTCCCGCACCTATGTCGAGGAGACCGGTGGCGCTAACGTCCTGTTCGTGAAGGAGGATGGCACCCTCGTCGTTCCGCAGTCGCACACCGACTCCATCCTGCCCTCCATCACCCGTCGCTCGCTCGTTCAGGTTGCTCAGGACCTGGGCATAACCGTCGACCAGCGCCCCGTCGAGTGGGCCGAGGTCAAGGCCGGCACCTTTGTGGAGTGCGGCCTGTGCGGCACCGCCGCCGTCATCTCCCCGGTGGGCGAGATCGACAATAAGGTTTATGGTGCCGATGAGATCGTGACCTTCCCGGCTGGCTACACCGAGATCGGCCCTGTGATGAAGAAGCTCCGCGAGACCCTGACTGGTATCCAGTCTGGTGCTGTCGAGGATAAGCACAACTGGGTTTACACCGTGGCGTAAGCTGCCATAGCTGTTCGGCCCGAGGGCAACCTTCCTTTCCGGCGCGTCCTCGGGCCTGTGTCACCCTGGCGCTGCCGTACGGGCAATGATTAATCTGAACAAAGATGGTGCGCGGCCTTTTAGGCTGCGCATTTGTTTCAAGACTTTAGTCTGCTGGCCGCGCAGCGGCCAGCTTTAAACCACCCGCTACGCGGGTGGAGACAAACGGCTTTA
>NZ_JADNOH010000008.1 GCF_015557435.1 Collinsella aerofaciens
CGGCATAGACCTTCTGGTCATGCCGTCCTCTTTGAATGACAAGTTGTCGCTCTGGCGGGCGCGCAGCGTCAACTAGTTACGCGGTTCGTAGAACCGCGTAACCCCTAAAAACGGTTGCCGCGGAAGCCGCCGCCGTTGCGGCCGCCACGATCGCCACCGCGACCGCCACGGTCGTTGCCACGGTTGCCGCCGAAGCCACCACGGTTGCCACCGCGGTCGCCATAGCCACCACGGTTGCCGCCGAAGCCGCCACGACCGCCACGGTCGCCGCCACGGTCACCAAAGCCACCACGGCCGCCGCGATCGCCACCGCGACCGCCACGGTCGCCGCCACGGCCACCGCGATCGCCAAAGCCGCCACGACCGCCACGGTCGCCGCCACGGCCACCGCGATCGTCGCGACCGCCGCGAGGACCGCGGTCCTCGTCCAGGCCCATGGCGACGAGCGGGGCGATAACCTTATCGAGGGCAGCCATGAGCTCGGTGGCCTCCTCGTAAGAAAGCTCGGGCAGCAGCTTCTCCTTCTTGTTGGCAAGCTCGGTCAGGCCCTCGGCAGCATCCTCGGCAGCGAAGACGACGATCTTGCGCATGTCGCCCTCGGCGTCGTCGATGCGACCGACCAAGTCGGCAGCCTCGGCCTCGGCCATCAGGCCATCGAGCTCACGGAGGCGCATGCCCAGCAGGTCGGACATCTCCTTCTGCTCCATCTTGGGCTTGAGGTCAAGGAGCTTAATGGCACGCTCGATGTTCGCCATGCGCTCGGCCTTGGCCTCCTCCTCCTTGGAAATAGCAAAGCGACGGCTGCGCAGCAGGCGGGCGGCCTTCTGCATCTTGTCCATCAGCTCTTCGTCATCGTAATCAACGGCGGCCTCGACAACCTCGGCCTCCTCCTCGGCGGAAACCTCGTCAGCAGCCTCAACCTCGGCAGCTTCGGTCTCCACGGTCTCGACTGCCTCAACCTCGGCAGCCATGGTCTCGTTCTCGGTCTCGTTCATGATCTCTTCGTTCTCAGACATGAGACTCCTTCTTGGCCCTCTCGGGCATCATCGCCCCATTCGCGGGGCCCGTCGCGCACTCTTTTGCGCTTATAAATCATGCCTCTCGGCAAAACGTCCATTAGTTTATGGTGTCGTCCGTCAATCTAGCTGCAGAATCTATGTGCACACATTAATGCGACATGTCGCGGTATCATGGCTTAAATCAAACGCCCACCATAAGGAGCCCGCCATGATCAAACCCATCATGAAGTCCGAGTTCTTTTTACGCCTGCCCTCCGAGGACGCCGGCCCCGAAGATGCCGCGACCGGGCAGGATCTTCTGGACACGCTGCACGAACACGAGCATGAGTGCGTGGGACTTGCCGCCAACATGATCGGCGTACGCAAACGCATCATCTGCGTAAAGGACGGCAGCAAGTCGATGCTCATGTACAACCCGCAGATTCTTGAGCAGGTCAACGCCTACCAGACGAGCGAAGGATGCCTTTCGCTCGTCGGTGAGCGCCCTTGCACCCGCTATCGCCGCATTAAGGTGGAGTATCTGGACGAGAACTTCGTCCGCCGCATCAAGAACTTCTCGGGCTACACCGCCGAGATCATCCAACACGAAATCGACCACTGTTATGGAATAGTAATTTAGCGCCGATTCGAAAAAGCTCCCTGCAGCCAAGCAACTGCAGGGAGCTTTTCATAGTGCGGAGCTTCTATCCCATTAGCTCTGACGATAATGGTCGAAGAAGTCGGCGAGGTCTTCGAGAGACTCTTTGAGCACTTCCATGCGCGGCAGGTACACGATGCGGAAGTGGTCGGGCTCGGCCCAGTTAAAGCCGCCGCCGCGCGTGATCAGGATCTTCTTCTCGTGCAGCAGGTCAAGGGCAAACTGCTCGTCGTCGGTGATGTTGAACTTCTTCACATCCATCTTGGGGAAGATGTAGAACGCCGCGCGCGGTTTGACCACCGAGATGCCATCGATCTTGCTGAGTGCCTCGTACACAAAGTTACGCTGCTCGTAGACACGACCACCCGGGCGGATGTAGTCGTTAACCGACTGATGGCCGCCAAGCGCCGTCTGAACGATCGACTGAGCCGGGACGTTGGAGCACAGGCGCATGTTCGAAAGCATGTTGATGCCCATAATAAAGTCGCTCATGCAACGCTGGTTGCCCGAAAGCACCATCCAGCCAATACGATAGCCCGCGATCATGTGCGACTTGGACAGGCCGCTAAAGGTGACACAGGGCAGGTCGGGAGCGAGCGAAGCAATCGAGACGTGCTCGTAGCCGTCCATGCACAGACGGTCGTAGATCTCGTCGGCAAAAATCATCAGCTGATGCCTGCGCGCGATCTCGACGATGCCTTCGAGCACCTCGCGCGGATAGACCGAGCCCGTGGGGTTGTTGGGGTTGATGATGACGAGTGCCTTGGTCGCGCTCGTGATCTTGGACTCCATATCCTCCAGGTCGGGATACCAATCCGCCTGCTCATCGCACAGATAGTGCACGGGATGACCGCCGGCAAGGGTTGCGCACGCCGTCCACAGCGGATAGTCGGGGCTGGGGATCAAAATCTCGTCGCCATTGTCGAGCAGCGCGTGCATCGAAAGCTGAATGAGCTCGGACACGCCGTTGCCCGTGTAGATGTGCTCCATCTGAACGTTGGGCAGGCCCTTGATCTGCGAGTACTGCATAATCGCCTTGCGCGCAGAGAACAGGCCGCGCGAGTTGGAATAGCCTTCGCAGTCGGGCAGTTGCTGGCGCATGTCCTTAATGACCTCATCGGGCGTGCGGAAACCAAAAGGCGCCGGGTTGCCGATATTAAGCTTGAGGATGCGCTCGCCCTCGTCCTCCATGCGGGCAGCCTCGTCGACGACGGGGCCGCGCACGTCATACAGGACGTTATCGAGCTTGGTGGATTTAGAGAAAGTGCGCATGGTAGTGCTCCTTGCAATTTGAGCCGTGGGACTAGGTTCGGATTTGGCAACGTTATGGGACGAGGGCGTCTCGCCTTGGTCGGCGTCACCGGCGAGCAGCCAGGTAACATCGACCTCCAAAATACGGGCGAGCAGCTCTGCCACATCGCGCCGCGGGATCGTCTTGCCGCTCACATATTGGCTCATCTGACTCTTGCCGAGTTTTTTGCCGAGCATCTCCGATGCGCGGATCACGTCCGACTGGCGAACGTCGCGATCGGACATAGCCTGTCGCAGGCGATCGCTAAACGTTTCTTGGGCCACTAGAACCTCCTTGCTGGCAAAGTTCAATTTATAGAACACGAATTGAACCTGAGTTCAATTTAGGCAGCAGTATAGCGCGGCACATAGTACGAAAGTTCAATTTCACAAAGAAATGCTCCAAGTTCCAAGATTTGCTCCAGAGCAGATAACAGTGTGCACCATTAGAGGTATTTGAGAAAACGAGCCGCCGCAAGCGAAACGTCGGCCGTGCGATATATGGCATTGATTTGCCGATGAGGATGCCCCTCCAGCGGCCGGATAGCGACATCAAACTGACAGCGGCGCAAGATGAGTGCCGGAAGAACACTCACGCCCAATCCGTCCTCGACCATGGCCATGATCGCATAGTCATCCCAGGTCGACAGCTTAGAGTGCACCGTTAGGCCCGCACGGCGAAACAGCGGCGTAATCTCGTCGTCACTACCGCGTTCCAGCAGGATAAACTGCTCGTTGACCAAATCGGCAAGAGAAAGGGCCTCCGCGGCGGCAAGCGGAGAGCTCACTGGCACCACAGCCATCAGCTCGTCTTGCACCAACGGCCGCGACGTCATACCTACGCCGCGTGGCTCGCGCGGAATAAAGCCCAGGTCGCATCGGCCTTCCGCCACCCATTGCTCAATTTCGGAGTAGTCACCCATCAGCAGTTCGTAATCGACATCCGGGTGATCGGCGCGAAACCGTGCGATGACCGGTGGCAGCACATGGGTCGCCACACTCGAAAACGTACCGATACAGATTTTGCCGCGCATAAGCCCGCGCATCTCGTCCACACGTCGCTGCAGACGGCCAAACTCTTCGCACAACGCCTCGACCGCCGGCATGACCTGCCGCCCGTCGGCAGAAAGCACCACACCCTCGCGGCTGCGATCGAGCACCTTAAAACCCCAGTCGGCCTCAAGATCGCCCACCATACGGCTCACGCCCGACTGCGAATAGCTCAGGCGCTCAGCGGCGCGCGTAAAGCTGCCGGCACGCACGGTCTCGAGCAGTACTTGCATCTTTTGGATATTGGTCTCCACGGCACGCCCCGTCCTTGCATGAGTATTTGTCATGTCTCCTATGCATTATATTCGCTTTTCTTCTATTGCCCGCTACTCCATAGTGGACTTGCACGGATATAGAGGGGATGACAGTGTATGAACAACGGATTGCTTACATACTTAGCAGCATTGCTGCTGTTTGGCTCCAACGGCATCATCGCCGCTGCGATCGCGCTGCCGAGCTCCGATATCGTGCTCCTGCGAACGTTTTTGGGTGCGCTCTCACTCGTTATCATCCTCGTCGCTACGCAACGCCATAAGTTGCAGGCACCGTCTCGTCCCCGCGAAGCCGCAGCCCTTATCCTCTCGGGCGCCGCGCTGGGTGCCAGCTGGATATTCCTGTTCCGCGCCTACCAGACGATCGGCGTTGGCATCTCTTCGCTGCTGTATTACTGCGGCCCCATCATCGTTATGGCCCTCTCCCCGCTCATTTTTGGTGAGAAGCTGACCGGCAGTAAAATCACCGGCTTCATAGCCGTCGCCTGCGGTGCCTTCCTCATCGCGGCCCAAGGCCTCGGCGGCAATATGCCCATCGCAGGTATCGCGTGCGGCATCGCCTCGGCCTTCTGCTATGCGCTGATGGTCATCGCCAGCAAGGGGGCACCGCACATCGAGGGCCTCGAGAACTCCACCCTCCAGGTGAGCGCCGCCTTTGCGACCGCGCTGGTTCTCACGCTCATCACGCAAGGCGTCCCCTCGTTTTTCTCCCCCAGCATTGCCACCGGCATCGATTGGCGCGCCGTCGCCATGCTCGGTATCATCAACACCGGGCTCGGTTGCCTGCTCTACTTTAGCGCCGTCGCCAAACTGCCCGTACAGACCGTCGCCGTCGTCGGCTACCTCGAGCCGCTTTCGGCCGTCGTCTTCTCCGTCGCCCTTTTGGGCGAGGCCATGACGCCCATCCGTCTGATGGGAGCCGCGCTGATCATCGGCGGAGCGATCTTCTGCGAACTCGCCGGCAGACGCGCAAGCGCCAAGGGCAGCATCGCTCAGGCAGTGCGCGCCTAACAGCCCCTCTTCATGTTTCAAAGCAGGACGCGTCCGCGACTATCACGTTGCAGCAAATCGCCCAGCGAGTGTGTCCCTGTTTTGAAATGTCGCCCGTGCAGGCAGCTACTCCCCAGCTGGGGATTATTGTCTAAAACACTCCGATGTGCCAAACTGCTCTTATATGTATAAAGACGGCATAAAGGTTATCTGCCCTCGGCAGAAACCAGATGTCTAAGGGAGTCCACGTGGCACACAACAAACTGGAGACAAGTCTCCAAGACCAGCAGAGTCAGGGCGGGCACGGAGCCATCCCCCTCTCCGCTGGTATGCTGCTCGTTACGCTCGGCGTCGTCTACGGCGACATCGGCACGAGCCCCATGTACACCATGAAGTCAATCGTCGCCAACAACGGCGGCATCGGCACCGTCAGCGAGGACATGATCCTGGGCGCGCTTTCGCTCGTCATCTGGACCATGACGCTCGTGACCACGGTCAAGTACGTGGTAATCGCCATGAAGGCCGACAACCACAACGAAGGCGGCATCTTCGCCCTGTTCAGTCTCGTGCGCAAGGTGGCGCCATGGCTGATTCTCCCCGCCATGATCGGCGGCGCGGCGCTGCTCGCCGACGGCATCCTCACCCCCGCCGTCACGGTTACCACGGCCATCGAGGGCTTGCGCACTATCGAGTGGGGCCACGCGCTTTTGGGCGACGGCCAGACCAACGTCATCATCATCACCATCATCATTATCTGCGGCCTATTTGCCATGCAGCGCGCCGGTACCTCGTCGATCGGTAAGCTGTTCGGCCCGCTCATGACGCTGTGGTTCCTGTTCCTGGCAGGCGCCGGCCTGTTCAACATGCTCGGCAACCTGTCCATCTTGCGCGCGCTCAACCCCATCCGCGGCATCATGTTCCTGTTCTCGCCCATCAACCACTCGGGCATTATGGTGCTCGGCTTTGTCTTCCTGTCGACGACCGGTGCCGAGGCGCTCTATTCGGACATGGGCCACGTGGGCAAGGCCAACATCTACGCATCTTGGCCGTTCGTTAAGGCGGCCCTCATCCTCAACTATCTGGGCCAGGGAGCTTGGCTGCTTGCCAATAACTCCAACCCCCAGATGCTCGCGATGGATATCGTCAACCCGTTCTACATGATGCTTCCCGAGGCTCTGCGCCCCTTTGCCATCGTACTTTCGGCCGTGGCGGCCATCATCGCCTCGCAGGCGCTTATCACCGGCTCGTTCTCGCTGGTATCCGAGGCAACCCGCCTCAACCTCATGCCGCACCTGCGCATCCACTACCCCAGCGACACCAAGGGTCAGCTCTATATTCCGCTCGTCAACAACATCATGTGGGTCGGCTGCATCTTTATTGTGCTGCTGTTCCAAAACTCCGAGCGCATGGAGAGCGCCTACGGTCTCGCCATTACCGTGACCATGCTCATGACCACGACGCTTTTGACGAGCTACATCGCCGGCATCCTCAAGCACAAGCTGGGCGCTTGCGTCTTCGCCCTGCTCTTTGGCGCCATTGAGCTTTGCTTCTTCGCTTCGTGCCTCACCATGTTCTTTGACGGCGGCTATGTGATGATCTTTTTGGCCGCACTGCTGTTTGGCCTTATGTATGTGTGGCGCCGCGGTACCGCCATCGAGCGTACGCAGACGATTCTGCTGCCCGTCTCCAAGTACATCGACCAGCTCAATCGCCTGCGCAACGATGAGACCTACCCCGTACTCGCCGACAACCTGGTGTTCCTTACCAACAGCCCCGACCCGCTCACGCTCGACCGCGATGTGCTCTATTCCATCCTGGACAAGCACCCCAAGCGCGCCAAGGCATATTGGTTCATCAACGTGCACGTTACCGACGAGCCTTATACGCACGAGTATTCCGTCGAGACCTTTGGCACGGACTTCCTGTTCCGCGTGCGCTTGAACTTGGGCTTTAAGGTCAACCAGCGCGTCAACGCCTATCTGCGCCAGATCGTCGGTGACCTGATGGCTTCGGGAGAGCTGCCACCGCAGCACCACACCTACTCTATCTACGAGACGCGCGGCAACGTGGGTGACTTCCGCTTTTGCATGCTGCGCAAGATGCTCGCCCCCGAGACGGACATCAACCGCAACGACCACCGCGTCATGGCCATCAAGTATGCCGTCCGTCGCGCCTGCGGAAGCCCGGCACGTTGGTATGGTCTTGAGAACTCGGCAATCATCATCGAGTACGTGCCGCTCTTTGCCCGCATGCGTCCGGCAGTCAAGCTGGTACGCACCCAGGTTCCGCTCGAGGTTCAGGTCGAGGAGGCCGAGGAAATGGAAGTCGATATCTTCTCGGACGACCTGGTCAACGGCAACGAGGCCGGCAAGAGCATGAATGTCGACCCCACCGAGCAGCTCGAAAGCGTCGCCGACACGCCCGAACAGCAGCAGCTCGACGGTCTCGAGAGCACCCAGCTCAACGACGCCAACTTCTAAAACACCGTCAGCTATCAACGATAACGGCCCTGCATCTCGCCACGAGATGCAGGGCCGTTTTGCGTTGCATCGGACCGGAAGACTACGAGCGTCGCGGCTCGGGAGCCACGAGCTTATCGGGGCTCGCGCCCTCGGCATCCATCAGGCTCACGTAGCGAATCGACGGGTCATCGTACGTTGCGTAATAGTAATTGCCCGTACGTGCGCTAAAGCATCCGGTGTAGATAGTCTTCTCGAACTTGCCATCACCCATCTTGGACGCACCCTCGATCATCGCCACGCCCTCGAGCGTGCGGAACATGCGAATGACGTTCTCGGCCTCGCTGTCTTTTTGTGGGTAATTGGCGTTAAGGTACGCCGCCTTTACAAAACGGCTCGGCGAATAGCAGTCACCGGGAATGCCGCGCATGCCGGCGCCGGCGCCATAGGGCTTGAGCTCGGCGCCGCGCCACGTTGCCGTCTGCGGAAAATCGTTCGTGGCGGTGATGTAGGTACGCAGGTTTTCCATGTGCCACGGGAAGGTCGGCTGGTTGGCAAGGGTGTCGACCGGGTCATCGTACACATGCAGGCCGTCGGCCATCATCTCGACCACAATGCTACGCTGGCCATCGCCGATAATCCAGTGGAGCAGCGATACGCCCAGCCCCTCGCCGGCAGACTTGGCGACAATCACCGTGTCGCGCAGCGCGGCCTCGACCTCATCGACCGTCGAGAACGTCGCCGCCACCCATAGGGGAAACTCGTAGGCCGCGATATTGGTCTTGCCCTCGACAGGGCCCTCGGCATACTCGGCATAGCCGGGAAAGTTAAGTCCCGCCACGGCCAGTCCCGCATCGTTACCGCAGTCGAAATACATAGGGTAGTTCTTGTAATCAATACACATACCGATTACCGCGTGCGCGGCCGTCGCGTCATCCATAAACGAATACGGAATGTGGAACCCGCGCGGCATCACGCGGACCTGCTGGCCATAGCCAAAACTCCAGTCGAGGTTGCGACCCAAATACATATGGCCGGAATTATCGGTAAATCGAATGCTCGTGCACATAGCGCCTCCTAGCTAAACGTTCTTGCTAGGTTCATTGTCACCAAACAACAGGGCGCTAAACAAAGAAGCCCGGACATGACAACAATGTCACGCCCGGGCTTATACAAGCAAGATAAACTCAACCAAGTCAACCCCGCAGGTCGTCTAAGGGGTCAAAGTGCCGCAGATTGCCACGAAAAAGGAGCGAAGCGTACTTAAGGTACGCGAGCGACGATTGAGCGGCAAGGTGCGGTGCTTTGGTCCCCTTAGACCAACTTTCCTAGACAATGGTCGATCATATGTTGGACCATCTGTGCCTCGAAGCCGACAAAGTCTTGCTTGCGCTCGCGCATCTTGCCGTCGACGATCACGTCAAAGGCGACCTTGCACTTGATGTAGCGCGTGGACTTGGTGATCTCCTCGTGCGTCAGGCAGCTCTCCTCCATCTTGCTGGCGCCCAGGCCAAACACCAGACGGGGGTTGTAGAGCACATGGGGCTCGCCGGCATCGTCCAGGTAGACGCAGACCTTCTTGGTGATGCCGATCTGGTTGGCGGCAAGGCAGCCGGCATCGTCGAGCGACTTGATGGTATCGATCAGATCTTGAGCCACCGACTCATCCTCGACGGTCGCGACCTCGCAACGCTGGGACAGAATAGCCTCGTCGTGGCAGAGCTCTTTAATCATACGTTCCTCCATAGGGGTCGTTGTAACGGCTTAAGTATACGGTACCTACACATTTTCATACGGAAAATACCGCCCGTCTGCTACATTGCGCCGAACATCAACATGTGGGGAACGCCAATCTTACAAAGGCGATATAGTAGGTGAGTTCGTGTCAATCGGCCTAAACTCGGGGCCGAACAAGGAAAGGGTATGCATGGACGAACTTTTTCACGTCAGTGAGCGCAAGTCCACAATCGGAACCGAACTTCGCGCTGGACTGACAACATTCCTGGCGATGGCCTACATCATCGCCGTCAACCCCGCGGTACTCTCGGGCGCCGGCATCGATACGGGAGCGCTCGCCTGCGCCACCTGCCTGGGCGCTGGCATCATGACCATCTGCATGGGCATCTTCGCCAACCGCCCCCTCGCCTGCGCGTCGGGTCTGGGAATCAACGCCATGATCGCGGGCATCACCACCACCATGTGCGGCGGTGACTGGCACGTGGCCATGAGCGTTATCTTCCTCGAGGGTGTCGTCATCTTGCTGCTCGTCCTTTGTGGCCTGCGCGAGGCCATCATGGACGCCATCCCCGTCGTCCTGCGCCACGCCATCTCGGTTGGCCTGGGCCTGTTCATCGCCATGATCGGCCTGTGCGACGCCGGTATCATCACCGCTGGCGCCGGTACGCTCGTCGGCCTGGGCGACATCACCTCCCCCACCTTTATCGTCGGCATCATCTCCATCATCGTGACGGTTGCCCTGGCTTCCCGCAACGTGCCGGGCTCGTTGCTCATCGGCATCATCGTCGCCGTTATCGCCGGTATCCCGCTGGGCGTTACCCACGCCCCCGAGGGCCTCATCGCCCCGCTCAACTTCTCGACCTTTGGCGCTCCGTTTGCCAGCACCGCCGACGGCAATCTTGCCATCGTGAAGGTCCTGACCGACCCGATGCTGCTCGTCGTTGCCTTCTCGCTGCTCATGAGCGACTTCTTCGACACCATGGGCACCGCCATGGCCGTCGCCAAGCAGGGCGAGTTCCTGACCGAGGACGGCAATGTCGAGGATATCCGCCCCATCCTGGTCGTTGACTCCGTGGCCGCCGCTGCCGGTGGCTTTATGGGCGTCTCCTCCATCACCACCTTCGTCGAGTCCACCTCTGGCGCCGCCGACGGTGGCCGCACGGGCCTCACCTCCGTCACTACCGGCGTGCTGTTTATCCTCGCCGCATTCTTCTCCCCCGTCGTCTCCATCGTTTCCAGCGCCGCCACCTGCGGCGCCCTGGTCTACGTTGGCTACCTCATGATGAGCGAGGCCTCCGAGATCGACTGGTCTGATGTCTCGCAGGGCTTCCCGGCGTTTATGATCGTCGCGGGCGTGCCCTTCACCTACTCCATCTCCGCCGGCATCGGCCTGGGCTTCATCGCCTACGTGGTCGTCGCGCTCTTTAAGGGCAAGGCTTCCAAGATCAAGCCGCTCATGTGGATCGCTGCCCTCGCCTTCCTCGTCTACTTCTTCGTGGCGTAGCGGCAAGGACGCTAAAGTAAAACAACAAGGCGCGGAGCCGCTCGATGCGGCTCCGCGCCTTTCTTTTGACGGTCAGTTGCACGCTGACGTGCGACAATCGTGGCATCGATGTCACCACGTTGAGAGAAGTTTGCCATGGAAACGCACCAAAAGCGGATTACTGTTTATTCAGGACATACGGAAGGTGCACCCGTTATCTACCTCCCCGTGGTTATGGGCGACGGCAGTGATGTCTATGTCCGCTGCCAAGAGCTCGACTGTCCGCCGTTTACGCTCGTTGCCATTGGCGGGCTCGATTGGAATCGCGAGCTGAGCCCCTGGGCATGCGATGGAACTGTACGCGATGCCGAGCCTTTCGGCGGTCAGGCTGCCGGTTTTCTTGATGAGTTGCTGAGCCAGATTATACCGCAGGCCGAGTCATCGCTTCCCCAGCCGCCCGTCTGGCGCGGCATTGCCGGCTACTCGCTCGCAGGCCTTTTCGCGCTTTGGGCCCTCTGGCAAACCGACGCCTTTGACCGCGCCGCGAGCGCATCGGGGTCGCTGTGGTTTCCCCACTTTGTCGATCGTGCCAGCACGGAGCCGTTTGTCAGCAACCCGCAAGCCGTCTACCTGTCGCTCGGTAAAAAGGAAACCAAGACGCCCAACCGCATGATGGGACACGTGCTCGACGACACGCGCGCGATGGAAAAGTTACTCGTCGAGCGTGGCATTCCAACAACGTTGGGACTCAACCCCGGCAATCATTTTGCGCAAACCGATTTGCGCATGGCGCTCGGCATCCACTGGATACTGACGCATTAAAATAGCCGCCACGAGCATGGGTCCCGTGGCGGCTCTCAATTAAACCGACGCCGTCAACCGCGTTGTCGACGCCTACTTCCAATCGCGCTCGGCAATGCGCTTGACCAGCGCAATCTTTGCCCATTGTTCGTCTTCGGTCAGCTTGTTGCCAATCTCGCAGCTCGCAAAGCCGCACTGGGGCGACAGGTACAGATTCTCGAGCGGCACATACTTTGCTGCCTCGTGAATACGCTCAACAATGGCATCCTCGTCCTCAAGCTCGGCGGCTTTGGTGGTCACCAGGCCCAACACAACCTTCTTGCCAGGAGCAACGTACTTGAGAGGCTCAAAACCACCGGCGCGGGGCGTGTCAAACTCCAGATAGAACGCATCGACATCCTCGTGCGCGAACAGGAACGGTGCAATGGGGTCATAGCCACCCTCGAAGGCATACGTGGAGTGGTAATTACCACGGCACACGTGCGTGTTAATGACCAGGTCATCAGGCTTTCCCTCGATAGCCGCATTGTTGAGCGCCACGCCCAGCTCGCTCACCTTTTGCAGATCGACCTCACTCATACCAGTTTTGGCGACAAAATCGGTATCGCAGTAGATACCCCAGGTGCAGTCATCGAACTGGATGTTGCGGCAGCCCGCAGCGTACAGGTCGGCAATCACGGTGCGATAGGCAGCCGCGATGGCATCGACGAGTTCCTCGTCGGTCTTATAGACGGCGCGCAGGCTCTCCTGCTGGCCGTCGCAGCGATCGAGCGTGACCTCGGAGAACGTCTGGATCGGTGCCGGAATGGTCTGGCGCGCGACCTGGCCCTCGCCCTCAAGCGCTTTGACAAACTTAAAGTGCGCAACGAACGGGTGGTTCTCGCCGCTGATGGGGCCGGTCACCACAGCGGTATCGGCCGTGGTCTCCTCGTCGTGGAACATATAACCGGTACGCGAGGTACGGCGCTCAATGCCGTTGAGCCCCCACATAAAATCGAGGTGCCAGTAGCTGCGACGAAACTCGCCATCGGTGATAACCTGCAGGCCGGCGGCCTTCTGCTTGGCCACCAAGTCGCGAATGGCCTCGTCCTCAACGGCCTTAAGACCGGCGTCATCGAGCGCACCCGCGGCGTAGGCGGCGCGGGCATCCTTTACGGTCTGCGGACGAAGAAAGCTGCCGACGATATCGGCGCGAAACGGCGCGTTTAGCTGGGTCGAAGTGCTCATAGGTGTCTCCCTTTTGAGGTTGGTTGCTTTACCGAGACAGAGTATGAGCGTCCTTGCCGTCATCGTAAAATATGCGTTTATTACTGTTTGTCATAGAAATTATCTATATGGCAAACGCCAGGCGCGCGTCCCCGCGCACGATCAGCACCAGCTAAATATGCTGGCGGATTGCATCGATATAGGCCTGACCGTAGCGCGTGAGCGTTGTGTTCTTGCGCGTGATGATGCCAATCTCCATGTACTCGTCCACATCGAGCGGAATCGAGGTAATGCCGGGGCCGTTGAGCTCGTGGCTGATCACGCCCGAGCATACCGTGTAGCCGTTGAGGCCCATGGCCAGGTTGAACAGCGTCGCGCGGTCGCGCACGCGAATGTTCTTGCGGCGCTCAAACGTCGAGGTCAGTTCCTCGGAATAGTAAAACGAGTTGTAGCTGCCCTGCTCGTAGGACAGGAACGGGTAGTCTTCCAAGTCCTCAAGCGTCACGCTGGAGCGGCCCGCCAGCGGGTGGTCGGCGCACACGAAAACATGCGGCGTGGCGCAGAAGAGCCCTTCGAATACGAGCTCATTGGCCGCCAGCATACGCTCGATAACCTCGCGATTGTGCTCGGACAGGTACAGGATGCCCAGCTCGCTTTTCATGTGTGCGATATCCTCGATAATCTCGTGGGTCTGCTCCTCGCGCAGGGTAAAGTCGTAGCGCGCGGCATCGAACTCGCGAATCACGTCGACAAACGCATTGACGGCAAAGGAATAATGCTGGCAGCTCACGCTAAAATGCGGCACCTGCTCAGACGCACCTTTGTATTTGTCCTCGAGCAGATCGGCCTGGTCGAGGACCTGGCGCGCGTAGCCCAAAAAGGTCTCACCCTCCTCGGACACGATAACGCCCTTGTTGGTGCGCTCAAAGATGTGCACGCCCATCTCGTTTTCGAGGTCACGAATCGACGCGGTGATCGAGGGCTGCGACACAAAGAGGCGGCGCGAGGCCTCGGTAATGCTACCGCACTCGGCAACCTTCACAACATATCTGAGCTGCTGGAGCTTCATAGTGACCTCCCTAGGCGTTCGCGACGTGCGGACCCGCCGCATCTGTCTGACGCATAAACGGCGGCATCTCCCCCGTTGCGGCACAGGCAGCAATCTGGTGCAAAGCTGCGGCAACCGCATCGTCTGCCGCAGCGCCGATATGCCAGCGCGCGGCAGCCGTGACAGCCTCGTTGGCATTGGCGACCGCAACGGAGTTGGGAACGGCATCGATCATGGGCAAATCGTTATCGGAATCGCCGAACACGGCCACCTCGTCGGGCGTCAGGCCCAGGGCGCGTGCCAGCTCCAGCGCAGCGCAGCCCTTGTCCCAACCAGCCGGAAGAATGTCGAACAGGCGCACGCGGTTATTGGGGAACACAAGCGAGAGCTCCGGCACCTCGGCAGCAACGCGCTCACATAGCTCGGCGAGCTCCTCACGCGAGCGGGCGCTCCAGATATTCGCCTTGTATACCGGGGCATCATCGACAACAGGGCGGCACGGGGCCTCTTCGCCCTTGAGCCACGCGTTGCCACCCGACTCCATGGCACGACGCACGCGCTCGGGGTCGCGCGTTACGCAATAGGCATCGTTGTCCCAAAAGTCATCACCCAGGCTGTAGACCTTTAGATACGTATCGTCGGTCTCTTGCTCAAGGTAGTCGGCCAGGCGCATCAGGGCGTCGTTGTCGGTTGCGCGCGATGCGACCACCTCGCCGTCGACAAACATCACCTGCCCGTTGCAAAAGGCGCCGGTCGAAAAGCACTCGGAGCGATTGCGAAACATCCAGCCCATCGCGGACGGTTGACGGCCCGAAACCGGGCCAAAGTGCAGGCCCGCCGCCTGCATGGCGTGAATGCCTTCGATTGCATAGTCGCTGGCGCCGTCTTGCCCAGCCGGAATCAGCGTATCGTCCATATCGGTCAGCACAAGTTTGATCATAAGGTCCCCTCGGTCATTCTCATCCCGTCTATTGTACCGACCTGCCAAAAAGGGACAGGTTTATTTTGGCAGGTTTTATCTGGGAAAACGCATCACCCCGGTTAGCACCTGCCAAAATAAACCTGACCCTTTTTGGCAGGTGCGCTAGTATAGGGGACAACAGATTCGATGCGGGAGTGCCGGCGGTGCAAACCACAAGGCTGAGAGGGCAATGGGCCCAATCCTTTGAACCTGTCAGTTAATGCTGGCGTAGGGAGCATGCCGCCTTTACAGGGGCGCTGTCTATGCACAGCGCCCCTTTTCTATGCCAAGGAGGCATGTGCAGTGATTGATTCGGAACAGCTTAAGCAACAAGTGGTCAAGGCCGTGGACGAGATTCGCGCCACCAACCCGATGGCAGGCTCCATCACCAACACGGTGACGATTGACTTTGTCGCCAACGCGCAGCTCGCCGTGGGAGGTTCGGCCGCCATGGTCTATCTGCCCGACGAGGGCGAGGCGCTCGTTGCCGGCGGCGGCGCCATCTATCTCAACATGGGCACGCTCTTCCCCATCTACGAGCAGACGATTCCCCGCGCGGCCAAGGCGGCACACGATGCCGGCAAGCCCTGGGTGCTCGACCCGGTGGGCCTGGGCATCGGCAGCCTGCGTACTCAGCTGGTAAACGAGCTCAAGCGGTACAAGCCCGCCATCGTGCGCGGCAACGCTTCCGAGATTATCGCGCTCGCCGGCCTGTGGGGCCTTGAGGGCGAGGCGGCCGATCTGAGCCGTGTACGAGGCGTCGACACGACCGATACGGTTGACGCCGCCCGCGATGCCGCCGTGGCACTCGCCCGCTACACCGGTGGCGCCGTGGTGGTCTCGGGCGAGGTCGATCTGATCACCGACGGCACGACCGTGGCGAAGTCACACGGCGGCAGCCCGCTCATGTCCAAGATCACCGGCTGCGGCTGCTCGCAGGGCGGCGTGCTGGCCGTATATGCCTGCGCCGCCGATCCGTTTACGGCAGCCGTCTGCGGCACCGCCGTCTACAACGTGGCCGGCACGCGTGCCGCCGCCGTCGCCGATGCCCCGGCAAGCTTTAAGGTCGCCTTTATCGACGAGCTCTACCGTGCAACTGCCCAGGACATCGCCGACAACCAGCTCGAGCTCGAGGAGGCATAGGGGCATGTCCGAGTCCGCAACCAAAACCGGCATGAATACGCTGGTCGCCGTGGCCATCGCCCCGTGCGGCACCGGCGACGAGCTCTCCGCCGAGGTCGCCGAGGTCGTGCGCGTCATTCGTGAGAGCGGCCTTCCCAACCGCACCAGCTCGATGTTCACCGAGATCGAAGGCGACTGGGACGAGGTCATGCAGGTCGTGCGCGATGCCACCTTTGCGTTGGCAAACAAGGGCATCCGCACCGAAGTCGTGCTCAAGGCGGATATTCGCCCCGGATTTACCGACACCATGACCGGCAAGCTCGAGCGCATGGAAGCACAGATCAAAAAGCAGGAGGAAGCATAATGAGCATCCGCGACAACCTTGATATCTCGGCCTATCTGGTGCTCGGCCCCGAAAACACGCTCGGTCGCCCCGTGGGCGATGTGGTGGCCCAGGCGCTCGACGCCGGCTTTACCTGCATCCAGGTGCGCTCCAAGGTGGCAAGCGCGCGAGAGATTATCGCGCTGACGGACGACGCCGCACAGGCCATCGCCCGTGCGGGCAAGACCGGTCAGGTCGCCCTGCTCATCGACGACCGCCTGGATTGCGTGCTTGCTGCGCGCGAGCAGGGCATCGCCGTCGACGGCGTGCATGTGGGCCAGAGCGACATTCCCGTCGAGGTCTGCCGCAAGCTGCTGGGCCCCGACGCCATCGTGGGTCTTTCGGCCCGTTGCGAAGAGATGCTCGAGTACGTCAAGACTGCCGACATGAGCCTGGTCGATTACCTGGGCGTGGGCCCGCTCCACGAGACCGAGACCAAGCGCGATTGCGGACGCGCGGCCGACGGCTCCATCATTACCAAGAGCTTTGAGGACCTGGCCGCGCTCCATGCGGCAAGCCCCGTGCCCATCGTGGTTGGCGGCGGCGTCAAGACGGCCGACCTGCCGCAGCTCAAGTCCACCGGCGTCGACGGCTTCTTTGTGGTGAGCGCCGTCTGCAGCGCTGACGACCCCTACGCTGCGGCGAAGGAGCTCGTCGACACCTGGCAGCAGGCATAAACGCAAGCCGAGCAGCTGCTGGGCAGCCTCATTTCTTCAAGAGCGGAAAGCGCATCCCAGAATGGACGTCCAAACTGGGATGCGCTTTCCATATAGAGGCTCAACGGGAAACTGCGTCCCGTTCCGAGCGCAAATTCCGGGACGCACTTTCCGAAACCCTGCCGTATGGGAAACTGCGTCCCATTCCACGGCCGAAAAGTGGAACACACTTTCCCAAACAAGCCCAACGGGAAACGGCATCCCAGTTTCCGGCCGAAAAGTGGGACACATCCCGTTTCGAGCTCAAATTCTGGGTCGCAGTTTCCCCGAGGGGCCCCGTCGGGAAACTGCGACCCGTTTCGAGCTTGAATAGCGGGACACGCTTTCCGTAAGGGCCTCCTTGGGAAACCGCGTCCCGGATTCACCGGGGACGGAGGAAAGCGGGTCGTTTTGAGTGGCGGCAGGCTGCTATTTCAGCGTAATGCAGGATGCGAGGAGGTTGCAGTACGTTTCTCCCGTGAAATCATAATTGATCCCAAGCGGGCGGTATCCATCCTGAACATATCCCCAGTAAGGTCCGCCGGACAGCACTACAGTCTTGCCCGATGATGTCTTTCCAATCGTCTTAGAGAAGGCGGTCTCTGCGCCGCGCGGCGATCCATCGGTTGCGTATACCGTAAAGTTCGCTTTCGAGGCAACATCTTGCGCTTTAACGTCATTGGCGGTAAGGGCGTCGGGCGTCGTTTCGAATTCCAGCCAATCCATGGGGAACCAGTCGGGGAGGACCATCGTAAAGTAGTCGGTCTCAAACGTCCTTGCCCGCTTTGCCTCTTCGGCCTTCTTCGCCTCTTCTTCCGCCTGGCGCCTAGCCTCCTCCTCGGCCTGCTTGGCGGCGACGGCGTCGTCGCGGCGCTTGGTCGCGGCGGCCGCGAGCGCCTCGGCGTCGAAGTCGAAGCCCGCCTTCTTGGCGCCTTCGTCCTCCTCGGCGTACTTCTTCGCCGCGGCGATCTGGTCGTCGGTCACCTCGGACGCCTCGACCGGCTCCAGCGCCACGTCGCCCGCGTCGACTGCCTTCTTCCCGTCTGCCTTCTCGCCCAGCTTGATGCTGAGCTTTTCAGCGGGGACGGCATAGACCGTGCCGTCGGCCGCGATGGGGGAGGCGGCGACCTCCACCTTGTAGCTGCCGCGGCGGAGCTCGACGCCCTCGCCGTCGCTGTCCACGTAGCGCACGGCGTCGACCTTCTTGCCGCGCTCCTCCCTGCCAGTGATGCGCACCGGCAGCCTGCTCGCGCCTGCCGAGGTGTCCCAGCCCTGTGCCGAGACGCTGAAGCGCACGGCGTGCTTGGCCGCGAGCGCCTCCTGCTCGGCCGCCTCGCGGGCCTGCTCGGGGGCGTAGACGCCGAAGTAGTAGCCGGCGCCGCCACCCGCGGCGAGCAGCGCGGCCACGACGGCGGCGACCACGAGGGGCTTCTTCGAGCGCTTGGCCTTGGCCGGCGCCGGCGCAGCCTCATTGGCTGGTGCGTTTATGCCCGCGGCCGGCATCTCGTCCGTTGGGGCCGCTGCGCCGTCAGGCTGCGCCTCGACCCCCCCCTCGATCGCGGCGGTAACGGACTCGCCGCAGACGGGGCAGAACTTCGCCCCGTCCTCGATTTTCGACCCACAATTTCGGCAGAACATGGACTCTCCCCTCGAATGGCGCCCGCGCGAAGGCCGGGCACATTTCCTTTCGTCCTCATGCTAAGGGCGAATGCTCGCCCGTTGTTGCGCAACATTGCCGAGCTCTCCGCTCGGAACCCGCATCCCAGTTTTGCCCTTCAAGGTGGGACGCAGTTTCCCGCGGAGCCTCGATTGGAAAAGCGTCCCGTTTCGAGCGGGTATTCCGGGATGTATTTTCCGCAAGAGGCCTGTTTGGGAAACCACATCCCGTTTCGAGCTCAAATTCTGGGTCGCAGTTTCCCCGAGGGGCCCCGTTGGGAAACGCGCCCCACTTCTCAAGCTCATTCTGGGACGCGCTTTCCCAAACCGCTCTCATAGGGAAACCGCATCCCGTTCCGCGGCCAAAAAGCGGGACACGGTTTCCGCCGAACCAGCGGTCACCGCCCTACCCTGCCAGGTATGCCTCCAGCGCCGGCAGCGTCGTCTCCGCATCACGCCGGCCAATCTGATAGATACGCTCGAGCTCATCCGGCTCGCGACATAGCGATGGCACCTTTACCGATTCGCTCGGCCGCACCACAAAGATCTCGCCGGCAGCCTCGCGGCGCGCCAGATCATCGAGCGTGGCATTGTAGACTTCATGCCGATGCTCAAGCGCCGCAACAAAAGCAGGATAGTGGTGGAACACGCGCCGCAGCATGGGCATCACGCTGTTGGGCTGCTTCACAAAGCCCGCCGGCTGCGTAAGCACCACCACGTTGCGATCGTAGCCCTGAGCAAACAGCCAGGCGCTGGGAATAGAGTCCGCAACGCCGCCATCCAAATACCGATGCCCATCAATCCGAACAGGCCTGGTCGCCACGGGAATCGCCGACGAAGCACGAATCCACTCGATATCGCGCTCGTCACCGTAAGGCAGGTCATGGTAGACGGCCTCGCCTGTCTCGATATCAGTGCATACGCACGTAAACCTCATGGGACTGGCGCGGTAGGCATCTAAGTCGATGGGATCGCGCTCGATAGGCACCTCATGATACGCAAACTCGGCATTGAACATGTCGCCGGTTCGCAGCCAGCTCGTCACGCTCGCATAGCGCTTGTCAGCGCAATAGGCCTTGTTGTAACGAATGGCGCGACCAATCTGGCGCGACTTAAAGTTGTAGCCAAACGCGGCGCCTGCCGAGACACCCACCATATGATCGCAGGTCAGGCCATGTTCCATCCAAACGTCGAGCACGCCTGCCGTATACATGCCCCGGTAGCCACCGCCCTCGAGTGCCAGACCCACCGTGCGCGCCTTACTTGGCAGTGCCATGCAACCATCCCCGTCCTCATGCTTTTGAACGGAACAAGTATACCCGTCAACATATACCGCCTCGGTCACATTTGCCAATGCAAACCAAGCACTACCACTCGGCGTTTAATTTTTACCGACTGACCATGTTTATACAAACACGCCCCTATAATGATGTTCGCATCATTAGGCAACAACACCAAACAGTAGACAACAATCCAGCCTATCGACAAAACAAGGCGGGGACGAAAGTTCACGCGTCCATAGACCGCAGAAGGTCACATTGACAAGAAAAACATCCGACGCAAGCCATCTCGACCCCAGAAAGCCGCTCACATATGAACACAGCCAACACCTATACCGAGACGCTCCAAAAGATCATTCAAGACCTGTTCGAGCGCCCGGAAGACCTGGTAAGGACAGCCTTTACCGACCAACTTACCGGCCTTGGCAACCGCGGCGGCTATACCCGCTCGTTGGAAGAGCTCTGGGAGCAGGGCACGCCGGTCACCATGGCGTTTATCGATATCGATAACCTCAAGCACTGCAACGACGCCTTCGGTCACGACGAGGGTAACCGCTACATTATGCAGGTGAGCCTGTACCTTAAGCTCTATATCAAAGTTGACGAGGCGGTGTTTCGCCTGGGTGGCGACGAGTTCGCAATCTTGTCCACCGTCGCGACCGAAGACGACCTTGCCGAGCGCCTTGAGCATTGCCGCTCGGTGCTGCTCAAAAACAACGACGCCGAGATGCCTCACTCGTTTAGCTATGGCGTATCGCATGCCGACCCAAAACTGGGCGAAACGTCCGATCGTATGACGCTCGATGCCGACCACCGCATGTACGACTACAAGCTGCGCCATGCCGTACACCTGGATCGTCGCAATATCAAACAAGTTCATGCAGACGATTTTGAAGTCAGCGACCGTGTCTTCGACGCCTTCTCGATGCTTGACGAGGGACGATATTTCTTTATCGAGAACTTGGACAAGCATCGCACCCTTTGGTCACAAGGCGCCTTGCGCGATTTCGGTCTTCCTTCGGAGCATATAGACAACTGCCACGATTACTGGAAAACGCGCGTCCATCCCGATGACCTCGAGGCCTATATCAACGATATCAACCAGATTTACAACGGCTCCAAGCACTATCGCGTCATGCAGTATCGAGTGCGCAACGCTGCTGGCGATTACGTGCTTTGTCGCGTCCGAGGCTATCGCATCGACGGAAACGGAGACACGCCCTCGCTCTACGTTGGCGAACTCGTCAATCACGCTCTGGTCGAGACGATTGACCCCGCAACAGGGCTTGGAACCCAGCGCATGTTGATCGGCGCCATTGATACTTGCCGCCGCGATAACCGCGGGATGGGCCTTGCCGCCGTGCGTGTTCGCGGTACAACGCAGCTCAATGAACGCTATGGGGCCGACGCCGTCGATGCCATGCTTTCCGAGTATGCCGGCCGCATGCTCTCGCTCATCCGCGGCAGAAGCCGTGTATTCCGCTCGCGCAGCGCGCAGTTCGTTGTACTTACCGATAGTTTTGACCGCAATGCCTTCGATCACCTCGTTGGGGATTTGGAACATGTTGTCTCAAAACCCATCCAGATTGCCGGCGACGTCATCACCCCCACATGCCTGGTCGTGCCTGTCTACTACGAGCGCCTTGTTAACCAGGCACCGGACGTTTTGGACGAACTCGACCGCCGCATTCGCGCCATAAACGGACCGTTCCACAACGACAGTCCCTGCATTCCCGAAATCAAGCGCAAAGGCGCAATCGCCGAGCGCATCGACCCGCTCACCGGCCTCTACCGCCCCAGTGAGTTTATGCGACGCGCCAATGCCTTTCTGTCGACGGCACAAGGCAGCGCATGGTGCATTGCCACCGTCGACATGGGACACATGCGCCTGTTTAACGAATGGCACGGACAAACCGAGGGCGACCGCGTGCTTGCCGATGTGGGCACGGTGCTTAAGGATATCGAGAACGCGGGCATGGGCGTTGCGGGCTACTGGGGCATGGACGACTTTTGCATCCTCGCTCCCTTTGACCGCGATACGATTCATCGAATTTATGCCAGCGTGCGCGAGGCGGTTGCCAGGCACGACGACGGCGTGGGTTTTTGGCCGTCCATGGGCGTCTACCCCATCGATCCCCGTGAGGAGATCACCATCGACGCTCAGGCAAAGGCCATGTATGCCAACCGTCGCGCCAAAAATGACTTTAAAGACCGCATCGCCGTTTTCAGCCCCCAGGAGTACGCCCACGAGGTTGCGTTTCACAACACCCTTACCGATTTCCAATATGCGCTCTCCAACGACCGCATCACCTACTATCTGCAGCCCCAAGTGGACATGGAAACCGGCGAGATTGTTGGTGCCGAGGCGCTCACGCGCTGGATTGGTAATGACGGCACCCTCATTCCGCCCGTTTCCTTTATCCCGGCGCTCGAGGAAAGCGGTTTTGTGGTGACGCTCGACAAATATATTTGGCAGGGCGTTGCCTTGTGGCTTCGCAAGCGCCTTGACCAGGGGCTTCGCGTGGTTCCGATTTCGCTTAACGTGTCGCGCGTGGATATCCTTGCCTGCGATGTCGCCGAGCATATGAGCGCGCTTGCCTCCAGCTACAATCTATCGCCCGAGCTCATGCGCATCGAGATTACCGAGACTGCCTATACCGGAGAGCCCGAGGCTGTGGATAAACTGACGGCCGACCTGCACACCCGCGGCTTCTCGACCTACATGGACGATTTTGGCACCGGTCAGTCCACGCTCGCGATGCTCAAGAACGTCAACGTCGACGTCATCAAGCTCGACCGCACCTTTGTGCCCACCGACCGCGATCAAGGCCGCAGCGCGCAGATCGTGTCATCGATGCTCGAGATGGCGCAGTCGCTCCATCTGCCCATTGTAATCGAAGGCGTCGAGACAGATGAGCAGGCGAACATGCTACGCCACATGGGTGCCCGCTACGCTCAGGGCTTCCTCTACTACCGCCCCATGCCGGCGAAGGATTTTGAGGCATTGCTCGATGGTGGCAATAACAACTGATACGCTCGCGCGCAAAACGCCACCGTCGAAGGGGGCATTTGTCTCCATTAGCTAACTTATTACCCCAATTCAAACCGAATTGGGGATATGATACAAACCGTTGTTCCGCCCAAGGAGGTTATCCATCATGAACGAGTCATATCGCCTGGGTGAGCAATCGATTATTGCCTATCTTCAGCGACTTGCGAATGGCATCTCGACCGCCGAACTCGATGTTGCCGCGCTGCCTGCTGAGCTGCGCGCCGTTGGCGAGCAACTGCAAAAGACGCATGCCATCCTGCAACAAGAGCGCCGGCTGCTTGAGAGCAACGCCTATATCGACCCGCTCACCAACTTGGGCAACCGCGGCGGACTCGACCGTCACGTCGAGCAGCTCTGGCACAAAGGTGACCCCTTCACCTGCGCCTATATTGACATCGACCATCTCAAACATTGCAATGATAGGTTTGGCCACGCCGAAGGCAATCGCTATATTCTGAGCATCTGCCGCACGCTCTCCGAAACCATGGAGCACGATGAGATGCTGTTCCGCATCGGTGGAGACGAGTTTGTGCTCATCTCGCTCTCCGCAAACGAGACCGAACTCGAGCAGCGCTTGGAGCGGGTACGTGCCGGGCTGATCGAGGCGAGCTCAAGTGGCAAGGCGCCCATGATCGCCAGCTTTAGCTTTGGCTGCTCGCGCGTCGATCCACTTGCCGGCGACACGCGTCGCCAGATGACGATGGATGCCGATCGCAAGATGTATCGCTATAAGCTTATGCATCGTGTGCAGCAACCGAAAGACAATGACGCGCCGCAACGCCCAATCGTCGATCAGCTTCCCTGCAACGACCGGGTGTTCCAAGCAATCTCTATGAGCTCCGAGACGCGCTATCCGTTTATCCTCAATCTCGATACGGGCGAATCGCAATGGTCGGTCAATGCCGTGCGCGATTTTGACCTGCCTTCCCAGCACCCCTTCAACTCGGTCGACATGTGGCTCGCTCGTGTCCACCCCGAGGACCGCGATAACGTGCGCTCCGAGCTCGACATGGTGGTAAATGGATCGTGGCACTTCCATTACATGCAGTATCGCGTGATGGATGCCACCGGAACGTACGTGCTTTGCGACTGCACGGGCTACCGCTTGGACGGCACCGACACCGAGCCCAACATGTACGTGGGCATTATCATCAACCGCAGCCTGGCCGATACGACCGATTCCGTGACCGGCCTGGGCGATGTCCACGCTCTGGTCAACGCCATTGGGGAGATGCGTCGCGTACCGCACGAGGCAGGCTTTATCACCATCAAGATCGACGATATCGCCAAGGTCAATGCCCGCTTTGGCTTTGATGCGGGCGATCGCGTTTTGGCCGAAAGCGCCGCCTGTCTCATGGAATGTTCGCGCGGTAAAGGTCGCCTGTTCCGCTCGACAGGGCCAACGTTCGTGGCACTTTTCGATGACCTTAAACCCAAGGCGATCAACGAGATCGCCGATGAAATCGAACGGTTCCTGGGCTCGCCCGTGCTCATCGGGTCGCTTGAATATCAACCACCCATTCGCGTGGCCACGCTTCATCTGGACGCCGTCGACCGACAGCCCGTTTCAATTTTGAACGAGCTCAAAGCGTTGCTTAAAGAGGCACCGCAAGTACCGGGCACCAAGCTGGACTAGCGTTGTGGGGCGCATGATAGTTAATTTCCGATCTCAGGCGAACACATTGGGCAAATAGGTCATACCCGCAGTTAGCCGAACGCCCCCCGCAGTCTCTCCAGAGCCCGGGGGCACCGTTTTCCCAGTTGAAAGAATGGCGGAGATGCGGTTCGATGAGTCCGGTGGCCATGCTCCGCCCACCGCCCGACATCCTTTCCCAGGCAAAGTCGAACGGTCGGTCCGTCTATTCCGTTTCCCCTAGGCCAGGACAGCGGGGGTTCCGGAGCCGCCCATTACATTCATTCGGGAGGCGCTAAATTCATATGGAACGAGAAAGAGTTGATCACCCGATTATTATTCCCGCCTTAAAAAGCAGCCAAATATACGTCCCAATATCATTCCAGCACAACCAGGAATCCATTATTTGGCTAATTCAATAGCCCCCTCACCGCTCATTACCAAAATATGATCGGCGACATCGAGCAATCTAGAATCATGCGAAACGATCAAAAAGGCCTGACCTCGCTTATTTTGTTTAATGTACTCTATCAGGCAACCACATGCCGATCCGTCAAGATCATTGGTCGGCTCATCGAGAATTACAAAATCCGCTTTTCGGCATAACGCCATAGCCAAGCGCAACCTTTGCAGCTCTCCTCCAGATAGATTAGAACATTTTTCCCATCTTATTTTATCAATTGGTTCGAAACCGCATTCCTTGAGAAACGACGCCATTAACTCATAGCTGATGCCGTATTCATGCAAATAGTCTTCAACTGTGTCACCGGGGACGAAAGCCGTTTGCTGCATAGCAGAGAAACACTCCGACCGAACTCGGTCAAGATTGATAGCGGTCAACTTTGTGCAATCGTACTCGATATTGTCATTTGCATGCTCGTAAAAACCCAGGAGCAGCTTTAATAGTGTGCTTTTTCCAACACCATTAGGGCCTGTAATTACATACGTTCTGCCCACGTCAAATTGAAGATTCACCCCGCAAGTTATATCAACCAGCTCTTCGTCGCGAATTAAACTGAAGTCTAAATCTAGGACCTGTATGCGGCCCACATTATTAACCGCAAGGCAATTTCGGTAATCCCGTTTTCGCGCCTTTATTTCATTCAGCCTAGCTATTGATGCCCTCGTTTCCTGCAAAGACTGAAAGACGCCGATATAGTATTTGCCACAGCTCATCAATAGGGAATAATAAGAATTTATCATGGTAAATTCCCCAATTGTCATAGCTCCTGTGGCTATTCTTGCTCCCGAAACCAGCAACAAAACAGCTTGAAATCCTGCCGCCGCCATACGATCGCTAGAACTTACTATACTTTGTACTTTCGCGAGTGCAAGAACTGAAGGATAGTACGCAACATCAAACTGTTTTTCTACATGTTCGAAGCTGCTGTCATAACCGGCTAGCAGCTTAATCTCGAACGTCCGCGCGATACGTGATGCTATGGAGCTGAACAGGAACCCATCTTCCTCTTTCTTTTGAAATGAAGCAGCAAGCAGTGAGGGTTGAAGCATAAGCACCATAATGCAATACGCCCCAAGAAGCGTTATGCCGACGGTGCATATCGATAAATCGAGAGAAGCGATTAGCAAAAAAACCGCAATCATTGTAATCGCATTCATGAACAATGGAATCATGTTTATGACAACAAACGATGTTATTGAAGAGGTGTCCGAGTTTATTTTCTGAGCAGAGTACAACGGGGAAGTCGACTCTATGTCCGTAAGTGGCAAATGTTGAAAGTCTGACACGATTTCTTTTAAAAAACTGAAATACGAGAGGTTCAGGACTGACGTCTGGAGCATCTTTGCAAAGTAAGAGAAGACCGCCGAAATAATCCCCAATAATGCTATAGCAAAGGCTAAAATATAAATCGAATGCATGTCCTGACCGTAAACGAGCATATCAACAAACTGTCCGTTCAAATACGGTGACAGCGATGTCAGAGCATAGCTCACCAGAACCATGACCATCAGCATCTTTGCACCGTGGCATGACATCGTTGTTTTGACCACATGCCAGAACAACGCGCACTCGTCTCTCCGCCATTTGAAATGCACCATTATATCAACCACGCCTCTGAACAGGGCCTTTTATTTGAGTTGTCAATTATATTCAACCCTCTATCCAAAGAACTGTCCTTTCGCAGCCGTAACACATAGTAATAAACGCCTGCAGTGTGGTCATTTCGATAGAGTTCGTAAACATCATCAATTGCCTCATCTACTGATGTCCACCTTGTTGGATTAGCCAAATACGCACTCCATGCAACACCCTCAACAAACGAAGAGCATGGATAGACCTCGTCATATCCCAGCAAAGACATCGTTCCCGACAACTCGCTGCTCATTATGTCTTGCACTATTGAGACTGCATCCAGGCTGTCCTTATCAGCACAAGCCATCATTCCCACCATCAACGCGGTACCATCATCGCTTAAATAATCTGGGAGCTTTTCGATAATCTCGTTGCTAACTCGGCATCCATCAAATCCCCCATCTCCGACAAAAGGATATTCAAGTCCATTGGGAATGGGGACCAGCGGAGGATTTGCAACAATATAGTCGTATTTACTATCAGGTTCGAGCTTCTCATACAAATTCCCTTGAACCGTTTTTATCGCACCGTCCAGCCCATTCAACTTGGAATTAAGCATGTTAGTTGCACAAGTTTCGGCGTTTATCTCCACCGATGTAACCGTCATGCCACCCGCTGCCATGATCAGCGACTGAATCCCAGAGCCCGCACACAAATCAAGCCCCTTCTTCCCGAGCTGAGGAGACAGCCGCCTGGCAAGTCCTAATGAATCTGGGCCGAAATATCTTTTAGGGTTTGGCCGTGGAGCATCCGCGACAATCCAGACACCTCTATATCGATTTAAAACCAGACCCGTTGAGTGGACAATCCCGTCCTCTAAAACAACGATGCCAGCGTCCACTAATAGTTTAATCAGCTCAATAAATGGCTTCATTTCAGCTTGCGCCACAGACTCTCCAAGATACAGAAGCCTCACTAGTCCTCGATATTCTTGGTTTACTTTACCCGATGCAAATAAGTGCTCAACAACATAAAACCTATCCCCCGCCACGGATATGCCCTCGAGTAAATCTGTTAAGCCAACCCTATCAAATTCTTTTGACAATTGACTGTATTGGTCCATTTTGTCGTCCATCCCGCTTCCGCTGGCTATCGTCTCATAAACACAAACCTAACTAGCCGCACGAACGACAAAGAAGCCAAGCTGAACAGAAGTAGAACCAAAACTTCAAAAACACTGGTATTCCAATCGCGTACCCAGCCCTCTACCGCCAACAAAAAAAACAGCAGCCCCATCCATAACGTCACAGAAGAAATCAACTTTGCGTAAGGGCGTATATCAATCCCGCTCTCCCTTTTTGTGACATCATATCCAGCAATTGAGCAGAGCCATCTTCCTCTTCTGTATTGGATTGAAAGGATAATCAGGGCAATCGAAGTCATCAAGCAGACAGCATCCCCTGTTTCCATAGAACTTCCTTTGCTTTCCGTCCTAGTTGCGCATTCACAATCGAATCAAACCAAGTGTGAATTACTCGATAGCAACCGCCTTCGTATAAACCATAGCCGCTGCAGCAGCATTAACGACTGCGCCGTAGTTAACACCAACTACGATGTCATAAACTGCAACTGCCCAAACTGCAGCCGGGAATATAGCAACTCCCACCGCTGGCTCCGGATCTTGACTGCCACCATTTAAGTTAACTGGACCAACCCGCGGATCAAAATCCATTTTTACCTTCTTTCTAACTTGGCAATAGTCTCCAAAACTACAGATCAATCTGCAATTCTCTAATCTCCATATCACCTTCCATTAACTCATTAGGTATCACTCCCTTCAAGAGAGTGGGCGGCAAAAGACACCGATCTGTTTCGCTCACCGAATAGATCAGGTAATTCAGATCTCGCATTCCATCACTTTTCAAATCCTCTTGAGTCGTTTCGCTCTTAAAAACAAGCTCAAAGACCGACATGTAGTCACGAATTCCCTGCCATTGCTGCAAGTTTGGAATTACGCCAAATATTGAATATAGGAAGTAGGCATCTTCAACAATCGTTCTTACAAAAGCAATTTGCGTCATACACTCTTGCTGGTTGTCCTGAAGCTCCAATACGACTGATGATGAGCCGAAGTTATCCGAGATGTCATTGGCCGTTTGAACTATAGACCCATCAACAATCGGAGACAGATACGAACATCTCAGTGAAGCGGCTTTCGCGTAGTAGGGAATATACATGATATTGTTACGCTGATACAGAAATCTAGGTGCAAGATCGTCTAAATCGCCCTCGAGAAATAAGCCTGTTTTCCATATTTTCAAAATTGTATTTAGAACTTTATCGGCAACGATTGACCTATCGCTGCCGGACAACTTCTTATTGGCGCAAATTTCGTTAGCGATATCTTTAATGCACCGCCCTCCATCTATCAAATTAACGATAGCGAGCGCATCTTCATTGAGACGAATATAGTAGCTGTTCGCGGTCAAAACGCTACCGGTCTGAGTGTGCCTTACGCGTACGGCATACCGCATTCTCGGAACAGCACCCAGCATCTCCCTTTTCTTCATATTTCCTTACCCTACCTCTAGGAAATAGTAATTCATGCTTCCGTTCGCAAGTTCTACCGCCACCGACCATTTAAACCCAAACTGCTCGAGCCCAGATTCGCAGCCATCCTTAGTGATAGCGGCTACTCGACATGGCGTTTCCGAACCTTCCCAGCGCAACTCCGCAATTTGAATCCCCCTTTCCAATATAAATAAAACCAAACTGCTAGACCTGCCTCTTAGTGCAGCGCCCTTAGCCGTAATCAGCATTCCGCAAGGTTCGATGGAATCAGCCCTGATCAGGCAAACCTGATAACGCCCATCAAATAGAGTCTGCCTAATTAGACGTCCTCTCATCTTTCCATTTTGTATAGTTGAGAATGGGTCAAGCACGACATATTGATCCATGCTTTCATTGGCTCTATAAACAAAAGACAAAACCTCTTTGCAGTCGCTCTCTTTAGCCCTAACTGCTTTTACGCAACTTACCCCCGTGCACACGTGCAGCATCCTCCAATTCTTGAGATATATCTATGTTCCTTTCTTTGAAAAGAACAGGAAGCCCCTGTTGGATACTTGTGAAGTCCGAAAGCTCCTCTATACGAGCTAGGCACTTCTCGACAATTGGGTGCCGTAACGCATATCTATCTATTTCGAGATCAATATAGTCCCGCAGAGTATTTCGATTTAGATTCCAAATGGTAATCGGCAGGTAAGGAGACACCGAGAGCTCCCCATACGCATTGACGCATATTTGCGGAATTCTCCCTGTCTCCCTATACATATACAAATGATCTACGGGGTCACCCCAGGTAATCTGCATTTGAGAAACAGCATTGCGCGCGCTCAAATATGCAGCAAGCGCATCATTTTGCTCGGGCGTTAGGCACAGATCCTTATAATTCAGCTCACCTCGTCCGAGCGGCATCAAAGGCTGTGCTCTAAAATCACTTACACCTTCTTTTTCACAAAAACTTATTATTGAAGGGTATTCCCTTATATTCTTAGCATGGGGGAGAGAAGCAACTGCGACCCTTATTCCGTGTCTTCGTGCGATCTTAATCGCATCCAGTACTCGATGGAGCTTACCGTTACTCAACCTCACATGGTCATAAGACGCATCTGAAAGCCCATCGAGGCTAAACTGCACTAAATCCAGTCCATCTCTTTTTAGGGCGTCAGCAATTTCTTCTGTCCAAAGAATGCCATTGCTGACCATTGACACGAGAGTGCCTTGATTAAGCTCCTTAACTAACCTCACGGCGCGACGAATCAAATCAAACCTAAGAATGGGCTCTCCGCCACAAATGCAAATCGACGAAAGATCAATCAAGGCAAGCTGTCGAAAAACGCTGATCAGTTCGTCATCATTCATTTCCTCATAGGCACATTCCCCGCCGAAATCAAAACAATGCCGACATCGCAAATTGCATCGATAGGTCACATCAACTGAGGCCGAGCTAAGATAATTCATATACAATCCGCTCTCTTTCGTGCTTACGAAATACTTAATTGCAATTATGGACCTAGCAATTCTCGTTTATTTCTAATTATCTGCAATGAGTATGTAATGGATTCAAAAGCTGTAAGTTTGAGTCCTACATATTAAAGACATTGGCGGCTTCCTCGCACCTAAAGTGGATGGCAGATTCCCCAATCATGAAAACCGTTATATAAGCCCACGCTAAAACTCAATTTGATGTTTTTATTATAGGACAATCTTTCGCCTCATCTTTATCTGTTTTACCTTGAATATCAACTTCATCCGAACACCTCCCATATTCATCCGTACATGTACGGA
>NZ_JADNOH010000064.1 GCF_015557435.1 Collinsella aerofaciens
TCCTGCTCGCACGGAGAGCACATTAAGTGCTCTCCGGCTCGTGCGGAACTCGCGACGGAGCAAAGTCCTCCGTCCGCCTCCTATGGTTACTTGCTTGCCGGGTGCTCAACCTCACGCTGCTTGGTACAAGTGATCTATCTGAAATATCTACCTGTAGGTAAACCCTTGTAGAAAGGTTGACTGTTATGACTAAAGAACTCGATTTTGATGCCATTAAGGCTGCTGCTGAGTCCCATCGTGCTGATATGACTCGCTTCCTGCGCGCTATGATCTCTCACCCCTCTGAGTCCTGCGAGGAGGGTGAGGTTGTTGCCTGCATCAAGGCCGAGATGGAGAGCCTTGGTTATGACGAGGTCAAGGTCGACGGCCTGGGCAACGTTATGGGCTTTATGGGCGAGGGCGACAAGATCATCGCCATCGACTCCCACATCGACACCGTCGGTATCGGCAACATCGAGAACTGGGATGCCGATCCCTATGAGGGCTACGAGACCGACGAGATCATCTACGGCCGCGGCGGCTCCGACCAGGAGGGTGGCATGGCTTCTGCTACCTACGCTGCCAAGATGATGAAGGACATGGGCCTCATCCCCGAGGGCTACAAGATCATGGTCGTCGGCACCGTCCAGGAAGAGGACTGCGACGGCATGTGCTGGCAGTACATCTACAACAAGGACGGCATTAAGCCCGAGTTCGTCATTTCCACCGAGCCCACCGACGGCGGCATCTATCGTGGTCACCGCGGCCGTATGGAGATCCGCGTCGACGTTCACGGCACCTCCTGCCACGGCTCCGCTCCCGACCGCGGCGACAACGCCATTTACAAAATGGCCGACATCATCGCCGACGTCCGCGCCCTCAACAACAACGGCTGCGACGAGTCGACCGACATCAAGGGCCTCGTCAAGATGCTCGACCCCAAGTACAACCCCGAGCACTTCGAGGATGCCCGCTTCCTGGGCCGCGGCACCTGCACCGTCAGCCAGATCTTCTACACCAGCCCCAGCCGCTGCGCTGTCGCTGACTCCTGCGCCATCTCCATCGACCGTCGCATGACCGCCGGCGAGACCTGGGAGTCCTGCCTGGACGAGATCCGCAACCTGCCGGCCGCCAAGAAGTACGGCGACGACGTGAAGGTCTCCATGTACATGTACGACCGTCCGTCCTGGACCGGCGAGGTTTACGAGACCGAGGCTTACTTCCCCACGTGGATCAACAAGGAGACCGCTCCGCACGTCAAGGCCCTCGTCGACGCCCACAAGGCCATGTTCGGTGACGAGCGCATCGGCTGCGAGCCCAGCATGGATAAGCGCACCGGTCGTCCGCTGTGCGACAAGTGGACCTTCTCCACGAACTGCGTTTCCATCCAGGGCCGCTATGGCATCCCCTGCGTCGGCTTTGGCCCGGGTGCCGAGTCTCAGGCTCACGCTCCCAACGAGGTCACCTACAAGGACGACCTGGTCACCGCTGCCGCCATGTATGTGGCTGCCCTGAACCTCTACGATCCGAGCCAGGCCGATGGCGACGCCACCGTGTTCCGCGCCGGTCTGACCAACAACAAGATCGATTAGTCCCATTCCTCGATCTTGTTGAGCCGGGGACAGCTCGTGTCCCCGGCACCCCCTGTTGACTTGGGGCCCGCGGTCGTTATCTCCCATGCTTCCTCAACGGTAGCGGGTCCTCGTTATAGTGCTCTGCATGTTCTAGCCACACGCGCATGCCGGAGCACATCTACTCATTGCAATCGTTTCATCTTTGGAAAGGATATTTACATGGACGCCAAGTTTACCGAGCTCGTCGAGCAGCTGAACGGCCTCGATTTTAAGGGCATGTACGGCAGCGACTTCCTGCACACCTGGGATAAGACCACCGATGAGCTCAAGGCGCTCTACATCGTCGCCGACGCCCTGCGCGAGCTGCGCGAGAACAACGTTTCGTCCAAGATCTTCGATTCGGGTCTGGCCGTCTCCCTGTTCCGTGACAACTCCACCCGTACGCGCTTCTCCTTCTCTAAGGCAGCCAACCTGCTCGGTCTTGAGCTGCAGGACCTGGACGAGAAGAAGTCCCAGATCGCTCACGGCGAGACCGTCCGCGAGACCGCTACCATGATCTCCTTCATGGCCGACGTCATCGGCATCCGCGACGACATGTACATCGGCAAGGGCGACGCCTACATGGCTGAGGTCTCCGAGTCTGTCCAGCAGGCCTACGAGGACGGCGTTCTGGATCACCGTCCCACGCTCATCTCCCTGCAGTCCGACTCCGATCACCCCACGCAGTCCTCTGCCGACATGCTCTACCTCATCAACGAGTTTGGCGGTCTTGAGAACCTCAAGGGCAAGAAGGTTGCCGTCACCTGGGCCTACTCGCCCTCTTACGGCAAGCCGCTGTCCTGCCCGCAGTCGCTGATCAGCCTGCTGCCCCGTTTTGGCATGGACGTCACCTTGGCCCACCCCGAGGGCTACGACCTCATGCCCGAGGTCGTCGAGCGCGCCAAGGGTTATGCCGCCGAGTCCGGCACCACCTTTAAGCAGGTCAACACCATGGCCGAGGCCTTCGAGGGCGCCGACATCGTGATCCCGAAGAGCTGGGCTCCGTTTGCCGCCATGGAGAAGCGCACCAACCTGTACGCCGAGGGCGACGACGCCGGCATCGCTGCACTCGAGAAGGAGCTGCTCGCTCAGAACGCCACGCATCAGGATTGGTGCTCCACGACCGAGCTCATGGAGAAGACCGCCAACGGCCAGGACACCATCTTTATGCATCCGCTGCCCGCCGACATCTCCGGTGTCTCTTGCGAGCACGGCGAGGTCAACGCCGACGTCTTCGACATGCACCGCGTGGGCATGTACAAGGAGGCCAGCTACAAGCCGTACGCCATCGCAGCCATGATGTTCCTGCAGAAGGTTGCCGATCCCGCCGCTACCCTCAAGGCCCTCGACGAGCGCAACACCGCCCGTTGGTTCCAGGCCTAAAGCTGGGTTGAGGTAAGCCATGTAAAGGGGGCGCTCTGCCAACCGGCGGGGTGCCCCTTTTTGCATCGTGGGCGTGCGGGATAAGCGCTTTCGATGTAGATGCCCCGCGACGCGAGTTATGGGTACGATGGTTTCAGGGGAGGTATCGCCATGAAACTTGGTTGCGTCATTATGGCTTCGGGCGAGGGCAAGCGATTTGGCTCCAACAAGATGCTCGCCGATATCTATGGCGAGCCGCTGATTGCCCGGACCATTGATTCGGTTCCCCGGGGCTTTGACGTTGTGGTTTCGACGCGTTGGCCCGAGGTCGCTCAGATTTGTGATGACAAGCATTGCCCGTGCGTGCTGCACGATGGCGAGCTGCGCAGCGAAAGCGTCCGTGCGGGCCTTTCGTGGGGAGTCGAACGTAACTGGAAAGGTTGCCTCTTTTTTCCGGGCGACCAGCCGCTCGTGAGTTCGGATTCTTTTGAGGCTATGGTTCGTGCATTTGACGAGCGTGGCCGCAAGCATCCGGTGCGTCTTGCGTGCAACGGTGAGCCTTCGAGCCCGGTGCTCTTTCCGGCGGAACTGTTCGATGCACTTATGTGTCTTGAGGGTAAGGACGGCGGCGGTTCGATCCTCAAGGACCGTACCGACGTGGTGCTGGTCGAGGCGCGTGCCTACGAGCTGTGGGACGTCGATACCGTCAAGGGACAGCGACGCATAACGGAGCATATCGCCGCCTGCTCGTATTTTGATCGCGTGGCCAACTGCATCAATCAATAAGGAGCAATTATGATCATCATCAAAAACGGCGCACTCGTGACGCCCCAGGGGCTTCGCCGCGCCGATCTTGCCATGGATGGCGATAAGATCGTGCGGATTGCCGCGGCGATTGAGCCGGCCGAGGGCGATACCGTCGAGGATGCTGCGGGCTGCTGGGTGTTCCCGGGCTTTATCGATGGGCACACGCACATGCAGTGCTGGACCGGCATGGATTGGACAGCCGATAGCTTTGAGACCGGCACGCGCGCGGCTGCCTGCGGCGGCACGACGACCATTGTGGACTACGCGACGGCCGATCGCGGCGTGACCATGCCCGATGCCTTGGTCGAGTGGCATCATCGCGCCGACGGCACCTGCACCGCCAACTATGCCTTCCATATGGCGCTTGCCGAGTGGAATGAGCGCAACCGCGCCGATCTTTCGGCCATGCGCGAGGCGGGCGTGTCGTCGTTTAAGACCTACTTTGCCTACGACCATCTGCGCCTGGACGATGCCGAGACGCTCGAGGTGCTGGAGGAGCTCAAGCGCGTGGGCGGTATCCTGTGCGTGCATTGCGAGAACGGCACGTTGGTCAACGCGCTGCAGAAGCGCGTGTTTGAGCAGGGTATCCACGGGCCCGAGGGCCATGCGCTCAGCCGTCCGGACGTGTGTGAGGCCGAGGCCGTGAGCCGCCTGCTGTATCTGGCGCACTTGGCCGGGGACGCTCCGGTCAACGTGGTGCACCTTTCGACCAAGCTGGGGCTCGAGGCCATTCGCGCTGCCAAAGCGCGCGGGCAGAAGAACATCTATGTCGAGACATGCCCTCAGTATCTGATGCTCGACGATACGTGCTACTTGGAGCAGGGCGAGGACGGCTTTGCGGGTGCCAAGTATGTGATGAGTCCGCCGCTGCGCCATGCCGGCGACCGTTTGGCCCTACGCGAGGCGCTTGTGGCCGGCGAGATCGATACTATCGCCACCGACCACTGCAGCTTTAATCTGCACGGGCAAAAGGACCGCGGGCGCGACGACTTCCGCGCGATTCCCAACGGCGGGCCCGGCGTGGAGCATCGTCCCGTCGCGATTGCCACGAGCTTTGAGGGGCAGCTGGGCCCCGAGGATCTGTGCCGCTTGATGAGCGAGAACCCGGCGCGCGTCTTTGGCATGTACCCGCGCAAGGGCTGTCTTGCCGAGGGCTCCGATGCCGACGTGTGCGTGTGGGATCCCCGGGCGCGCTGGACGATCAGTGCCGCGACGCAGCACCAGGCTGTGGACTACACGCCGCTCGAGGGCTTTGAGGCGCATGGTCGCGCCAAGGCCGTCTACGTCAACGGCGTGCTGGCCGCGCGCGACGGCGAGCCCACCGGAGCCCAGCCCGGTCGCTACGTGCCCCGCTAACAGGAAGGCCGCCGGATTTCCCTCCGCAGTTGCGGTGGAATAGTTCCTGTTTAGCCGCCAAATAGGCCGTTTCAGGAACTATTCCACCGCAACTTATAGGCCTGCTGGGGCAGCGCCAGCTACTTGAGGCTGGTGACGACGATGGGGCGGTCGAGAGCTGCCTCAAAGCGGTCGGCCATCGTGGGGTCGCTGAGCGTGTCGACTTGGTTGAGCATGATACGGGCATTGTTTAGGTTCAGCATCTGCATCTCGGCATTGAGCACCTGGGCGACGCGCTCGGGCGTGGCGATGTCGGTAGGCTCGCAGCCGCAGCGCTCGCAGAAGAGCTCGGGGCGGTGGACAACCTCGGCGACGGGCTTGCCCAGCCCCGAGGCGCCGACGACCCAGACAACGTTTGCCGTGGCGGCGGGAATTACCGGCTCCCAGGCGGCATGCGCCTTGAGCGGGAGTCGCTTGCTGCCATCTGCCTCGGCCAACACATGGTTAAAGCGCCGTGCCAGCTCGCCGAGCGGCTCGGCGGGGGCGGAGAGCTTGCCTGTCTCCGGGTCCAAGACGCCTGCCTGGCAGATGCTTCCGTGCACAAGGCCCGTGCAGGCCTCGCAGGTGCAACCGGGGACATGCGCGGCGCCCGGCTTCCAAGGCGCGGCGTCCAGGCGACGATTCGACCCGTCCCATGGCACGCCGGCGACGGGAAACATATGCGTGGTGGTGCAGAGGAGCACGCGGCCGCCAGCGCGCATGAGCTCAAGACCCAACGTCTTCAGCAACGTCGACTTGCCGCCGCTGCCGATAATCGCGGTAATGCCCGGCTCGATCCTGAGCGCCGAGACAAGATTGCCGCTAACCGTTTCCATCTGTTCACCGCCGTATAATACTGTGATAATAAATAATCATCAGAGTAGCGGTCGAACCGCTTTTGCTCTGCTCAAACCGTAACACAGGGAGGTGCCCCGGGAATGCTCGTTTATGTTCGCGGCGCCGGCGATATCGCCACGGGCGTCGCCGCTCGCTTGGTGCGCTCCGGCGTGTCGGTCGTTATGGCCGATATCGCGGTTCCCACGTGCATCCGTCGCACAATCTGTTTTTGCGAGGCCATTCGCCTGGGCGAGGTCGAGGTCGAAGGCATTCGCGCTCGCTTGGCACAGACGCCGGCTGAGGCGCTTGCGATTACCGAGGCTGGAGACGTCGCCGTTGTGGTGGACCCCCAGGCCAAGATGCTCGGCGAGTTGAAACCCGCGGCTGTGGTCGACGCGATTTTGGCTAAGCGCAACTTGGGCACCACGCGCGACATGGCGCCTGCCGTCATCGCCGTGGGGCCGGGCTTTACCGCGCCGGTTGACTGCGACGCCGTGGTCGAGACCATGCGCGGGCATTTTCTCGGCCGTGTCATTACCCAAGGTTCGCCCCAGCCCAACACGGGCGTGCCGGGCATGATCGCCGGCTATGGCAAGGAGCGCGTTATCCACAGCCCCGCCGCCGGCATGTTTCGGTCCGACCGCACCATCGGCGACATCGTGAGCGCCGGAGACGTGATCGGGTATGCGGGTGATACTCCCATGGTCACGCAGATCGATGGCTGTCTGCGCGGGCTTTTGGCGAACGGCGTGCAGGTGACTGAGGGCTTTAAATGCGCCGACGTCGATCCGCGCGGCGATGCCAGCTATATCAACTATATTTCGGACAAGGCGACGTCGGTCGGCGGCGGCGTGCTCGAGGCACTCGCTATGCTCACCGATGTCTTTAGAGGATAGAAGGCGGCAATGGAAAAGCTCGATGTGGTGAATGCGGCGCTTGCCGCCCTGCGTGCTGGCGAGACGTGCGAGCTCGTGGTCGTGGCCGGCACGGCGGGGTCATCGCCGCGCGGCGTGGGCGCCTGGATGGCCGTCTTTGCCGATGGCAGCCAAGCGGGCACCATCGGCGGCGGCAAGATTGAGCTCTTTGCGCTGGACGAGGCGCGCGAGCTGCTGGGCGCAGGGCAATCGCGTCTGGTCCGCTACACCATGGGCGGCGAGAACTCCGATACCGGCATGATCTGCGGCGGAGCCATCTGCCTGTGCTATCTGCACCTGGATGTATCGCAGGCGCCGTTGTTCCAGTCGATTGCCGACGTCTTGGCGTATCGACGCATCGGCGACTTCGTCATCGACTTTGAACCGTTTGTCGCAAACGCACTCGAGGGCGATGTGGCCGAGTACCATGGCGAGACGTCGCGCCATACCATTGCCGGCTGCCCCGAGCTTTCGCTGGTGGAGGAGGGGAGTAAGGTCACCTACACCAACGCTGCCTCCGAGATTCCCCCGGCGCACATCGAGACGCTCTGCCCCGAGGGCCTGACCTACATCTTTGGCTGTGGACACGTGGGCGCCGCGACGGCTCGCGTGCTCACGACGGCGGGCTTTGCCGTCGTGGCCTGCGACGATCGCCCGGGCACGTTGACGCCCGAATGGGTGCCCGGTGTCTACGACCGTCGTTTGGTCGACTACAAGAATCTGAGCGAGCTGTGTCCCATCGGTCCGCGCGACTTGGTGGTTGTGGCCACAGCAGGCCACAAGTCCGATATCGACGTGGTAATCCAGGCCATGCGCGCCAAACCCGCCTATCTGGGCTGCTTGGGCTCGCGCCGCAAGACGGCCTTTGTGCGCGCCCGCCTGGAGCAGGAGGGCTTTACGCAGGACCAGATCGACGGGCTGCACCTGCCGATCGGCGTTGCCATCGAGGCCGAGGATCCCGAGGAGATTGCCATCTCCATCGCTGCCGAGATGATCCACCTGCGCCGTACCAAGCTCGTCCCCCGCAAGCGCTAGTCGCATCCCCATCAATAAGTTGCGGTGAAATACGGGCTGTTTAAGCCAGTTAAGCCGTCAAACGGTCCCTATTTCACCGCAACTGCCATTTTCCTCCGTCGCATGCGGATCGGTTTGTGCGGGGGAGTTGTGGAGTTGTGCAGGCAGACGAGGTTTTTCTGGAAATACGCCCCTAATGCGCGTATAGTACCGATTGTTTTGTCGGCTCCTGCTGCGTCGAGTCCAAACCGCGAAATGCCATGAGCGGCGCGGATGCAGCCAGGAGGCACGAGGACAACCCACCGTGGCCACGCCCCGTGCTTAAAACCCCAAGAAGGAGTGAACAATGGCAGAAGAGAAGTATGTGCCGCGTCTGAAGACCAAGTACAACAACGAGGTCAAGCAGCAGCTTCAGGACAAGTTCCAGTACGAGAACGTCATGATGATCCCCAAGTTTGAGAAGATCGTCGTGAACATGGGTGTCGGCGAGGCCGCTACCGATTCCAAGGCCATCGACGGTGCCGTGCGCGACCTGCGTGCCATCACCGGCCAGCAGCCGATGATCACCCGTGCCCGCAAGTCCATCGCTACCTTCCGCCTGCGCGCTGGTATGCCGATCGGCTGCAAGGTTACCCTGCGTGGCGACCGTATGTGGGAGTTCTTCGATCGTCTGACCTCCGTCGCGATCCCCCGTATCCGCGACTTCCGCGGCATCTCCGCCAAGAGCTTCGACGGCCGTGGTAACTTCTCCATGGGCGTCACCGAGCAGCTCATCTTCCCCGAGATCGACTTCGACTCCGTCGATCACCAGCGTGGTATGGACATCACTTTCGTGACCACCGCCAACACCGATGAGGAGGCCAAGGCCCTTCTGGACGCCTTCGGTTTCCCGTTCAAGAAATAGGTTCACCTGCCCTATAAGCGCCGTTTCCACAAGGGGGCGGCGCTTGGGGCGAACAATACTCTATGTGAGGAGGATATAAGTGGCTAAGACATCGATGATCGTCAAGTGCAATCGCAAGCAGAAGTTCTCTACTCGTGAGTACACGCGCTGCCAGCGCTGCGGCCGTCCGCACTCTGTGTACCGCAAGTTCGGCCTGTGCCGTGTCTGCTTCCGTGAGCTTGCACTCAAGGGCGAGCTTCCCGGCGTTAAGAAGGCCAGCTGGTAAGTCACTACCAGCGTTTCAAGCATCCGTTTGGAACAGGGAAAACGCGCTAAATAGGCTTTGCCGTTAAGGGCGGCGAAGAACCAAGAGCACGTGTTCATCAAGAACGAAGGAGAATCTGTATGAACCTTACAGACCCGATCGCAGATATGCTTACGCGCATCCGTAACGCTAACTCTGTGAACAAGGCCACGGTCTCCATGCCGAGCAGCAAGAAGCTCGTCGAGATCGCTCGTGTTCTGCACGAGGAGGGCTACATCGAGGGCTACGATGTCGAGGACACCGTGCCCCAGAAGACTCTGCACATCACGCTTAAGTATGGTCCCAAGAAGGCTAAGGTCATCAACGGCATCCGCCGCATTTCCAAGCCGGGCCTGCGTAAGTACACCGGCGTTGCCGACATGCCCCGCGTCCGCGGTGGCCTTGGTACCGCCATTATTTCCACCAGCCATGGCGTCATGACCGACCGCGATGCTCGCAAGCACAACGTCGGCGGCGAGATCATCGCTTACGTCTGGTAATTCGGTCGGTAGGTAGAAGGAAAGGAGATCACCGTGTCTCGTATCGGTAATAAGCCTGTCCAGATTCCCGCCGGAGTCGAAGTGGCAGTCAACGGCAACAACGTTGTCGTCAAGGGCCCCAAGGGCCAGCTCGAGCTCGATGTTTTTGAGAAGCTCACCATCAACGTCGAGGACAACGTCCTCACCGTTTCCCGTCCCGACGACGAGCGTGAGACCCGTGCCCGCCACGGCCTCACCCGCGCCCTCATCCACAACATGGTTGTTGGCGTTTCCGAGGGCTTCGAGAAGAAGCTCGAGCTCGCCGGCGTCGGTTACCGCGTGCAGCAGAAGGGCAAGAACCTCGAGTTCTCCCTGGGCTTCTCGCACCCCGTGATCGTCGAGGCTCCCGAGGGCATCACCTTCGAGGTTCCCGACAACACCCACGTGAACGTCAAGGGTATCAACAAGCAGCAGGTCGGTCAGATCGCCGCTGAGATCCGCGGCCATCGTCCTCCCGAGCCTTACAAGGGCAAGGGTATCCACTATGTTGGCGAGCACATCCGCCGCAAGCTGGGTAAGGCCGCCAAGTAGTCGTAACCGACTTACTCGCATAAGACCAGCACCCCGTTAGGTGCTGGCAAGATCAACCTTTTTAGGAGTTTACGTATGAACAAGCATAAGGCGAAGCTGGAAGGCCTCAAGCGTCGTCAGCGTCGTGTTCGCGGCAAGGTCTCGGGTACCGCCGAGCGTCCGCGTCTTCGCGTGACCCGTACTAACGCCAACATCTATGCCCAGATCATCGACGACAGCAAGGGCTCCAGCCTGACGCTCGTCTCCGCCTCGACCCTCGAGGCCGAGTTCAAGGGCACCCACACCTCGAACAAGGAGGCTGCGGAGAAGGTCGGTCAGCTCGTTGGCAAGCGTGCCATCGAGGCCGGCATCACCAAGGTCGCTTTCGATCGTGGTGGCCGTATCTACCATGGCCGCGTCAAGGCCCTCGCCGACGGTGCTCGTGCCGCCGGTCTCGAGTTCTAGGAGGTATGTAGCACATGGCTCGTAATCAGAAGCAGCAGCGCGAGGCCTCCGAGTTCGAGGAGCGCGTCGTTTACATCAACCGCGTGTCGAAGACCGTCAAGGGCGGTCGTCGCATGAGCCTCGTCGCTCTCGTCGTCGTTGGCGACGGCAAGGGCAACGTCGGCGTTGGCATGGGCAAGTCCGCTGAGGTGCCCATGGCCATCTCCAAGGCGTCTCTCGATGCCAAGAAGAACATGTTCCACGTGCCGGTGACCGAGCAGGGCACCATTCCGCACGAGGTTCTCGGCCACTTTGGTGCCGGCCGCATCATCATCAAGCCCGCTGTCGAGGGTACCGGCGTTATCGCCGGCGGCGCTGTGCGTCCCCTCTTCGAGCTTGCCGGCATCAAGAACGTCCTGTCCAAGTCCCTCGGTACCGACAACGGCCTCAACATCATCAAGGCTGCCGTCGAGGGCCTCAAGGAGCTCTCCAGCCCTGAGGACGTCGCGGCTCGCCGTGGCCTGACGGTCTCCGAGATGTTCGTCGGTAAGGAGAACTAAGCATGGCTGACACCATCAAGATCAAGCAGGTCCGCAGCACCAACGGTTGCAAGCAGGACCAGGTCCGTACTGTCCGTGCCCTCGGTCTCCACAGGATCCGCGAGGTTCGCGAGATTGCTGACAACGAGTCCGTCCGCGGCATGATCTTCAAGGTCAAGCACCTTGTCGAGATTGTAGAGGAGTAGCAAATGCAGCTTCACGATCTTACTCCCGCGCCCGGTTCCACCAAGAACCGCAAGCGCGTCGGCCGTGGCAATTCTTCGGGTCACGGCACCACTTCTGGCCGCGGTCAGAAGGGCCAGGGCTCTCGCTCTGGCGGCACCAAGGGTGCCGGCTTCGAGGGTGGCCAGACTCCGCTGGCTATGCGCCTGCCCAAGCTTCCGGGCTTCCGCAACCCCCGTCGTATCGAGTACACCGCCGTTAACGTTGAGCGTCTCGAGCGCAAGTTCGAGGACGGCGCTGTGATCGACGGTGCCGCTCTTAAGGCCGCTCGCATCACCAAGAGCGAGTTCGAGCCCGTCAAGGTGCTCGGCAATGGTGAGCTCACCAAGAAGTTCACGGTCAAGGTCGACAAGGTCAGCGCTTCTGCGCAGGCCAAGATCGAGGCCGCCGGCGGAAAGGTCGAGCTGCCGTGCTAAATGGTCTTAAGAATGCTTTCCGCATCAAAGAATTGCGCGAAAAGATTCTTTTTACCATAGCTATGCTCGTCGTGTACCGCATTGGTGCGCACGTTCCTGTGCCCGGCATTCCCTTCCAGGGGATGCTGGGCCTTTTCTCGACCGATAACAATTCGGTCGCCGCAGGTGCTATGGCCCTCCTGAATCTTTTCTCTGGTGGCGCGTTGAGCTATGTTTCGGTGTTCTCCCTGGGCATCATGCCTTACATCACCAGCTCGATCATCCTCCAGATGCTCCAGGCCGTTGTGCCTTCCCTGCATGAGCTTGCCCGCGAGGGCGAGGTCGGTCAGACCAAGATTACGCAGTATTCGCGTTACCTCACCCTGGCTCTGGCAATCCTCAACTCCGTGGGTTACCTCTTTCTCTTTAAGAGCTTCGGCATCAGCTTTACTGGCGCCGGCGCTCCCGAGATCATCTTTGACCTCATGATCGTCGGCACGCTCACCGCGGGCGCCATGCTGATCATGTGGATTGGTGAGCTCATCACCCAGCGCGGTATCGGCAATGGCATGTCGCTGATCATCTTTGCGAACATCATGGCCGGTCTGCCGCAGGCGATCTTCTCCAGCACCGAGGGCAATGCCGGTGGCATCATCACCATGGTGATCATCTGCGCCATCATCCTGCTGGTCATCCCGCTGATCGTTTTCCTTGAGCGCGGCCAGCGCCGCATTCCGGTCTCCTACGCCAAGCGCGTCGTGGGCCGTCGCATGATGGGTGGCCAGACCACCTACCTGCCCATCAAGGTCAACACCGCGGGCGTCGTGCCGATCATCTTCGCTTCGGCGCTGCTGTACTTCCCGGCTCAGATTGCCGTGTTCTTCCCCGGCATCGGCTGGATTCAGGCAGTTGCCTCTGCGCTTTCGACCGGTTGGCTCAACTGGGTGCTTAATGTTGTCCTCATCGTGTTCTTCGCGTACTTCTACACCTCCATGGTGTTCAACCCCGATGACACGGCCGACAACCTTAAGAAGCAGGGCGGCTTTATTCCGGGCGTCCGTCCGGGTAGGGCTACCGCGGCCTACATCAAGAACGCGCTCAACAAGATCACGCTTCCCAGCGCTGTCTTTTTGGCGCTCATCGCCATCGTGCCTTCGATCATCTTCTCCTTCACGGGTAACCATCTGATCCAGGCATTTGGCGGCACGTCCATCCTCATCATGGTCGGCGTCGTGCTCGACACGGTCGATAAGCTCGAAGGCCAGATCAAGATGTATGATTACGATGGATTCTTTAAATAGGCTAGAGGAGGATTGCTCATGAACCTCGTATTGCTCGGAGCTCCGGGTGCCGGTAAGGGCACCGTCGCACAGGAGCTCGTCGCCGAGTTTGGCGTCGCTCACATTTCCACGGGCGACCTGCTGCGTGCTGCCGTTAAGGGTGGCACCGAGCTTGGTATTCAGGCTAAGAAGTACATGGACGCTGGCGAGCTCGTTCCCGACCAGCTCGTGATCGACCTTGTCAAGGAGCGCCTTGCCGCCGATGACGCCCAGCAGGGCTTCATCCTCGACGGCTTCCCGCGCAACACCGCCCAGGCCGTAACGCTCGATTCCGAGCTCTCCGCTATGGGTCGCGAGATCGACTGCGCCCTTCTGGTCGATGTGGCCCCCGAGGTCATCATCGATCGCCTGTCTTCTCGTCGCACCTGCCGCGCCTGCGGTTACACCGGCACCGCTGCCGATGCCACCTGCCCCAAGTGCGGCGGCGAGATGTATCAGCGCGACGACGACAAGCCGGAGACCATCAAGAACCGTCTCGACGTCTACGAGAAGTCCACGAGCCCGCTCGTCGACTACTATCGTGGCCAGGGTCTGCTCAAGTCGGTCAACGGTGACCAGGCTCGCGAGACCGTGTACGGGGATGTCAAAGAGGCTCTCGGTCTATGATCAAGATTAAGTCTGCAACGCAAATTGAGCAGATGAAGAAGGCAGGAGCGCTATCTAAGATGGCGCTCCGCCACGTTGGAGCCATGGTTCGCCCCGGCGTGTCGACCTTCGAACTCGATCAGCTTGCGGAGCAGATTATCCGCATGCATGGCGGCACCCCTGCCTTTAAGGGTTACGGCGGGTTCCCGGGGACCATTTGCGCATCGATCAACGATGCCGTGGTTCACGGTATTCCCAACCCTGACATGATCCTGCGCGATGGCGATATCATCTCCATCGATACGGGAGCCGTCGTTGACGGTTGGGTTGGCGATAATGCTTGGACGTTTTTCGTCGGCACCCCCACGCCCGAGGCCAAGGCCCTGTGCGAGATTACGCGCGATTGCCTAAAGGCTGCCATCGAGCAGGCTGTTCCCGGTAACCATATCGGGGACGTCGGCTATGCCGTTCAGTCCCTCGCCGAGTCTCACGGTTACGGCGTGCTTCGCGATTACGTGGGGCATGGTATTGGCCGCGTGATGCACGAGGACCCCAACGTTCCAAATTATGGAAAGAAGGGGAGAGGCGTTCGCCTTCAGGCCGGTATGGTCATCGCCATCGAGCCGATGGTTACGATGGGTTCCAATCATGTGAGCACGGGCTCCGATGGTTGGATCGTTACGACCAACGACCACCTGCCCGCCGCGCATTATGAGAACACCGTCGCCATTACCAATGACGGTCCGGTGATTCTTACCACGGATGCCCAAGGTGCTTGGTGCTCCCTCCAAGGCGGAGAAATGTAAAAGTCGCCGCCCCCTGATGCCCAACCTCGCCTTTCAATTTCGAAGGTATGACCCTAAGGTCTATTCCTTCTCATTTCAAGGCGATCTTGGGCATCAGGGAACGGCTTTGTTTTACATTTCAAATGTAACAAGTTCCACGTAGATGTGGAGCCATTACGAAGATATTACGATACGTGCATGCGTATTGTAGAATACTCAATCGCTGTCGTTTTCTAGAGAAAGATGATTGCTTGTGAAGAAGGAAGACGCAATTGAGCTCGAGGGTACGGTAAAGGAGCCGCTGCCCAACGCCATGTTTAAGGTTGAGCTCGAGAACGGTCATTCGGTTCTGTGCAACATTTCTGGCAAGATCCGAATGAATTACATCCGCATTCTCCCCGGTGACAGGGTTGTCGTGGAGCTTTCCCCGTACGACCTGACCCGCGGTCGCATCACCTATCGCTATAAATAGCGACACGCATACACGCTCTTTTCCGACTGCAGGCTTAGCTCAACCTACGGTCGGTTTGCGTGTGAAGACCAGCCATAGTTTTAAACGCCTGCGGCTGGGCGAGTAGATAGTAGGGAAGTAGTTTGAGCGCTACCGAAAGGAAGAACGATGAAGGTACGTCCTTCGGTCAAGAAGATGTGCGATAAGTGCAAAATCATTAGGCGCCATGGCAAGGTCCTCGTCATTTGCGAGAACCCCCGTCATAAGCAGCGTCAGGGTTAAGAGAGGAGACTACGTTGGCCCGTATTAATGGTGTCGACCTCCCGCGTGAGAAGCGCGTTGAGATCGGTCTGACCTACATTTACGGCATCGGCCGCACCACTGCGACGAAGATTTGCGTCGAGTGCAACGTTAACGTGGATACGCGCGTTAAGGACCTCACCGAGGATGAGGTTAACGCCATCCGCGATTATATCGATAAGAATCAGATCATGGTTGAGGGCGACCTCCGCCGTGAGCGCAACCAGAACGTCAAGCGCCTTATGGACATCGGCTGCAACCGCGGCCTTCGTCACCGCAAGGGCCTCCCGGTCCGCGGCCAGCGCACCCACACTAACGCTCGTACCCGCAAGGGCCCGAAGCGTCAGATCGGTGCTAAGAAGAAGAAATAAGGAGCGCTAGATAGATGGCTACTGCTAAGAAGAACGTTCGCGCTGCCCGTCTGAAGCGCGCGGACCGTAAGAACATTTCCGTGGGCCAGGCTCACATTCGTTCTACGTTCAACAACACGATCGTTTCGATCACCGATCCCCAGGGCAACGTCATTTCCTGGAAGTCGGCTGGCCAGGTGGGCTTCAAGGGCTCCCGTAAGTCCACGCCGTTCGCTGCCCAGATGGCTGCCGAGGCTGCTGCCAAGCAGGCCATGGAGCACGGCATGAAGAAGGTTTCCGTCTTCGTCAAGGGCCCCGGCTCCGGTCGTGAGACCGCCATCCGCTCCCTCCAGGCTGCTGGCCTCGAGGTCTCGAGCATCCAGGACAAGACCCCCATTCCGCACAACGGCTGCCGCCCCAAGAAGCGTCGCCGCGTGTAACTGAAAGGATCGTATCAATATGGCAATCGACAGGACTCCTGTTCTTAAGCGCTGCCGTCAGCTCGGGATCGATCCCGCTGAGCTCGGTTACAGCAGCAAGAAGGAATCTATCCGTCAGCCCAAGCGCCGTCGCAAGGAATCTGAGTACGGCATGCAGCTGCGTGAGAAGCAGAAGGTCAAGTTCATCTATGGCGTTCTGGAGAAGCAGTTCCACGGCTACTTCAACAAGGCCCGTAAGATGAACGGCGTCACCGGTGAGAACCTCATGATTATCCTTGAGTCTCGCCTCGACAACGTCGTCTTCCGTCTTGGCTTCGCCCGCACCCGCAAAGAGGCTCGTCAGTCCGTCCGTCACGGTCACTTCACCGTGAACGGCAAGCGCGTGGACATCCCGTCCTACCGCGTCAAGGCCGGCGACGTCGTCGCTGTCGGCGAGAAGTTCCGTGACCTCCTCCCCATCAAGGAGGCCCTGATTTCCTCCGAGCGCTTTGAGGTCCCTGGCTGGCTCGAGGTCGATATCGAGAAGCTGTCTGGTAACGTGCTCGCTCTGCCGACGCGTGAGCAGATCAGCGGTGATATCAACGAGCAGCTCATCGTCGAGCTCTACTCTAAGTAGTCCATCCGGGCTGCTGAGGCTGGAGGTAATACATGTCAGAATTCATTAGGCCTCAGGTTCAGGTCGAAGAGATCAACGAGACCTCTGCTCGTGTCTCCGTCGAGCCGCTCGAGCGTGGCTACGGCGATACGCTGGGCAACTCGCTTCGTCGTGTTCTTCTGTCCTCGCTCGAGGGTGCCGCCGTCGAGGCCATTCAGATCGATGGTGCGCAGCACGAGTTCATGACCATCCCTAACATGGTCGAGGATGTCACCGATATCGTCCTGAATGTCAAGGGTCTTGTCTTCAGGGCTCTCGGCACGACCGACGAGGCAACCGCCACCATCTCGGTTGACGGCCCTTGCGAGGTCACCGGTGCGGACTTCTTTATTCCGTCCGAGTTTGAGCTGGTCAACCCCGAGCAGCACATTGCTACGCTCACCGAGGGCGGCCATCTCACCATGAGCATGCGCATCGGCTATGGCCGTGGCTATGTTTCTGGCGAGGCCAACAAGCGCGACAACGATCCCATCGGTGTGATCCACGTCGACTCGCTGTACTCGCCGGTTTCCCGTTGCGCCAAGCTCGTTGAGGCTTGCCGTGTCGGCCAGCACACCGACTACGACCGCCTTGTCCTCGAGATCGAGACCAACGGCTCCATCGCCCCGCGCGACGCCGTGGTCCAGGCTGCCAATATCATCAACCAGCATATGGCCGCCTTTATGAACCTTGCCGAGACCCCCGAGGTCGAGGAGGAGGCTTCGATCTTCGCTCCCGAGGTTACCAACGACAACGCCGAGCTGGACAAGCAGATCGAGGATCTGGACCTTTCCGTTCGTTCCTACAACTGCCTTAAGCGCGCCAGCATTCACTCGGTCCGTCAGCTCGTTGAGTTCTCGGAGAACGATCTGCTCAACATCCGTAACTTCGGTGTTAAGTCGATCGAGGAAGTGAAGGACAAGCTTGAGTCCATGGGCCTGAGCCTGAAGGCTTAATGCTTCGCATATTTGAGGAGAAACTAGACCATGCGTCACAACGTTAAGAAGGGCCTGAAGCTCGGCACCGATGCGAGCCACACCAAGGCCATGAAGAAGAGCCTTGCTAAGGCCCTCTTCGAGAACGACCGCATCAAGACCACCGAGACCCGCGCTAAGGCGCTGCGTTCGGTCGTCGATCCGATCATCACCTGGGCCAAGAAGGGCGACCTGCACTCTCGTCGTCTGGCTATCGCCAAGCTCGGCGATAAGCAGCTCGTTGCCGAGATCTTCGACAAGGCTGCTCAGGGCATGTGGCAGGACCGCAACGGCGGTTACACCCGCATCATGAAGCTCGGTAACCGCAAGGGCGACAACGCTCCCATCGTTATCATGGAGCTCGTCACCGAGCCTTGCACGCCTAAGGCCAAGAAGGCTGCTCCGGCCCCCAAGAAGGCCGCTGCTCCCAAGAAGGTCGAGGCTGTCGAGGAGGCTCCTGCCGAGGAGACCGCTGAGTAGACATTCCGTCTGCATAGGCTATATTCGAGGGGTACGTTCGCGTACCCCTCTTTTTTGTCGCAATACCGTTGCTAGTTTGTTGGGAGCGCCCATGACTGCGCCGTCTGATTTCAATTTGAGCCCCGAGCTCGACGCCACCCTTGTATTTCGTGTGGCCTACGACGGCTCCTCCTATAGCGGATTTGCCGAGCAGCCGGGCCAGACGACGGTTGCGGGTGAGTTACGCCGTGCAATCGAGACGTTGCTGCGCCGCCCAATCGATCTGACGTGCGCGGGACGTACCGATGCCGGCGTGCATGCGGTGGCCCAATACATCAGCGTGCCCGTAACGGACGCTGAGCTTGCGTGTACGCGCCGTAGGTGGCTGAGGGCTATGGATGCCCTGCTGCCCAAAGATATCGCCATCAACGAGGTCTACAAGGCGCGTAAGGGCTTTTCTGCGCGCTTTGATGCGCGTTCTCGCACTTACACCTATCGCATTGCCGGCCGTGACGCGCGCCCCGTGCTGTCACGCGGTGCTGTGTGGTGGCATCGCTATCCCCTCGACGTCGATGCGATGGCGGCCGCCTGCCCTGCGCTTTTGGGCGAGCAGGACTTTAAGAGCTTTTGCAAGGTCGCCTCTGCCGTGGGCAAACCTACGCACCGTTGTGTAATGCGTGCCGAGTTTGGCCATGAGGTCGCCTTTGGCGAGGACATCCTCACGTTTACCATCGAGGGCAACGCGTTTTTACATTCGATGGTGCGAACCATTGTGGGCACCCTCGTCGAGATCGGCATGCATCGCCGCGATCCCGAGTGGATGCGCGAGGTAATTGATGCCTGCGATCGCTCCGTTGCTGGTCCTACGGCGCCTGCATGCGGTCTTACCTTTATGGGCGTGGACTACGACCCCACCGAGCTTGTGGTGCTCGATTAGGGAAGTGGCTGCCTGACGGCAATCTTTGTGTGCGGTGCCTGTGGGCGGGGCGTGTGCAACATCTGTTCTTGACGTGCATCGCGACGGGCGACCGCCCGCATTAATTGACGGGGTGTACCATGAACGGCAGTTTGTTACTAGCTGTCGAGAGGACGGAAAACTTGGTTCGACGTGGTTCGCATCCGCGACTTTCGGTGATCCTGATTGTTGAGGGTTCGCCCAGCTATGCGATGCGCGCTCTCGAGAGTGTCCAGAACCAAGACCTCTACGATTTGCAAATTGTCGTCGTTTGCCGCGGTGTGGCAGCTGGTGTGCACCATTCGCTCGAAGTTGCTGCCGGCAGAGACATTCATATTGATTTGATTGATGTTGAGGACCCAGCGCCTGGCGCCTGCCTGCGTGCCGGCTTTGCGGCTTCGCGCGGCTCCCAGATCATTGCGATGAATGCCAATGAGTGGTTTGCGCCGCAGTCCCTTTCGCAGATGGTCGAAAGCTCCTGCGACGATTCGGCTGACATCGTGTTTCCCTCTGTTTCGCTTGATCACTACGATGTTCACCGCGAGCGTCATTCCCGAGTTTTGGACGCGACATCCGTTTCTGAAGATGAGGACCGAGCGGCTTGCCTGACCCTATTGGTCTCCTGTGGTTTAATCCGACAGACCTCTGGCGTGCTGTATGATCGCGCCCTCTTTGAGGCGTGCCTTGCGCATGGCGATGCGTTTCGCACGGTGTCTTTTTTGACGTTCGCGCTTTCGCGGGCAAAGCGCGTTTCGGGATGTGGCCGTGCTCGTTTTCATGCAGTGGCGCCGTCGATTACGGAGACATTTGACCCCACGATGTTTGCCAGGCTTTCTGATGATATCGGGGCGCTCGACAGGCTTGCCGACTCGCTTGCCGTCGCGGGCGGTAGCGATCAGTTGAAACTGGTCTGCCAGCAGTATTACTACGCCGGTCTGGTTGCCTGCATCGATAATTTGTGTCTGAGCCCCCATGGGGTGTCTTCAATAGAGCGTTCGGCCCGTTTGCATGATATGCTCGAAGCGCAGCGTACCCGTCAGATGGTTGCGGCCCTTAAGGGCAATCATCGTGGTCTAGGTCTGCTCTATGGTTCGATAGCCAGCGCCAAGCCCACGCGGTGTGCGTTGTATACGCATCTGGCGGCCTTTTTCAATCGTTCGAGCGCCAAGACAGTCTAGTAGCGTGATTTTCGAAATAAATTGCATGGAATTGTTTCGAAATGCGTTCTTATTCACTAAAACCCTCAAATAGCGCTAAACTATTCAATCACTAAGTGATTGTCTCCGCAATCTTTTGGAGTGAGGTTTTGTATGGCCAAAAAACGCAATGGGCGCCAGGATGCCATCAGAGATATTGTTCGCAATAAGGACGTACGCACGCAGCGCGTTTTGGTAGACGAGCTTCGCGCCATGGGTTTCGATTGCACGCAGGCGACCGTTTCGCGCGATATCGCGGACATGGGACTGCGTAAGCTCCCCGAGGGCATCTATGTCCTTGCCGAGGACCTGCATCTGCAGCGCATGGTGTCCGAGTTGGTTACCGGCGTACTGCGCACCGATAATCTGGTTATGATCAAGGCACAGCCCGGTACGGCTTCTGGTATTGCCGCAGCTGTCGATGCTGCGGAGCTGCCCGACGTGCTCGGCTCGCTTGCCGGCAACGACACGATCTTGGTCATTGCGCAGACGGCCGAGGACGGCGAGCGCCTTGAGGCGCTCATCAACAAGCTGAGTAACTCTCACAAGTAGGGGAGTAGCGGCACTGCTGCTGTGCCGATTGTTGCTATAGGTAATTGCCGAGGGCGTTGACGAAGGTCAGCGCCCTTTTTGCATGTCAGTGCCTGTTGCCCTATCGGTCCTGTAGCCGGAGCCGTCGTGGCATCTTGTGGTATCTGCCGAAATAAAGAAGCGCCCGAGCAGCGTACGTGCTGCTCGGGCGCCTTGGTGTCAGTCGTCCTTTGCGCTTACTGGCCCGTAGAGGGGTCGGGCGTGGGCGTAGGATCGGGCGTGGGCGTAGGATCGGGTGTGGGCGTCGGCGTGCCACCGTCGCCACCCGTGCCCCCGTCGCCACCTGTCGTACCGCTATCGCCGGTGGTGTCGCCGCCCGGGGTTTCAGTGGTCGTGGTTGTCGTTGTGGTGGTTGTGGTGGTTGTGGTGGTCTCTTCCTTTTCCTCTTCTTTTTCCTTGTCTTCGTCCTCTTTGTCTTCCTTTTTATTGTTTGTGCCGTAGAACTTCCAGACGTTATTGTTCTTGTACGTGGGAGCCGTTCCGGTCGCGAACTCCTCGCGCTCGGTTCCGGCCAAAACGGTGTTCATGAACTTTTTAAAGACGGGCAGGTTGGTGCTGTCTCCCAGCAGGTCCGTGCCGTACTTTTGGATGGGAATCTCGCCTGCGGAATAACCGGTCCACAGGGCGCATGCCAGTTGCGGCGTGTAGCCGCAGAACCACAGGTTGGTGGTGTTGTCGGTGGTGCCCGTCTTGCCGGCATAGGGCTGGTTGACGCTCAGCGCGCCGGCGGCACCCGTGCCGCTGCCCTGCATGACACCGGATAGAACGTCGGTAACCGCGGCAGCCTCGCCTTCGGTGAGTACCTGCGTGGGATTGTCGGTGTGCTGGTACAGAACCGAGCCGGTACGCGAGTCGATCTCGGTGATGGCGATCGGCTGGCGATAATAGCCGCCGTTGGCAAAAGTGGCGTAGGCTGATGCCATCTCGAGCGGCGAGATGGACCCGGTGCCGAGCGTCATGACGGGAACGTCCTCGATATTGTCCTTGGCGGGATCGATGCCGAGCTTTTTGACGAGCGACATGATCTTGTTGTTGCCGATGGCTTCTGCCACCTGAATGTAGCCGGTGTTGGATGAGTATGCCGTTGCCTGCTTAAGCGTGATGTTGCCATAGCTCTGGTTGGCATAGTTTTGCACCTTGGTCGTGGTGCCCTTGGCTGTAAGAGGCGAGTTGCAGTTGAGGGTGACGTTGGGGTTCATGCCGTTTTGGATGGCAGTTGCCAGCGTAAAGGCCTTAAACGTGGAGCCCACGGGGCGCTTTGCCGTAGCGTGGTTCACATGATTCTCGTCGGCGTTGTAGTCGTAGCCGCCCACCATGCACTTGATGTAGCCGGTCTTGGGGTCAACGACGACCATGCCCATGTCCAGGCCGTCGAGCGAAAGCGTGTCGAGCTGCGCGCGCACAGCCTCCTCGGCTACCTGCTGCATGGTGGGGTCGATGGTGGTCTTGACGGTCAGACCGCCCTTAAAGAGCACGTCGGTGGAGAACTCCTGCTCAAGCAGCTGCTTAACGTAGGAGACAAAGTAGGGTTGAGAGTACACATCGACGCCACTGCCCGAAATCTCGGTCACGTTAAGCGTGATGGGCTCGGCCTGCGCGGCATCGTGCTCTTCCTGCGTGATGTGGCCCAGACGCAGCATGTTGTCCAGAACCTTGTTGCGGCGGGACAGCGCCAGGTCGGGATTAACCGTGGGGTCGTACTGCGAGGGCGAGTTGGGAAGGCCGATGAGCAGCGCGGCCTCGCTCAGGGTGAGGTCGGCGGCGGTCTTGGACAGATAGGTCTCGGCGGCGGCCTCGATACCATATGCTCCATGGCCGTAGTAGATGGTGTTGAGGTACATCATGAGGATCTCGTCCTTGGAGTACATATCCTCCATCTTGATGGCGATATAGGCCTCGCGCACCTTACGCTCGATGGTCGAGTCGAATTGTTCCTCCTGCAAGATGGTGTTGCGAACCAGCTGCTGGGTGATGGTCGATGCGCCCTCGTGGCCGCCGGTGAGGGTCGCCACCGATGCGCGCGCAATGCCCCAAAGGTCGATGCCGCCATGCTCGTAGAAGCGTTCGTCCTCAACGTCGACAGTGCCCTGCAGCACGTACGGGGACACCTGGTCCTTGGTGATGGACTTGCGGTTTTGAGTGTAGAAGCTCGCGATCTTGTTGCCGTTGCAGTCGACGATTTCGGTGGGCTCACTGACCAGATAAGCGTTGGCGTCGGTGTAGTCGGGCAGGTCGGACAGCCAGCGGTTGACGTTGCCGATCATGCCGATGCCAAACGCTACGCCCGCGATAAGCAGAAAGCCCAAAAACGAGAGCAAGATCATGGGAAGGACATGTGTCTTGGAGCGACTGCGTCCCTGTCGTTGGCGAGGACCCATATATTGACCTCCGGGTATGTCGTGCCAGGCGGCAGGTATGCTGCCTGGCAGGATGGACATAAGTTATTACACGATAAACCAATCGGGGCGCACGAAGCCTCGTGTATGCTGGTTGGCAGCAATTTTCAGAGTGAAAGCACACCTTGGCAAGGAGTTTACCGATGGCGATTCGGCAGATGGAACCGAGCGGACAATGCGAAAGCGAGTTGGCGGCGGCTGGAGCGGCGCTGCCCGAACTGCTGGCGCCTGCTGGCGGGCTCGACCAGATGCTCGCGGCGATTGCGGCGGGTGCCGATGCCATCTATGCGGGGCTGGACGGATTCAACGCTCGAGTGAGCGCGCATGGCTTTAGCGATGATGAGTTCGCGCGCGGTTGTGCCGTGGCCCATGCCCATGGCGTGCGTGTGTATGTGACGCTCAACGTGTTCGTGTTCGATGATGAGCTTGCCGATGCCGTGGCGTTGGGGGCGCATGCGCACGCGTTGGGTGCCGATGCGCTGATCGTGGCAGATACCGGGCTGGCTTGCGCGCTTCGTGCGGCGATTCCGGGGGTCGAGATTCACCTGTCCACCCAAGCGGGCGCCCATAGCGAGGGTGCTGTGCAGTTGGCTGCCAAGGAGTTGGGAGTTGAGCGCGTGACGACGGCGCGCGAGCTGAGCGTGGCGGAGATCGGGACGCTTTGCGCTACCGGCGTGCCCATCGAGGTGTTCTGTCACGGCGCTATTTGCATTGGATACTCGGGTGCGTGCGGGTTCTCTGCCCTTCGACGTGGCCGCTCTGCGATGCGCGGCGACTGCACGCAACCGTGCCGCCTGTCCTATGACTTGGTGGACGAGGCGGGGCAGAGTGTTGTCGCTGTCGAAGGGGATCGCCTGCTTTGTCCGCGTGACTATCTGGGTATCGCGCATCTGCCCGAGCTTGTTGCCGCCGGCGTGGCATCGCTCAAGATCGAGGGCCGCATGAAGAATCCCGACTACGTCTTTAACGTGGTGAGGGTGTGGCGTCGGGCGCTCGATATGCTGCGCGACGGCACATGGGATGCCGATGCGGTGCCGGCGCTTGAGCGCGAGCTGGGAAGGTCGTTCAACCGCGGCTTTACCGATGCGTATCTGCGGGGCCGTTCGGGCGCCGAGCTCATGAGCTTTGAGCGCGCGATCAACCAGGGTGTGCGCGTGGGCCACTTGGTGGCGGTGGGTCACGAAGAGGTGACGGTTGAGCTTGATGCCGCCGTGGCGGCGGGTGATACGCTCGAGATCCGATTTTACCCGGGTGCCGACGCGCGTCCCGATGTGCCCAAGCGCTGGCCGCAGGTGCCTTGCCCCGTGGATGCCGTTGCGGGAGAGCGCATCGTCGTGCATTGCAAACGCAAGGTGGACGCGGGCTGCGAGGTCTATTTGATTCGTAGCGCCGGCGTGCTGGGGCAGACGACAACGGTGTTGGAGCGCATGCGGGCCGAGGCAGATGCGGTCACGCCTGTTGAGCGGTCCGTTGAGGTGTTGCCGTTTGAGGGCGTTCTGGCAGATGGCGACGTGCCGACGGAGTTGGCGGGGCCGGCAAAGCGTGAGGCTTTTGCTCGTATGGTCTTTGCCTGGGAGCTGATGGATGTGGATCCGCGCGATGAGTGTGGTCTGTCCGATGCGACGGTGGTGCTTGACGAAGTGTGCCGCGCAGGCGACGCCGAGCGGACTCGGGCGCTTATGCAACGTGCCGGGCGCGTCGTCTGCCGCAATCTGGGACAGGTGGCGATCGCCCGCGAGCTGGGCACGGCGTTTGACGTGGCGGCGCCGGTGTTCTGTGCCAATCGGGCCACGCTTGCTTGGATGCGGAGCCTTGGCGCGGGGTGGGTATACTTGCCTGCCGAGTTGCTCGGCAATGACAGGGAGCGTATTGCCGAGCTGGCTGCTGAACCCGGCGTCTTGGGTCCGGTCGACGCCGACCGTCCCGAGCTTATGGTATGCGAACGCTGCCTGTTGACCGCCGAGGGCATCTGCGCCACCGATGCGACGGGGCAGGTCCGTTGCCGAGACTGCTTGCGTCGCAGGCAGGTGCGCTATCTGGTCGAGCGTGACGGCACGCGCCTGCCGGTCGCTGTTGACGCATGCGGCAGGACGAGGATTTTCCTGTCGTAGGTGCTGCGTCGCGTCAGTTTGTTATCATAAGAGAGTTTATGGACTTCCAGCACCGCCGTTTTCGGCGAGGGTGCTATAGCAAAAGGAGGATACCCAATGCTGTCTGTTGACGAGCAAATGCGTATCATCACCTCGGGCGCCGCGCAGATCGTCCCCGAGGCCGACCTTCGCAAGAAGCTTGAGAAGGGCGAGCCCCTCAACATCAAGCTCGGCGTCGACCCCACCAGCCCCGACCTGCACCTGGGCCACGCCGTGCCGCTGCGCAAGATGCGCCAATTCCAGGACCTGGGCCACAACGTCACCCTCATCATCGGCAACGGTACCGCGCTGATTGGCGACCCCTCGGGCAAGAACTCCACCCGCCCGCAGCTTTCGCAGGAGCAGATCGAGGCCAACGCCGAGACCTACGTGAGCCAGGCCATGAAGATCCTGGATCCCGAGAAGACCACCATCGTGCACAACGGTGACTGGATCCTGTCGATGGATCTGGCCGGTCTGCTGCAGGTGTGCTCCAAGTTCACCGTCGCCCGTATTCTTGAGCGCGATGACTTTACCAAGCGCTACCAGTCTCAGACGCCGATCGCCCTGCACGAGTTCCTGTATCCCGTGATGCAGGCATACGATTCGGTCATGATTAAGGCTGACGTGGAGATGGGCGGCACCGATCAGCTCTTCAACCTGCTCGCCGGCCGTGAGCTCATGGAGAAGATGGGCATGGAGCCCCAGATCGCGCTCACCATGCCGCTGCTCGAGGGCACCGATGGCGTCCGTAAGATGTCCAAGTCCTACGGTAACTACATCGGCCTGACCGACGCGCCCAAGGATATGTTCGGCAAGACCATGTCCATCCCCGACGAGATGATTGGCAAGTACTACCGCCTGGCAAGCTCACTCACCCCGGCCGAGGTCGACAAGATCGACGCTGCTCTGGCCGACGGCTCTGCCGATCCCTATGAGCTCAAGCGCGCTCTGGGCCGCGACCTGTGCGACACCTACCACGGCGCCGGCGCCGGCGACGAGGCCCAGGCCGAGTTCGATCGCGTGTTCAAGGAGGGCCAGCTCGCCGACTTCCCTGAGAAGCATGTTGAGCTGACCGTCAACGACGAGGGCCAGATCTACCTCGCCGGCTTGCTCAAGGACCTGGGGCTTTCGGCGAGCGCCGGTCAGGCCCGTCGCGACATCGACGGCGGCGGCGTCAAGATCAACGGCAAGGCCGTGGCTCCCAAGAGCTACAACATCGACCCCAGCGCCCTCAAGCTGGGTGACACCCTCTCCGTAGGCAAGCGCAAGGGCTTCAAGCTTATTTAGTTACGCGGTTTTACCAAACCGCGTAACAGCTCGACGCTGCGCGGGCTCCAGAGCGACAACTTGTCATTCAAAGAGGGCGGCATGACCAGAAGGTCTATGCCGTCCTCTTTTCATGCCAA